>CACEMT010000037.1 GCA_902560685.1 uncultured Pelagibacteraceae bacterium | reverse complement strand
TTACTTTAGAAGATACTGAGCAAAGAAGAAGGGCTATAAATGCAAAAAGAACTTTTGAAAATTTATTTAAATTAGGATTTGTTCCGGTCGTTAATGAAAATGACAGTATTGCTACAACAGAAATAAAATATGGTGATAATGACAGACTAGCATCACGTGTTGCTCAAATATCAAGTGCTGATTGTTTAGTTCTTCTTTCAGATGTAGATGGGTTGTATACACAAAATCCAAAATTATTTAAAAACTCTAAACTAATCAAAGAAATTAAAAATATAGATTTGGATGTAGAAAAAATAGCAACTAAAAGTATTAGTGAGCATGGAACTGGTGGAATGAAAACTAAAATTGAAGCAGCTAAAATTTGTCAACTATCAGGCTGTGTGATGGTTATAGCAAATGGCCTCTTGAATCGACCAATTAAAAAAATTATAGAAAAAAATAAATGCACTTGGTTTTTGCCGAAAGTTTCGAAGCTAGATGCCAGAAAAAAATGGATTATTAGCTCAGTTGCGCCAAAAGGAGAGCTTGTTATAGATGATGGAGCTATTAACGCACTTAGAAAAGGTAAAAGTCTTTTGGCTGCAGGAATTAAAAAAGTTATTGGAAAATTTAACAAAGGCGATCATATAAAAATTTTAGATAAGAATTTAAATGAATATGCGCGAGGTTTAAGTTCTTTTTCATCAGAAGAAACTATTAAAATTCAAGGACAACATTCTAATAAAATTTATGAACTTTTGGGATATATTTCTAAATCGGAAGTAGTTCATAAAGATGATATGGTCGAGGTATAAATGAAAAAAAATCTAATAAATATTGGAATAAAAGCAAAGAAAGCTTCAAAAATCAAAATTGATAGTAAAAATAAAAATAAGGTTCTAAAAAAATTTTTAAATTTAATAAATAAAAATAAAAAAAAAATTCTTAAAGAAAATAATAAGGATATAAAACTTGCTATCAAAAATAATCTTCCAGAAAATTTAATTGATCGACTAACACTAAATCAAAAAAAATTAGAAGAAATGCAAGCTTCTATACAAAAGATTATTAAATTAGGCGACCCAATAAATAAACTAATTGGCAGATGGAAAAGACCTAATGGATTAATTATAAAAAGAGTTTCAACTCCAATTGGTGTGATTGGTATAATTTATGAAAGCAGACCTAATGTTACATCCGATGTATCAAGCTTATGCTTTAAATCAGGTAATGTAATAATTTTAAGAGGTGGGTCGGAAGCATATAATTCAAATATGATCATAGCGAAGTTATTTAGAGACGCTCTAAAAATAAATAATGTTGATCAGAATTATGTTCAAATAGTAAAAAATAAAAATAGAAAATCTGTAGATTATTTACTATCAAAAATGGAAAAGTTCATTGATGTTATTATTCCTAGAGGTGGTAAAAACTTGGTTAAAAAAGTACAACAACTATCTTCAGTTCCAATAATTGGACACTTAGAAGGAATTTGTCATACTTATATTGATAAAGATGCAGATTTAAATATGGCAGTAAAAATTGTTCACAATGCTAAATTAAGAAATACAAGTATATGTGGAGCAACAGAAACAATTTTAATGCATAAAAAAATAATAAAGAAATTCTGTAATCCAGTACTTGAAAAATTAACTAAAAACAAATGCGAAATAATTGCTGATGCGACTATTAGAAAAAATTTTAATGGTAAGTCTAAGAAAGCAAATGAAAAAGATTGGTCAAAAGAATACTTAGCGCCCAAAGTATCTGTTAAAGCTGTAGATAATATTTTTGAGGCAATCAAACATATTAATAAATACGGAACAATGCATACGGATAGTATAATTACAAAAAATAAAAAAAGTGCAGATTTGTTTTTAAAAAATATAAAAAGCTCAATAGCGATGCATAATACTTCAACCCAATTTGCAGATGGAGGTGAATTTGGATTTGGAGGAGAGGTTGGAATTTCAACTAATACTCTACCACCAAGGGGACCCGTAGGTTTAAACCAATTGATTTCATATAAATATGAGGTTCTAGGAAAAGGGCAAACAAGAGATTAAATTGAAAAAAAAAATTG
>CACEMT010000036.1 GCA_902560685.1 uncultured Pelagibacteraceae bacterium | reverse complement strand
TTAATATCTTTTGCAAACTCAGTTAGCCATTTATTTCTAATTTTCTTATTTTTATCAATTATTATTGACGAGCCTATTTTTATTACAATTGTTTTAGATTTATTAAGATACATATTTAATTATTTTAGATTTTATGTCTGATATTGATTTTTTATTAAAAGTTGAAACAGTAGTTAGTTTCACTTTATATTTTTTTAAAAAATTATCTTTAATTTTTTTTACTTCTTTGTCATCTAAAAGATCTATTTTATTTAAAACGACTATTTCATCTTTTTTTAATAGATCCTTGCTGTAGTTTTTCAACTCTTTTCTAACTTGGCTATAGGATTTTTTTAAATCACCTTCAGTAATATCAATCATATGGAGTAAAGACTTACATCTTTCAATGTGTTTAAGAAATTTTATACCTAAACCCACACCTTCGTGTGCGCCTTCAATTATACCAGGTATATCTGCTAAAGTTATTTCCTTATCATCATAAACAGCAACACCAAGGTTAGGATTTAAAGTTGTAAATTTGTAATTAGCAATTTTTGGTGTTGCACTTGTTATGGCAGCTAATAAACTAGATTTACCTGCATTAGGCAAACCAATAATACCTATATCTGCAATTGTTTTTAATTGAAGCCATATCCAATAATCTTCACCTTTAGTTCCCTTAGTAAATTTTTTCGGAGCTCTGTTTGTTGAAGATTTAAATCTAGTATTTCCAAATCCTCCTTTTCCTCCTACGGCTACTACATACTCTTCATTTTCTTCTTTAAAATCAAAAATTAAAGTTTTGTTATCCTCTTCAAAAACTTGTGTACCAATTGGAACTTTAAGATATAAATTTTCACCACCTCTTCCAGTTTGGTTTTTACCTTTTCCATCCCCGCCTCTTTTTGCTTTAAAATGTTGTTGGTATCTAAAATCAATTAGTGTATTTAAATTTCTTTCTGATTTTAAAATTACAGAACCTCCCTTACCTCCATCTCCTCCATCAGGTCCTCCAAATTCAATAAATTTTTCTCTTCTAAAACTAGGAGATCCGGATCCACCATCACCCGCTTTGATATATATTTTAACTTGATCTAAAAATTTCATAATACAACTCCTTTTGATTTTTTAAGTTGTATTGATTAATTGGGTTTTACAGAAACAAATGTTCTATCAGATTTAGTTTTTTTAAACTCTACTTTGCCCTCAACTTTTGCAAATATAGAATGATCTTTACCCATACCAACGTGCTCTCCTGGAAAAATCTTTGTTCCTCTTTGTCTTACTATTATATTACCTGGTATAACATATTGACCACCATATTTCTTTACACCAAGTCTACGACCAGCACTATCACGTCCGTTTCTAGATGATCCACCTGCTTTTTTTGTTGCCATAATTAAATCTTACTTTTTTCTTCTTTTATTTTTTTTGTCTCTTTTTTTTCTACTTTTTTTGCTTCAGAAAGTATAGCACCGTCTTTAGCAAAAATTTTTTTTATCTTTATTAGAGAATATTCTTGTCTATGTCCATTTTTTCTTCTTGAATTTTGTCTTCTTCTTTTTTTAAATATTAAAATAGTTCTATTTTTACTATTTTTCATTAACTCTGCTTCTACTTTTGCACCTTTAACTAAAGGCGAACCAACCTCTAAAGTTTTGTCATCTCCATATGCAAGAACTTCATTAAATTCAATTTTACTCTCAGGCTTACTATCTTTTAGCTTTTCAATTTTTAGTATATCGCTGGCTTTAACTTTGTACTGTTTTCCACCTGTTTGTATTATTGCAAAAGACATTATAAATCCTTAAATTTTATAATGGCAATATAGTTCTAGACTTCTTTTAGTCAAGTTGAATAAATTAGAAATTATCCTTTAAATCTCTTAATTTTGAAAAGTCTTCTAGATTTTTTGCTCTTAAAAAAATATTACATGCTAATTCTTCACCAATTGTTGAAGGAATTGTGGGTAAATTATTTTTTAATTTATGTTCAATTTCAATAATTTTTTTTTTTAGATTTTTATTATTTTCTTCATACTTTTTACAGAACATTGAATTCTTGAGTGTATATTCATGTCCACAATAAATTTTAGTATCTAAAGGAAGTTTTTTTAGTTTATTTAAAGATTCAAACATTTGTTCATATGTACCCTCAAATATTCTACCACAACCAAGTGAAAATAAAGTATCTCCAGTAAAAGCAATTTTTTCTTTTTCAAAATAAAAACATATATGCCCTGATGTATGTCCAGGAATATGAAATATTTTTGCTTTAAAATCTTCATTATCCCAAGTTTCATTATCTTCAACGAGTATATCTATTTCTGGTATTCTATCTTTATCATATTTAAATCCAACAATATTTGATCCATATTTTTTTTTTAACTCATTATTTCCACCAACATGATCGTAATGATGATGTGTATTTAAAATAAATTTTAAATTAATATTTTCTTTTTCAACAAAATTAATAATTGGTTTAGATTCACTTGGATCTATAACACATGCA
>CACEMT010000035.1 GCA_902560685.1 uncultured Pelagibacteraceae bacterium | reverse complement strand
TGATAATTTTGGAAAAAAATTAGAAAAAAGTATTTTAGATGGACATTGCAAGCTTCAATGGAAAGTAGACTGGGCAATGAGATGGTACGCTTTAGATGTAGATTTTGAAATGTATGGTAAAGATTTAATTGAAAGTGCCATCTTATCTACAAAAATTATAAAAATATTAGGAAAAACTAACCCTTCAGGTTTCGCCTATGAGCTATTTCTAGATGAAAAAGGAGAAAAAATATCTAAATCAAAGGGTAATGGAATAACAATTGATGAATGGCTTGAGTATGCTTCTCCTGAAAGTTTATCTTTATTTATGTATCAAAACCCAAAAAGAGCAAAAAAGTTATATAGAGAAATTGTTCCTAAAGCTGTGGATGAGTATTTAGATTTTATTGAAAAGGGAAAAAATCAAAATGAATTACAGATGCTATTAAATCCTGTTTGGCATGTTCACAACGGTATGATCCCTAAAGAAAATACAATCATGACCTTTTCTATGCTTCTTAACTTAGTTGAAGCCAGCAATGCTAATTCAAAAGAACTTTTATGGAAATTTGTTAAAAAGTACAAACCAAATATTTTAGAAAAAGATCATCCAATATTTAATATGTTGATTGAATATGCAATTAAATATTTTAATGATGTAATTAAAAAAAATAAAAAATACAAAAAACCTAACCTTGATGAAAAAAAAGCACTAGAAGCATTAGTTTCAGCATTAGAAAAATGTACTGATGAAATGCAGCCAGAAGAAATTCAAACAAAAATTTATTCGGTTGGTAAAGAAAATGGCTATAAAGAAAATCTAAGAGATTGGTTTAAATTAATTTACGAGGTAGTTTTTGGTGATGAAAACGGTCCAAGAATGGGTTTTTTTATTAGTTTTTTTGGAGTTAAGGAGACACAACAATTAATAAAAGATAAAATTATCTGATGTTTTCAAAAATAAGATCATTAATATTCAAATTAGATCCTGAAACAGCACATGATTTGGCTATCAAGGCTCTTAAATTTAATCCTATTCCTAAAGACAAAATTAAAAATAACAATTTAATTCAAACAGAAATTTTTGGAAAATCAATTCCAAATCCAATAGGTATAGCAGCTGGATTTGATAAAGATGCGGAGGTATATAATCCTTTGTTTAAATTAGGGTTTGGGTTTGTAGAAGTTGGAACAGTTACTCCAGTTAATCAATACGGAAATCCTAAACCAAGAATATTTCGTCTTGAAGAAGATATGGCATTAATAAATAGACTTGGTTTTAATAATTCAGGCTCTGAAAAAGTTAGATCTAGAATTATTTCAAATTCTCCTAAAGGCTTATTTGGAGTCAATATAGGACCAAATAAAGATACAAATAATAGATTGGAAGATTATTTAATTTGCTTTCGTAAATTTTATAATCTTGCAGATTACTTAACCATAAATATATCCTCTCCTAATACTGAAAATTTGAGAAATTTTCATAATGAAGATGAACTAAATGAGTTATTGAGTTTGATTAATAAAGAAAAAAAAATATTAAAAACTACTGTTCCCATAACAGTAAAAATATCACCAGATATACAAGATGAAAATATTAATATAATTTCAGATCTACTTTTAAAACATAATGTTGAAGCAGTAATAATTTCAAATACGACAGATAAAAATCGAGAAAATTTATCTAATATTAATAAATTAGAAAAAGGGGGTTTGTCAGGAAAGCCTTTAGAAAAAAGATCAAATGAGCTGATTAATAAATTTTATAAAATTTTAAAAAATAAAATAAAAATTATTGGCGTAGGAGGAGTAGACTCTGGCTATAGTGCTTATCAAAAAATAATTAATGGAGCAAGTTTGGTTCAAATTTATACTGGTATGATTTATCAAGGCCCCAGTATTGCTACAAAAATAAGTCAAGAATTAATAAATATTTTAGAAAAAGAAGGAATAAAAAATATATCTGATATAGTAGGAAGTAAAAATTGATCTTGACTGGTAACTTTAGAACACCTATACAATCATAAATTTTATGTCTAAAAAATGTGAACTCACTGGAAAAATTCCTCTTAAAGGCCACAAGGTTAGTCATGCCAATAATAAGACTAAAAGAAGATTCTTACCCAATCTTAAGAAAGTAAAGTTTAAAAGCATTGTTTTAAATAAAAGTTTAAAATTAACTGTATCTAATGCAGGAGTTCGAACTGTAGATAAAAAAGGTAGTTTTGACCAATTTATTAAAAGTGCAAAATCAAGAAATTTATCCCCTAGATTAAAAAAATTAAAAAAATCGTTACTTAGTAAATCAGCTTAATGAATAGAGTTTTTATAACACTTTCATTTTTTATGGGAGTGGTTGTTTTAACATCTAACTATTTAGTTCAGTTTCCAATAAATTATTTTGGTTTAAATGAAATATTAACTTATGGGGCATTTAGTTATCCTATAGCTTTTTTAATAACTGATCTTGCAAATAGATTTTATGGAAAAGCAGTTGCTAGAAAAATTGTTTATATAGGTTTTGCTTTTGGTATTTGTTTTACACTTTTATTTTCAACAAATTTTGCAGATTTAATTTCAATAAGAATTGCAATTGGTTCAGGCACAGCTTTTATAGTTGCTCAATTGCTTGATGTTCAAATTTTTGATCAGCTAAGAAGAAAAAAATGGTTTGTGGCACCTTTAACATCATCTTTAATTGGATCTACTGTTGATACTTTTTTATTTTTT
>CACEMT010000034.1 GCA_902560685.1 uncultured Pelagibacteraceae bacterium | reverse complement strand
AAATATAAAAGATAACCTCTTTAGTTTGAAACAAATTCCCAAAGCTAATGGAAGCATTGTAGTTTTAAATCCTTATAACGGTAGAGTTCTAGCTATGTCGGGAGGATTTAGCTTTAAATTAAGTGAATTCAATAGAGCAACTCAAGCATTGAGACAACCCGGATCAGCTTTTAAACCTTTTATTTATACTTTAGCGTTAGAAAATAATTTTACCCCATCATCTTTAGTTTTAGATGCTCCTATAGTTTTAGATCAGGGAGAAGACTTAAAAATGTGGAAACCAGAAAATTATGGTAAAAAATTTTATGGTCCCTCGACTATTAGAACAGGTGTAGAAAAATCAAGAAATTTAATGACAGTTAGAATTGCTCAAGAAATCGGAATAGATAATATTATACAATTTTCAAAAAATTTAAAAATTTATGATAATCCAGAAGAATTGTTGTCAATTTCTTTAGGCTCAGCAGAAACTACATTATTAAAATTAACATCGGCATATAGTTCTTTCGTAAATGGAGGAAAACTAATTGATCCAATTTTTTTAGACAGAATTCAAGATAGTGAAGGTAATACAATATTTAATTCTGAAAAAAGATTTTGCAATAAATGTAAAGAAATTTCTTATTTAGGAAAAGAAGTGCCAAAAATAGAAGATAACTTCCCACAAATTTTTTCTGAAGAAACGGCATATCAAATGACTTCAATATTAGAGGGTGTAATTAAAAGAGGGACAGGAAGAAAGCTTAAAGATTTAAATTTAGACTTAGCTGGAAAAACAGGAACCACAAATAATAATACTGATGCTTGGTTTGTAGGATTTACTTCAAATCTAGTAATTGGAGTTTATGTAGGACATGATGAACCAAGAAGTTTAGGTAAATATGAAACTGGTTCAAAAACTGCGCTGCCAATTTTTAAATCTTTTATAAAAAAAGCAGTAAAAAAAGGTGATGCAAGACCATTTAAAGTTGCAAAAAATATTAAGTTTTCTGTGATTGAACAAAAAACAGGAAGAAAAGCTGATTTTGGCTCGAAAACAACTATCATAGAAGCCTTTAAAAAAAATAGCACCTCAAAAAATTATTTAAATAACGATGATTTAAATTTAAAAGTTGATAAAAATAATATATTAAAATTTTACTAATGAATAATAATATTACAGATTACAAATCCGAAATAAAAAAAATAAGCAAAAGAATTAAGGAGTATCTTTGAAAAACAAGATATTCATTTTAAATTAGAAAATATAAATAAAATCATTTTGGAACAAAACTTTTGGGAAGATAAATCCAGAGCAGAAAAAGTTTTAAAAGAAAAAAAACTTTATGAAGATTTGGTGAATAGTTATGAATCTTCTTTAAAACAATTTAACGAACTAAGCGATTTATACGATCTTGCTTTAGAAGAAAATAATCAATCAGTTTTAAAAGAATCTGAAAAAAATATTTTTGAATTACATAAAAATATAAAAAAAAATGAAATAAAATGCTTTCTATCTAATGAAGCAGATAGCCTAGATGTTTATTTAGAAATTCACGCAGGAGCTGGCGGAACTGAAAGCCAAGACTGGGCTGAAATGTTAAGAAGAATGTATATGAAATGGGCATCAAACAAAAATAATAAATGTGAATTAATTAGCGAACATAAGGGAGATGAAGCAGGAATTAAATCAACAACAATAAAAATAAAAGGAAATTATGTTTACGGATTTTTAAAATCAGAATCTGGAATTCACCGCTTAGTAAGAATATCACCTTTTGATTCTGGAGCTAGAAGACATACAAGTTTTGCTAGTGTTTGGGTTTATCCAGTGATTGATGACAGTATTAAAGTAGAAATATTAGATAAAGATTTACGTGTTGATACATATAGATCTAGCGGAGCAGGAGGACAGCATGTTAACACTACCGATAGTGCTGTGAGAATAACTCACATGCCAACGAAAATAGTAGTTCAATGTCAAAATGATAGATCACAACATAAAAACAAAGATACTTGCATGAATATGTTAAAAGCAAGACTTTATGAACATGAATTAAAAAAAAAAGAACAACAATTAAAAAGTTCAGAGGACTCGAAAGCTGAAATTGGGTGGGGACATCAAATTAGATCATATGTATTGCATCCATATAGAATGGTTAAGGATAATAGAACAAATTATGAAAGCTCAAGCCCCGATAAGGTGCTTGATGGCGAAATAGATGAGTTTTTAGAAAGTTCACTTTATAAATTAAATGATTAAAAATTTTTTAAAAGTACTAACTTTAATATTATTTTTATTAGTTATATTTTTAGGATATTTTGCATACTTTGGAATTACTACATCAAAATTTAATAAAATTATAAAAGATCAAGTTAAAAATCAAAATAAAGACCTTGATATAGAATTAAAAAAAGTAAAATTACATTTAAATCTAAAGAACATTTCAATACAAATTAAAACGAAAAATCCAAAAATAATATTGAATAATTCTGGTATTTTAGAATTAAAAGAAATTTCATCCAATATTTCAATAAAATCATACTTTCAAAATAAGTTTGCAATAAAAAATCTTTCGATAAAAAGTAAAAATAATAAAATAGAAAATTATATAGATTTTTATAAGATAAATAACAAAAACACACTTCAAATTATTTTGTTAAAGCAAGCCCTGAAAGGTGGAATAGGAAAAATTAATGCTGATTTATACTTTGACGACTTAGGCAAAATAAAAAATAATTATATTTTAACAGGAAAAATCTCAAACGCAGAATTACAAATACCACATAGTATAAAAGAATTAAATTTTAATTTTATTGTTAAAGATAATAATTACAAGTTTGAAAATATTTTATTTGAATTTAATAAAATAAAATTTAATTCAGA
>CACEMT010000033.1 GCA_902560685.1 uncultured Pelagibacteraceae bacterium | reverse complement strand
TTATAACCAAGGCTTTCTATCATTAGCTTATTTAATATTTCAGCCATTTTTCTTGGCCCCATTGGCTTAGACGGACCTCCTGAAAAACCAAATCCTGGCAAAGAAGGAACTATTACATCAAAAGAATCCTTTTCATTGCCTCCAAATTTTTCTGGATGGGCAAGTTTTTCTATAATATTCAGAAATTCAATTATCGATCCAGGCCAACCATGCATCAAAAGTAATGGTTCAGAATTTTCGTTGCTTCCTTTTTTTTTAATAAAATGAATTTTTATACCATCTATATTGGTAGTATAGTTTTTAAATTTATTCATTTCTGCTTCATGTTTACTCCAATCGAATTTGGTAATCCAATAATCACATAAATCTTTTAAATATTTTTTGTTAGTTCCGTGTTCCCAACCATCTAAATCCTTTACCGAATTCCAAGGATAATCTTTAACTTTTTGATAAATCAAAGAAATTTCTTTTTCGGTAAAATTAACTTTGAATTCTTTAATCATTTTGCAAAATTTAATATATATATAATTATACGAGTATGAATAAAGAAAATGCAAGTAAACTCTGGAAAATTATTCAGGAAGCTGGTGATTATTTACAGGGGCAATTGCCAGATCATCCAAATCACCCAAAAGGAAGAAATCCTTACGCTCATGTAGCTATATGTGTAAAAAGTAAATTTAATGCCAGTTATAAAGATATAGAAGATGAAAAGTTTGATGAAGTAATTAAATATATTGAATTTTTAAAACAAAATCCTAGTTAATTATTGTTTGGGAAAATAATCTTCTAATTTTCCTTCCCTATAAACATCTGCAGTACAACAATGAAGTCCTCCACCAAAAGCATAAGCGTCTCTCATGTCTACTGGAACTACTTCCATACCAAGTTTATCTAACTGCTCAGATTGATAAACTTCACTTTTTTCCACACATACTGTTTTTGGATCTAAAACTAAAACATTCATAGATAGCCAAACTGACGAATAGCATAATGGAGGAGGAGAATTGTGGGCAGGTTGAGCTGAGTCAACTATTTCCCAATCGTTATCTTCAAAAAGTTTTCTTTGTTCCTTTGGTAATCTTCTTTGTGGGTTGTTAATAATTAATCCTGGTTTAATAGGTGTAAAGGTTGCATCAATATGTATTGGGTAAGGATCACCAGGAAAATTCACTCCATGGACTCTATGGTTTTTATAATGTCTTTTTAACCAATCTATTCCTTTTAAATTTGTTGTAAAACCATGCTGAACAATTAAATCTTTACCAAATCTTAGTATGTCAGCTGCATCAAACAAAGGTTCTTCTTCTGTGGTTACAAAAAATTTTTTTGCTGTCCATTCAAGTCTTTTTTGATCTCCTATTTTTTCTGATAAATAATCTTTTCTATAGTCAGCGTCAGTTAATCTTGGTTTTGGAGCAGACTCGTGTCTCATATTTGAATCTGAATTATAGTATTTTTGAATAAGAGGCCTGTAGTTTAAATACTCAAACCATCTGCATCTATAGCTCATTGTTGCTTCTAGCATTTCATTACCGACTGTTAAAATAACGTCTCTAGCCGGCATACATCCAAACATACTTTCTGCTTTCCAATCAGGGGTTGATACTTTTTGATTAAAATCTAGTGGTTGGGGTCTATCCACTTTAATTCCTCTTTTTGTTAACATGTTTGCAAAATTGTCTAAAAGTTCATTTGCTTTATCAACTGTATCTTTTGTTCTTGGACCATATTGTCCTCTCATATCAGAATCTTCGGGAACCTTGGCATCTAAAGCTGGTTCTGGGGCTGGAATACAACAGCCATCAGCCTTGCCAACAATTACATGTTTTAAAGGATCCCATTCGTTCCAACTGTTTACAATAATTTTTTCTGAACTCATTAAATTAATTTAATGCGATAAATCTTCTGTTACTTTTTATTATTAAGCTATAGTAAAATAAAGCTAAAAAAATAAAAAAACCTCCTATTATAGTATTTGTTCCTGGAATTTCATTAATTCCTAACCATGGAAGCCATACCCAAAATATTCCACCAATTACTTCTGTTAAAGAAAGTAAAGTTAGTTCAGCTGCTGGAATTGTTTTTGATGCAATTGCATATAATATCATACCTAAACAAACTATTGTTCCATGTACAGCAAACAAAGCTTCATTTTTACTTGAAGAAAAAAAACTTAAATCTTTGCTAATCATAACTGCTGAGGATACAAAAAAGCAAATTAGACCTGCTAATGCAACTGTAGTAAATTTTGGTGTTTCTTTTCTCCATCTTAAACTTACTGAAAAAACTGAAAAACCTAATGCAGATACTATGCCTAACACGAATCCAATTAAAGTATTTTTTTCATGATTTCCAAAAGCCATTATTATAATTCCCACTGTAGCAATTAATATTGAAATCCAAACATTCATCGATATTTTTTCTTTTAAAAATAAAAAACCTAATAATGCAGTAATGAATGGCATTGCTGCTAGACAAAGAAGAGTTATTGCTGCTGTTGTATTTGTTATAGACCAAATGAATGTAATCATTGCGGCAGCCAAACCTATGCCGCCTATAATTCCCGAGACACCTATTTTGCTATAATTTTTTAAAAAACCTAAACCCTCTTCTAAATAAAGATAAAAATTAAGTAATATAAAAATTACCATTCCTCTTGCAAATAAATATTGCCAAGGAACAGTATGTGCCTGATCGATATTACGAACAACATAAGGGCCAAAGGACCAAAAAATCCCTGCTAATAAAACAATAGGTACAGCTAATTTTGGATTTTTTAATTCTCTCATTTCGGATTATTAATACCAATTAATAAAATCCACAACAAAATTTGATCGTATAATGTAATTTTAATTTATACCTGTAGGTGCATAGCATTCAATAAAATCGCCTTTTTTAAATTTATCTTTCCCTCTAGGTAATAGGCC
>CACEMT010000032.1 GCA_902560685.1 uncultured Pelagibacteraceae bacterium | reverse complement strand
CATAAGAAGTTTTTATATTTATATTTAAGTCTTTAGCCTCTTGTATAATTTCTGAATTAGGATCTTTTCTTGTATCTAATATGATTGAATCTATTCCATTTTTTTTGAATTCTATAGCAGTTTCATATCCGCTATCATTATTAGTAAATACTAATGGTTTTTTTCCAACTAATACTCCATAAATTTTTAAATACTCTTTAGCTGCCGAGGAAAGCATGACACCTGGGGTATCATTATTTCCAAAAACTAAAGGTCTTTCTATTGATCCTGACGAAATAATAACTTCTTTTGCACGGATGTACCAAAGTCTCTGTTTAGGAATATATTTTTCTGTTTTAGGTAAATGATCGCTAATTCTCTCTGACATAACAAGCATGTTATGGTCGTAGTAACCAAAAACTTGAGATCTATTTTTTACAACTACATTTGGCATTGATTTAAGTTCAGATATTATTTTTTCTGCCCATTCTTGCCCACTTTGATTTCCAATTGTAACTTCACTTGTTAGAAGGCTTCCACCAAACCTTGATTTATCTTCAGCTAAAATTACTTTTGCTCCATTTTGAGCCGCAGCATAAGCGCTTGCTAAACCTGAGGGACCAGACCCTGTAATTAATAAATCACAATATTCGTATTTGTGCTCATATTTTTCTTTATCATGTTTTATTGAAGCTGCTCCAAAACCTGCTGCTTTTCTAATAATTGGCTCATATATCTTATACCAAAAACTTTTGGGCCACATAAAAGTTTTATAATAAAAACCTGCAGGAAAAAATTTACCTAAGAAATTATTTATTGCACCAATATCAAAATCTACATTTGGCCAACAATTTACGCTTTTTGCTTCTAAACCTTCGAATAACTCTTGTTCCGTTGCTCTTACATTAGGATCAACTTCATTATTTCTATTCATTTGAACTATAGCATAAGGTTCATCTACACCTGCTCCAAAAAAACCTCTAGGCCTATGATATTTAAAACTTCTTCCAACCAAATGAACTCCATTTGCAATTAATGCGGAAGCTAAAGTATCACCTTCATAACCAAAATATTTTTTACCATTAAACTTAAATGAAATTTTTTTATTTCTATTGATTAATCCACCTTTGTCTAATCTAAATTTTTCTGGCATCTTTATAGTTCTTCATTTGCTTTAAATGTTTTGAATATTTCGTGAGTTAGTGTGTCTCTTTCAACTTTAATCCATTGTCTACATCCAGAAATATGTTGCCATAACTCTAGATGTTTTCCTATTGGACTTTTACGCAAATAAACAAAGTTGTCCCATTCTTTATCAGAAACTTCTTTATTTAATTCTGGCCTTTTAACTGTTGCATCACCACCATATGAAAATTCATTTTGAGATCTTAATCCGCAATGTGGACATTTAATATGTAACATTTAGGAAATCCAAGTTTTTGTTCCAAGACCTTTTTCATCAATTAAATGTCCGGTGCTAAATCTATTTAAACTATAGCCCGCATTTAATTCATGCGGTCTATCTTGAGCAATTGTATGAGCAAAAGTCCATCCGGATGCAGGAGTTGCTTTAAATCCTCCATAGCACCATCCACAATTTAAATACAATCCATCAATGTGTGTCTTGTCAATAATAGGAGATCCATCCATAGACATGTCCATAATTCCTCCCCATGTTCTAAGCATTTTTAATTTACTTAGAAAAGGAAACATTGCTATTCCTTCAGTTAATACATGTTGTAATGTTGGAAGATTTCCTCTTTGAGCATAACTATTGTATCCATCAAGATCTCCACCCATAACCATTTCACCTTTATCAGATTGACTGCAATAAAAGTGTCCAGCGCCAAATGTAACAACATTATCTAAGATTGGTTTAATTGGTTCTGAAACACATGCCTGTAAAAGATGTGTCTCTATAGGTAATGTCATATTTAATTTCTCTGCTAAAATATTTGTACTTCCGGCAACACAAAGACCAATTTTTTTTGCTTTAATATTACCTTTTGAAGTTCTTATTCCTAAAATTTTTCCATTAGAAATTTCAAACCCTGTTACTTCACAATTTTGAATAATGTCTACTCCCATAGAATCTGCTTGACGTGCATACCCCCAGGCAACCGCATCATGTCTTGCTGTTCCTGCGCTAGGTTGCATTAGTCCTCCAAAAATTGGAAATCTTACATTTTCAGAAAAATCTGCCATAGGAATAATTTTTCTGACTTCTTCTCTATTGAGCAGAACTGCATCAATTCCATTTAAACGCATTGAATTTCCTCTCCTAGAGTAAGCATTCATTTGCGCATCAGAATGTGCAAGATTAATTATTCCTCTCGGCGAAAACATTACGTTAAAATTTAAATCCTGACTCATATTTCTCCACAAATCCATACCGAATTCGCTAAACAATCCATTTTCATCATGCATATAATTTGATCTGATAATAGTGGTGTTTCTTCCAACGTTTCCTCCTCCTATCCAACCTTTTTCAATAATAGCAACATTTGTAATATTGTGTTCTTTAGCAAGATAATATGCTGTGGCTAAACCATGACCTCCACCTCCTATAATTATAACATCATATTCGGATTTAGGAGTTGGGTCTTTCCAGGCCACTTCCCAATCTTTATGACCTTTAAAAGCATTTTTTATAAGGCTGAAGACTGAATATTTTTGCATAATCAAATTTTATCGTAATTAGTATAAATAGTTCTTTATTTTTTTTATATATATTTTTTAGAACTTTAAAAAATCCATAAAAGAAGATATTAATCCAGCTTCAAATGAGTTTGGAGATATAAAATAAAGAAAACTAAAATGGGCAAAGTAAAATCTGATATTGAAATAGCAAGAGAAGCAAAAATGAAGCCCATTCAAGAAGTGCTTAATGGACTAAATGTACCTGACAAAGCTGAAGTCTATAGCCCAATAGGAAGATACATCGCCAAAATTAAAACTGAGTATTTAGAGACTTTAAAAAATAAAAAAGATGGAAAATTAATTTTAGTTACTGCAATTACCCCAACTCCTGCTGGAGAAGGAAAAACAACAACATCAGTTGGTCTAAATGATGGTTTAAATAAAATTGGAAAAAAATCAATAGTATGTCTTCGAGAACCTAGCTTAGGACCTTCTTTTGGAATGAAAGGTGGCGCTGCTGGAGGTGGTTATGCACAAGTAGTTCCTATGGAACAAATAAATTTACATTTTACAGGAGACTTTCATGCAATAACCTCAGCTCATAATCTTCTTTCTGCTTTAATAGATAATCATATTTATTGGGGTAATAAATTAAACATTGATGTCAGAAGAATTGTTTGGAAAAGAGTTATGGATATGAATGATCGTTCATTGAGATCAATTGTGGTAGATCTAGGAGGTGTAGCGAATGGATATCCTAGACAAGATGGTTTTGATATTACGGTTGCTTCTGAAATAATGGCCATCTTTTGCTTATCAAATGATTTAAAAGATTTAGAAAATAGAATTGGAAATATTACAGTTGCGTATACTAGAGATAAAAAACCAATTTATGCTAAAGATTTAAACGCTCATGGACCAATGACTGTTTTATTAAAAGATGCAATTAGACCTAATGTGACACAAACATTAGAAAACAACCCAGCAATAATACATGGAGGACCATTTGCAAATATTGCTCATGGATGTAATTCTGTTATTGCAACAAAAACAGGAT
>CACEMT010000031.1 GCA_902560685.1 uncultured Pelagibacteraceae bacterium | reverse complement strand
TCAATGAATACACAGCTTGTAGAGAAAAATCAGTTGTTATTGATTTATCTTCTTTAAGAAAGTTTGAAATCTTAGGACCTGATGCTGAAGAGTTAATGAATTATACTTTAACAAGAAATATAAAAAAACTTTCTGTCGGTCAGATCGTCTACTCTTCAATGTGTTATGAAAATGGTTTCATGTTTGATGATGGAACATTATTAAAATTGAGCGATCATGGCTTTAGGTGGGTATGTGGTGATGAATATGCTGGAGAATGGTTAAAAGAGCAGGCAAAGAAAAAAAATTATAAAGTTTTAATAAAAAATTCAACAGATCAAATTAATAACATCTCTTTACAAGGTCCAAATAGTAGAAAAATTCTTGAAAAATTTATATTTGCGCCACCAACTCAGCCAACTATTTCTGAACTTCAGTGGTTTAGATTTACTATATGCAGAGTTGAAGATTTGAATGGTATTCCTTTAATTGTTTCGAGAACTGGCTACACAGGTGAGCTAGGTTATGAAATTTGGTGTCATCCATCTGATGCTCCTAAGGTATGGGATAAAGTTATGGAAGCTGGAAAAGATGAAGGAATTATACCCGCTGGTTTTGGTGCGCTAGATTTATTAAGGATCGAAGCAGGATTAATATTATTTGGAAATGAATTTGATGGTCAAGTTGATCCATTTGAAGCTGGCG
Organism: uncultured Pelagibacteraceae bacterium; assembly: GCA_902560685.1. Taxonomy (GTDB): domain Bacteria; phylum Pseudomonadota; class Alphaproteobacteria; order Pelagibacterales; family Pelagibacteraceae; genus Pelagibacter. Next base: position 3,051 of record CACEMT010000031.1, on the reverse strand, counting down.
TAGGTTTTACAGTTCCATTAAAAACTAAAACAGATGATTTTATTGGTAAAGAAAGTTTAATTAAAAGAAAAGAAAATCCTCAAAAAAAACTTGTAGGTCTTGAGCTTACTGGAAAAGAAAAAGCAAATCATGGAGATTGTGTTCATATTGGTAGATCTCAAGTTGGTGTGATAACTAGTGGATGTATCTCTCCAACTTTAAATAAAAATATTGCACTATGTAGAATAGATATTGGTCATTCAGAATTAGAAACTGAAGTCGAAGTTGGGAAAATAGATGGACATCAAAAAAGAATTCCTGCAAAAATAGTTCCTTTTCCTCATTACGATCCAACTAAATCTAGAGTAAGATCTTAAATAATTATGAAAAGTACAAAAAATTTATTAGATTTTTGGGAAGAGCAGATGAAACAATCACATCGTTCAAGTAATTATTTTTTTAGAAAATCACCTTCGCACTATCATATGATGCTTTTAATTATGTCTTACCACAAACAAAACTTACCAATTACTGTTGAAGAATTAAAAACAAAACTGTTTAAAACTTCTAGACCAAAATCTGCATTAATTATTAACGAAGCATGTGAAAAAGGTTTTTTTTATTTAGAAAAAGCTCAAGAAGACCAAAGAAAAAAAAATATAAAACCAACTGAAAGTTTTGTAGAAGAGTTTGAAAATTATCTTAAAAAGTTAAGAGAAATATCCCTTTAACCAGTATTCTTCATTGCTGCAGAAATGCCGGCTATTGATGTCATCATTGCATCATTAAGATATTTCTTATCCTTAGATTTAAATTTTTTCTTTGATATTTTGTTCATAACCACAGCTTGTAATATGTTTAAAACTTCAGAATAAATATTTCTAACTAGGACCTTTGTTCTAAATTCTTTTCTTTGATTAATTATTTCTCGTGGAGTTATGTATCTATTTAATTTTTTAATTATAGCGAACTCTGATCTAAGTTTGTCACCCACTTTTCTTAATTTTTTATCTGCAAGACTATTTTCATAAACCTCTGATATCTCTGGATCAACTTTGGAAATAACCATATCCAATATATCCATTGTAGAATTAAAAAATGGCCAATTTTTTTCCATATCTGTAAGAGTAGTTTTGTAATTTTTAATTGACGAATATTTTAAAGCATCCCCAGTTCCTAACCAAGCGGGCAACATTAATCTTATTTGTGTCCAAGCAAATACCCAGGGTATTGCTCTTAAACTTTGAATGTTGTCTACATTTTTTCTTTTAGAAGGTCGTGATCCTATTGATAATTTTCCAAGAGCTAAGTGTGGTGTAACAGTTTTAAAATATCTTATAAAATCTGAGTTTTCATTTATATTTTTTCTATAAGCTGAAGTAGAAATTTTTGTCATTTCTTCTATTAATTTTCTCCAACTATCTTTAGGATGTGGAGGTGGATTTAGAGTAGCCTGCATTACAGATCCTATGTAGCTACATAAATTATATTTCGCTAAAGGTTCATAGCCATATTTTTGTTGGATCATTTCTCCCTGGTCGGTAATTCTAATACGACCATACACTGAATTTGGAGGTTGAGATCTCATAGTTGCTTGAATTGGTCCACCACCTCTTCCAGCTGAACCACCTCTGCCATGAAAAAAAGTAAGTTCTATTTTGTATTTTTTTGCTATGGTTAAAACTTCTTCTTGGAGTTTGTACTGGTGCCAGCTAGCAGATAATTTTCCAGCATCTTTACTGGAATCCGAATAACCAATCATAATTTCTTGTTTGTTATTAATTAATTTTCTGTACCAACTTAATGAAAAAAGTTTTTCCATAATGGATTTTGCATTTTTTAAATCTTGCAAAGTTTCAAAAAGTGGAACTACTCTTAATTTGCTTTTAATATTTGCTTGCATTTGCATTAAATAAACTTCCAAGATATCTGAAGCTGCTGAAGTCATTGATATTACATAAGCGCCTAAACATTCTGATGGTTCATCAGCTAAAATTTTAAAAGTTGACCAAACTTCTTTATTTTCTTTATTTTTAAAATCAAAATTTTTGAAATTTTTTTTATTTTTATTCATTTCACTTATCAAATATTTAATTTTTTTATTTTCATCCCAATTTAAATAATTAGATTTATTTTTTTTCTTTATATATTCTGCTAGTAGCTGAGAATGTCTTGATGACTCTTGTCTTATATCTAATTTTGCTAGATTAATACCAAAACATTTAGCTCGTCTCATTAAATCGAGCAAATCACCACTTGCGATATTTTCGCTTTGATTTTGCTCTAATGACTCTCGTACAACTCTTAAAGGCTTTAGAATTTCCTCTTTGGAAGTTAAAAGTTTTTTTTTGTTTAATGGTTTTTTTGCTACTAAATGTCTTTCAATTAATCTATGTGTTTTTCTCATTTCATCTCTTAACGGTCTTAAATAAACTCTATAAGGTTCAAAAGTTTTTCCAGTGGCTTTTAGAATTTTTTTTGAACATTTTTCCATTGAAAGTCCTCTAATTAGTTTTGTTAATTCTTTCTCATAAAGTTTAGCTGCTTCCCATCTTGATAAAAGTATTACTTCCTTAGTAATGGCTGCTGTTACATTTGGATTGCCATCTCTATCTCCACCCATCCAAGATCCAAATTCAATTGGGTTAAAATTTTTAGGCAAACCCCTGCCCAAATGTTTAACGAAAATATCGTTTAATCTTCTATAAACTTTTGGAATTGTTTCCCAAAGACTGTCTTCGATTACTGCTAATCCCCACCTTGCTTCCTCAGCAGGAGTTGGCTTAAACCTTTTTAAATCATCAGTATTCCAAATAATTGTAAATTCATCATAAAGTTTTTTATCTAAAATTTTTAATCGTGATGGTTTGTCCTTCAAAAGATTTCTTTGATCCATTATCTCAGTTATTTTATGGTATTTTTGTATTAAAGTTCTTCTTTTAACTTCAGTTGGATGAGCGGTAAGAACTATTCCAATATGAAGATTTTTTGCAATATTATAAATTTTTTGGGGTTTAATTTTTTTGTTTTTAAAAAGATTTTCGAAAATTTCTTCAATAAAAATATTTTTAT
>CACEMT010000030.1 GCA_902560685.1 uncultured Pelagibacteraceae bacterium | reverse complement strand
TGTTGATAGAGCAGTGAAAGCAGCACAGAAAGCATTTGAAGGAGAATGGCCAAAGTTACTTCCACGAGAAAGAGGAAAATATTTAAGAGCAATAGCGGATAAACTTAGAAAGAATGCTGAGTTACTTGGAGAAATTGAAACTATTGATACTGGAAAATTATTTAGAGAAACAAAAAAGCAAGCAAACTATATTGCAGAATATTATGACTATTATGCTGGTATGGCGGATAAAGTTGAGGGAACAGTTTTACCCATAGATAAACCGAACATTCAAGCAATAACTACGAGAGTACCAATAGGTGTTATAGCAGCAATTATTCCTTGGAATTCACAGATGCTGTTAACAGTAACTAAACTAGCGCCTGCTTTAGCAATGGGAAATACTGTTGTTATAAAGTCGTCAGAGCTAGCGCCTGCAGTTTTATTTGAGTTTGCAAAATTAGTTGAAGAAACAGGAATACCAAAAGGTGTTGTAAATGTTATTACAGGTTATGGTGATCCATGCGGAAAGGCTCTAACAACACACAATTTAGTTGAAAAAATTGCTTTTACAGGAGGTCCTGAAACTGCAAGACATATAATTAGAAATTCAGCTGAAAATTTATCTGAAGTAAGTTTGGAACTTGGAGGAAAAAGTCCTGTAGCAGTATTTGAAGATGCTCATCAAGAAAATGCAATAAATGGAATTACCGCAGGAATTTTTGGTGCAAGTGGCCAAAGTTGTATTGCTGGTTCAAGACTTTATTTACAAAAAGGAATTTATAATGAATTTCTAGATAAGCTTGCTGCAAGAGCAGAAAAAATAAAAATTGGTGCACCTATGGATCCTGAAAGCGAAATGGGTCCAATTGGTAATTTTAAACAATTAGAAATAATAGAAAAAAATATTAAATTAACTGTAGAACAAGGTGGAAAAATTAAATGTGGAGGTAAAAGACATTCATTTTCAAATGAAGGATACTATTTTCCTCCAACAATTATTGAGTGTGATAATCATAATCTTCCAACAGCAGAAAATGAACTTTTTGGTCCAGTGCTATCTGTAATGAAATTTGAAAATGAAGAAGAAGTGATAAATAAAATGAATGATAACCAATACGGTTTATCATCTGGAGTTTATACTAGTGACTTCTCAAGAGGCATGAGAGTTTCAAAAGCAATCAGGGCTGGAATCACATTTGTAAATACTTATAGGCTAATATCTCCATCTGCTCCTTTTGGTGGAATGAAAGATAGTGGTTATGGTAAAGAAGCAGGTATTGAATCTATAAAAGATTATACAAGAGTAAAAACAACTTGGTATTATACTTCAGATAAACCAACTCTTGATCCATTTTCAATGAGATAAAATTGTCTTTTAAACATACAGCTATAATTATCTTGGTGATGTTCTTTTTAGGAAGTGCTTATCCTTTGGGTAAATTTGGTTTAAATGCATCTATTAATCCAATTTTGTTTGGAGCTTTAAGAATGGTTATAGTTTTTTTGTGCCTAATACCTTTCTGTAAAATAAAAATTCCTAAAAAAAAATATTATCTACCTCTTTTAGGATTTTCAATATGCATGGGCGCAGGAGTAAATATGTTTTTATATTTATCATTAGATGCTGCTTCAATCTTGGCTCCTATTACAATTGGTGCTCAACTATCAATTCCTTTAGCAATTATTCTAAGCTCTCTGTTTCTAAGTGAAAGTATTAGTTTTAAAAAATGGATTTTAATATTTACTTCATTTTTTGGAATTATTTTAATAGCATTTGATCCAAAAATTTCAGAAGAAATCTTCGCAACATTATTAATTTTTGCTATGGCGTTTTTCTATGGTTTGTCACAAGTATTCTCAAGATACCTTAAAGAGCTTGATGTAAAATTTACTAATGCTTTTATGGGCTTGTTAGGTTTTATTATATTAATTATTATTTCCCATTTTTTTTGAAGGAAATGTATTTAATCAAATATCTAATATTGAAACAAATGGATGGTTAGCAGTATTTTATGCGGGAGCTATAATTTCAATATTTGGGCATATGATGATGTTTTATTTATATAAATTTTATCCAGTGGGAATGGTTTTGCCTTTTTATGCTTTATTTCCAGTTTTTGGATTAATACTAACTTTTATAATTTTTGGAGAAATTCCTACGCTCATAATGGTCACTGGTGGAATTATCGTTATACTATCAGTGTTTATGCTTCAAAAAATTAGATAATTAATCATTGAAATATTAATTTAATCATAATCTAATAACTTTTTATAAATTGTTAACAATTAAAGGGAAAATTATGAGAAAATTAATTTTAGCTGCATTCTTATTTGTTTCTACAATGACAACAAATACTTTTGCAGACGGACATGGAATTAAAATGGGAATCATTTTAGGTTTCACTGGTCCGATTGAATCACTTACACCAGCTATGGCTGCGTCTGCTGAGCTTGCATTTAAAGAAGCTTCAGACTCAGGGTCATTACTTGGTGGAAAGAAAATATCAGTAGAAAGAGCTGATTCAACTTGTGTTGACTCTGCTGCTGCTACAACTGCTGCCCAAGGATTAGTGGACGGAGGTGTTGTTGCTATTATGGGAGCTGACTGCTCAGGAGTTACAGGTGCAATTGCAACTAATGTTGCTGTGCCAAATGGAGTAGTAATGATTTCTCCATCTGCAACTTCTCCAGGATTAACTACTCTAGCTGACAATGGGTTTTTCTTTAGAACTGCTCCATCAGATGCAAGAGGTGGTGCAATCTTGGCTGACATTACTAAAGACAGAAAAGTTAAAAGTGTAGCGATTACTTATACAAATAATGACTATGGTAAAGGTTTATCAGATGTTTATGAAGCAGCTGTTAAAGCTCATGGCATTAAAGTAACTACTGTTCTTGCTCACGAAGAAGGTAAAGGTGACTACTCAGCTGAAGTAGCAACACTAGCGTCTGCTGGTGGTGATGCTGTAGCTGTCCTAGGTTATCTTGACCAAGCTGGAGCACAAATTATTCAGGGTTCTCTAGACGCAGGATCATTTGATAGATTTATTTTATCTGATGGTATGATCGGAGACTCATTAACTGATAAATTTGGTAAAGCTTTAAACAAATCATTTGGTTCTCTACCTGGATCAACTGGAAAAGGTGCTGGAGTTTTTGCTGATGTAGCAAAAGCTGCTGGTATTGATTCTTCAGGTCCTTACACAGGTGAGTCATATGATGCTGCTGCTTTAATCACTCTTGCTATGCAAGCTGGTGGAAAAGCTGACAGAGCTACAGTTCAAGCAAACGTTATGGCTGTAGCAAATGCACCAGGTAAAAAAATCTACCCAGGTGAATTAGGAAAAGCTTTAGATTTATTAGCTAAAGGAAAAGCCGTTAACTATGAAGGTGCTACAGGTGTTGAATTTACTGATGTAGGTGAAGCATTTGGTTCTTTCTTAGAAAAAGAAGTTAAAGGCGGTAAATTTAAAACTAAAAAACAAAGATAATACTTAATTCTTTAAAACCTCAGCGAAGAAATTCGCTGGGGTTTTTTTTATCTAAAAAATATATTTATCAGATAAATACATCAAAAAAGCTAGAGCTGCTCCTAAAAGTATATATTTCATTTAATTCTTTATAATTTTCTCTGGTAAAATTCCTTGTGGTCTAAATCTCATTATAACCAATAGCGCTGTCCCGATCACTAAAAATCTAAAATAAGGAGCACTATTTATTAAATGTACTCTAATTTCATTTGTTTCTGGCAAATGCGCTGTGAAAAGATTAATAAAAAATAGTGCTATTGGTGCTGCTTCAACCCATAAAAACCAAACAACAAAACCACCCAGAATTGCTCCAAAATTGTTTCCAGTTCCTCCAACAATAACCATTACCCAAATAACGAATGTATATCTCATTGGTCTGTAACTTCCTGGTGTAAATAATCCG
>CACEMT010000029.1 GCA_902560685.1 uncultured Pelagibacteraceae bacterium | reverse complement strand
TTCTTTTTGATTATAGCTTCGGTAATCGTTGCAAGAACTATGATTGGACAACATTTTAAAAAAAAATTTAGTAAAAGACCTCCTCCAGGAATTATAGTAACTAATGTAGCAAAAAAAGAATTTTCAGAAAAAATTGAAACATTTGGAACTGCTGTATCAAATAAAACAAAATCTTTTAGAATAAAAAAAGAAGATTTAATAGGAGATTTAAAGTTAAATAGCTATGTCAAAAAAGGTGATGTAATTATTAAGTTAAAAAGTGGAAATATTATTGCACCATTTAATGGCGTAGTAGGATATACTGGTTTAACTGAAGATATATTTGTTTCTGATAGTACATTTATTATAACTTTGGATGACAATTCTATAATCTATTCAGATATTAAAATTCCTGAAAATTACTCTTCTGTTATTAATAAAGGACTATCAATAGAAGCAAAAGTTTCAAGCTACAAAAATAAAATTTTTACAGGAGAAGTTGATTTTATTTCGAGTAGAATAAATGCTGAAACTAGAAGTTTATTAACAAGGATTAAAATTGCTAATACAAATTTAGAATTAATATCAGGCTCTTTACTTGAGGTAAGTGTAAAATTTAATTTAAGAAATTCTCTTAGCATACCAGATACCAGTGTAATGATGGAAGGAGAAAAAGCTTATGTATATAAGGTATCAAAAGATAATATAGCAAACAAAGTAGAAATAAAAATTGGTGCAAGACAAGAAGCCAATATTGAAGTTTTATCTGGATTAAATATTGGAGACATAATTGTTGCTGAGGGACTAAAAAAAGTCTACCCAAGAAGCAAAATCAAACCTATTGAAAAAGGCTCAAAAAATAATGAGTCTGAGTGGAAGAAAAAAACGTAATTAAATGTTCGTAACAGAATTAAGCATTAGAAGACCTGTTGTTTCATGGGTAATGTCTCTAATTTTAATTGTATTTGGACTTTTTGTTTTTTGGAAGTTACCAGTAAGAGAGCTGCCATCTGGTCTTCAGCCCCCAGTAGTACAGGTGCAAGTTGATTATGCGTCTGCATCTGCTCCTATAATTGATCAAGAAGTAACACAAGTTTTAGAAGATGTTATTGGAGGCGCTGAGGGAATTAAAAATATTGATTCTAAATCTTCAAATGGAAGAAGTACAATAAAAGTTGAATTTGATACAAGTATTGATTTGGATAATGCAGCTAATGATATAAGAGAGAGAGTTGCAAGAGTTGTTGACAACTTACCTTCAGAGTCAGACCCCCCTCAAATACTTAAACAAGCAGCAGGATTTACTACAACAATGTGGTTAGCACTTTCATCCTCTACTTGGAGTGATTTAGAACTTGGCGATTATGCTGAAAGATATTTAGTAGATACTTTTTCTAGTGTAAAAAATGTAGGTAGAATTTTAGTTGGAGGACTTAGAGAACTTAGTATTAGAGTATGGGTAGATCCTATCAAATTAGCAGCAAATGATTTAACTGTTCAGGAAGTTGAAAGAGCTTTAAGAGGAGAAAATATTAGATTACCCGCAGGTACTCTCGAAGCAAATAATATCGATTTAACTTTAAACTTAGATAAATCGTACAATAGCATAGAAACGATTAAACAACTTCCAATTAAAAAGACTAATAAAAAAGTCGTAGTTTTATCAGATGTTGCAAATATAGAGTTTGGTCCTGTTTCTGAAAAAACTTTATTTAAAGCCCAAAGAAAAGATCAATTAAATTTAAAGACAGTTGGAATTGGAATTTATGCAAGAAGTGGAGCATCAACTGTAGAACTTTCTAAAGAAATTAAAAAAAAAATTTCCGAAGTAAATAAATCTTTACCTGAGGGATTAGAACTAGAAATTGCATTTAATAGAGCCACCTATATTGGAGCAGCAATTAATGAAGTTTATAAAACTCTTATAATTGCTTTTATTTTAGTTGTAATAATTATTTATTTATTTTTAGGAAATTTAAAAGCTGTGATCGTTCCAGCAATAGCTTTACCGGTTAGTTTAATAGCTTCATTTCTTGGAATTTACATATTTGGATTATCAATAAATATTTTTGTCCTTTTAAGTTTTATATTGGCGATTGGTATAATTACTGATGACTCCGTAATTATGACAGATGCTATTTACAGAAGAATAGAAAATGGAGAAAATCCATTGGTTGCAGCATATAGGGGATCTAAACAAATTACATTTGCAATTATTGCAACTACATTAATTCTTATTGCTGTCTTTTTACCACTAATATTTATTGAGGGTATATCTGGGACTCTGTTCAGAGAAACGGCTATAGCATTATCATTCTCTATTGTTGTCTCATCTTTTGTTGCTTTAACTTTATCTCCAATGCTTGCAAGTAAATTTCTAAATAAAAAAAATAATAAAAACTTCATAATACGAAAATTTGAAAAGTTTTTTCTAGGTTTTTCAAAATTTTATCAAGAAACATTAGAAGTCTTAGTTAAAAAGACCAAAACCATTTCAGTTTTTATTATATTTATAATTATAGCTTCTGTCTTATTATTTAATTTTTCAAAAAAAGAATTATTGCCTATGGAAGATAGAGGGGCTTATTTGGTCATTGGTTTTACTGATGAAGGAAGTTCTTTTGAATACACGCAGGAAAAAGCACAAGTTATTGAAAAAAGACTCATTCCTTTATTGCAAGCTGAAAATAGTCCTTATTCTCGATTTATTATGAGAGTGCCTGGTTTTGGAAGCTCCGCTACTTCATACAACAGTTTTATAATTATTGCTTTGCTTGACCATTGGAAAAATAGAAAACAAGATTCTCAAACAGTGATGAGGCAGGCTATTGGTAAAATTGTAACAGTGCCCCAGGCTGTAGCTTTCCCAATATCTCCTCAGTCAATAAGAGTTTCGAGTTATAATAAACCTGTTCAGATGGTTATTTATGGAAGTACTTATGAAGAATTAGAAAGTATTCAAAATGAAGTAATTGGAAAATTAAGAGGAAATAGAAATTTATCAAGAATAGAGTCTGACTATTCTAGAAATAAACCTGAAGTAAAACTTATAATTAATAAAAATAAAGCAAAAGATTTAGGTGTTTCTACTGAAACAGTTGGAAAAAGTTTAGAAACACTTTATGGAGGTAAAAGAGTTACAACATTTAATAAATTGGGAAAGGAATATCCAATAATATTACAGCAATATTTATCAGATAGAAGGAATAAAGAAGGAATATCAAAAATTTTTGTAAGATCAGATACAACAGGAAAGCTAATATCACTAACTAACCTGGTAAATTTTGAAGAAGAAGGAACGGCAAAAGAATTATCTAGATATAACAGGCAAAGAGCAGTCACTATATCAGCTAATATTTCAGAAAATTATACTCTTTCAGAAGCAATTAAATATTTAGAAAATATAATGGCCGAAGTTTCTCCTAAAAGTCAAATTACTTGGAAAGGCAAATCTGAAGAAATTAAGGAAACAAGCAATGAACTTTTTATCATATTCGCTTTAGCGTTATTAACAGCGTATCTAGTTATGGCAGCAACATTTAATTCTTTTGTCCATCCATTTATAATTATTCTCACTGTTCCTTTGGCAATTTTTGGTGGATTAGTTTTTATTTTATTTTTAAATAGTTCAATAAATATCTTCTCACAAATCGCATTAGTTATACTTATTGGTATATCTACTAAAAACAGTATTTTAATAGTTGATTATGCTAATCAAATTAGAACAACTGGAAAAAATATTGAGACAGCAGTTAAAGAGGCTTGTAGTATAAGGTTCAGACCAATAATAATGACTTCCCTGAGTACTATGATTGCAATGATGCCTTTAGTAATTGGAAATATAGGTCCTGGAGCTGGCGAAGGTTCTAGATTAGCAGTAGGAGCTACAATTTTGGGAGGAATGATAATTTCTACATTCTTTACATTATATGTAACTCCAACAATGTACTTATCTTTAGCAAAAAATACAAAAAGAATAGATGCAATAGATATAGAATTAAAGAAAGAACTTCGTTAGAAAATAATATATTTATTTGTACTCAGTGTTCTCTGACAATCAGAAAGTTGGTTTTTATATTTTGAAGATTGTTTCTCAACTTTTTTTGCAAGTAATATAATTTTGTTGTTGCTTTTATAATTTTTATAATTTCCCCAACCTTCGTGATAAGCAATATATTGTCTAAAAACATCTTTTTTTGATATTTTTAATATTTGTGAACTTTTATTTGTATACCATCCAATAAAGTCAACGCTGTCTTTAAATCTTGCTCTAGTAGCCAAAGGTTTATTATTCTCCTTTTTATATTGTTCCCAGGTACCTTTAATTGCTTGAGAGTAACCAAATGAACTAGACGGTCTTTTATAAGGAATTACTTTAAATAG
>CACEMT010000028.1 GCA_902560685.1 uncultured Pelagibacteraceae bacterium | reverse complement strand
TATCCACAAATCTTAGCAGTTCCTAATGTTAGAAGTGCCCTAAGTCTTTTTCCACCAGTTCTTAAATGGTAGCTCGTCATTTCATCAACAAGACTTACTTTGCTTGATAATTTTAATTTAATTTTCTCTTCAACTAATACTAATTTTTCCTCAACTGAATTTTTAAGTTCTGAATACGAATTATTTATTCGATTTTTTAACTGAACGACTGTACCCATCTAGATAAACTAGTATAATTAACGCAATATTATACTTATCAATTGACGCACCTAAAACTTCAACTATAAGTAGACTTTATATTAAACCAAAAATTTTATAAGCATAAGAATGTTCTCTTTTTTAAAAAAAAAAAAAATAATACCTCACATTAAACTAAGTGGCGTGATAGGAAATGTTGGAAAATTTAAACAAGGCATTGATTTTGCAGGGCAAGAAGAAATCATTAAAAAAGCTTTCTCAATTAAAAAAGCACCTGCAGTTGCCATTTCTATTAATTCACCTGGAGGATCTCCTGTTCAATCACATCTAATACACGACTTTATTAGGTTACAAGCAAAAAAAAATAATAAAAAAGTAATTATTTTTGCCGAAGATGTAGCTGCATCTGGTGGGTATTTAATTGCCTGTGCTGGGGATGAAATTTATGCAAATCAAAGTTCTATAGTAGGATCAATAGGTGTGATTTATTCATCATTTGGTTTTAAAGATCTTATAAATAAAATAGGAGTTCAAAGAAGAGTTTATACTGCAGGTAAAAACAAAAGTACACTCGATCCTTTTATGGATGAAAAGGAAGAAGATATTGAAAGATTAAAATCTATTCAACTAGATCTTCATAAAGATTTTATTGAAGTAGTAGAGAATAGCAGATCAACAAAATTAAAAAAAAATGATGGAATAGAATTATTCTCAGGAGAATTTTGGTCAGGCAGGAAAGCAAAAGAATTAGGTTTAATAGACGGAATAGGGAATGCAGATCAAATTTTAAGAGAGAAGTTTGGAGAAAAAATAATCATTAAAAAATTTGAGAAAGCAAAAGGCTGGCTTGCTAGAAAATTATCTTCAGAAAATCATGCAGAACAAGCAATTAGTATTTTAGAGGAAAGATCTATCTGGCAAAGATATGGTTTCTAAAAAAAAAAATAAAAAATCTAAATTTCAAACATTCCAAGATACAATCTTGAATTTACAAAAATATTGGAGCAAACATGGATGTGTAATTTTACAACCATATGATTTAGAAGTCGGAGCAGGAACATTTCACCCTGCCACAACACTTAGATCTTTAGGAAGTAAGCCATGGAAAACAGCCTATGTTCAACCCTCAAGAAGACCAACGGATGGAAGATATGGAGAAAATCCAAACAGATTACAGCACTATTATCAATTTCAAGTTTTAATTAAACCTTCACCAAAAAATATAAAAAAACTTTATTTAAATAGCCTTGCAGCAATCGGTATTAAACATAAAGAACATGACATAAGATTTGTTGAAGATGATTGGGAAAGCCCAACCCTAGGAGCCGCAGGACTTGGGTGGGAAGTTTGGTGTGATGGTATGGAAGTAACTCAATTTACTTATTTTCAGCAAATGACTGGTATCGAATGTAATCCTATTTCAGTAGAATTGACATATGGGTTAGAAAGAATTTGTATGTTTACTCAAGAAAAAAAGAATGTTTTTGATTTAGAATGGAATAATGATGGAGTTTTGTATAGAGATGTATTTCACCAAGCTGAAAAAGAATTTTCAAAATACAATTTTGAATTAGCTGATACTGATAATCTATTTAAAATATTTGATATGACAGAGAAAGAGTCTAAATCTTTAATAGAAAATAAACTATCTTTACCAGCTTATGATCAATGTTTAAAAGCTAGCCATATTTTTAATATATTAGACGCAAGAGGAGTAATAAGTGTTGCTCAAAGAGCTGAGTATATATCAAGGATTAGAGATCTTGCAAAAGGGGTTGGTCAGATTTGGCTTGAAAGTCAAAAATAAAAAATGGCTGAATTTTTATTAGAATTATTTAGTGAAGAGATACCTGCTAATTTGCAATCTACAGCAAGAATAAATTTGATTGAAAGTTTTAAAAGATTTTTCGAAAAAGAAAATATAATTTATAAAGACGATGGCAAAGTTTTTTCTACACCAAATAGACTAGTCTTGTGTTTTAAAAAAATTGAGAGAGAAATACATCAAAAATCGGAAGAAATTAGAGGCCCAAACACTAAAGCACCCGACATAGCAGTAGAGGGTTTTTTAAAATCAAATTTAATTCTAAAAAAAGATATTTATAAAAAAAACACAGATAAAGGTGAGTTTTTTTTTTATAAAAAGCCATCAAGAAAGAAAAAGTCCGAAGATGTTTTGAAGACCAGTATTCCAAGCATATTAGAAAATCTATCTTGGAAAAAGTCAATGAAATGGGGAGAACATGATCTTTATTGGGGTAGACCTTTAAAATCAATTCTTGCAATTTTTGATAGTAAGCCTTTAAAATTTGAATTTCATCATTTATCAAGTTCCAACGTAACTTATATTGACAAAGATTTTGAAGATAAAACAAAAATATTTAAAAATATTAATTCATATTTTTCTTATTTTAAAAAACTAAATGTAATTATTGATAACGATTTAAGAAAAAAATACATAAAAAAAAAATTATCAGATCTTTCAAATAAAAAAAATCTTGAAATAAATATTAATGAAAAATTACTAAATGAAGTAACTGATATTGTTGAAAAACCTAAAGTTATTTCATGCATATTTGATAAAAAATATTTAAAAATACCAAAAGAAATTATTATAATAACAATGCAGCATCATCAAAGATATTTTCCAACATTTGATAAAAAAGATAATGTAACTAATAATTTTTTTATTGTTGCAGATTCACTTGATCCTAAGAGCTTTGTTAAAATCGGAAACGAAAGAGTAATTGATGCAAGATTAAGTGATGCAGAATTTTTTTGGAATAAAAATAAATCTCAAAATTTAGTAAAACAAATATCTAAATTAAAAAATGTTAATTATTTTAAGGGTCTAGGAAACTATTTTGATAAAGTTCAAAGAATAAGAAAATTAAGCAGTCTTATCTCAGACGAACTATTAATTAGTAAAGAAAAAATAGAAATAGCATCTTCGATATGTAAAGTAGACTTGCTATCAGATCTTGTGGGAGAGTTTCCAGAACTACAAGGGGTATTAGGAGGTTATTTTGCAGAAGCGCAAGGTTTTGAAAAAGATGTTTGTATTGCTGTAAGTGAGCATTATTTGCCGACAGGATTAGAAAGTAAGATACCAAAAAAACCTTACAGCATAGCATTATCATTGAGTGACAAATTAGATTCCCTAGTGGGCTTTTTTGGATTAGGATTAAAACCATCAAGCTCGAAAGATCCTTATGCATTAAGAAGGTCAGCAATTGGTTTATTAAAAATGATTTTAGAAAATAATAAAGAATTGAAGTTAAGAGATTTAATTAATTATAGTTGTCAATTGTATAAAGAACAAAATATTGATTTTAGTTCAAAAAATATTCAAAAGGATCTCTCAGAATTTTTTAATGATAGATTCAAAAATTTTATGAAAGAAAAAGGAATCAGAAATGATATTATTGAAAGCGCAACTTTAGACTATAATATTGATATAATTTTAAAAATTTATAATAAAACATTAATTTTAAATAAATTAATTTCAAAAGAAACTGGAAAAGATTTGATGTTTTCTTATAAAAGAGCATCAAATATTATTTATAACGAATTAAAAAACAACAAAATAGAACTTTCTGGTTCTGCAGACCCGGGTCTGTTTAAAAATGAGTTTGAAAAAATTCTTTATAAAAAAATTCACGAGATAAGAAAAGATTTTACTAATATTGGTAAAGACGAAGATTATGAAGGTCTATTAAAAAAATTGTCATTAGCAAGAAAAGAGGTAAATGAGTTTTTTGACAATGTAATAGTAAACGATCAAGATGAACTAATTAAAAAAAATAGGCTAGAACTTTTACAAATGCTATGTAAAACATTCGATAATTATTTAAATTTTTCTAAGGTAGAGAGTATTCAGTGAAAAAATTAGTTTTTAATTTTAAATCAAAAGATACCAAAAAAATAAAAATTACAGCAAATATTTTAGGTGGTAAGGGAGCAAACCTTGCAGAAATGGGGAGGTTAGGATACCCCGTTCCATCTGGATTTACGATTTCTACTGAAGTTTGTGATTTATTTTATAAAAATAATAAAAAAATTAGCCCAAATATATTAAAGCAGATAAAAGCTGAAATAAAAAATATTGAAAAAGACTCGGGTAAAAAATTTGGAGATCTAAGAAATCCTTTGTTAGTTTCAGTGAGATCAGGTGCTAGAGTTTCAATGCCAGGAATGATGGATACCATATTAAATTTAGGTTTGAATGATAGAACCGTTCTAGCTCTTGCAAAAAAAACTTCAAATTCAAGATTTGCCAAAGATAGTTATAGAAGATTCATTCAAATGTACGCTAATGTTGTATTAGGAGTCGAAAGTTATAATTTTGAAGAACTAATTGAAAATTATAAATTAACAAAAGGAGTTTTGTTAGATACTGATCTGGATGAAAATGATTGGGATGGTTTAATCTTAGATTTTAAGAATATTGTGAAGGA
>CACEMT010000027.1 GCA_902560685.1 uncultured Pelagibacteraceae bacterium | reverse complement strand
ACTTTTAAATTTTTATTCTTAAAAAGATTTGGAAGATCTTCAGGGTCAAATCCAAGAGCTTTTATTACAATATCTGCCTTTAAATTAAATTCTGAATTAGTTTCAATGATTGGTTTTCTTCTTCCACTTTCATCAGGATTTCCAAGTTTCATTTTATCAACTAAAATATTTTCGATTTTATTTTTTCCTATAAATTTTTTTGGGCTCGATAACCAAACAAATTCAACACCTTCTTCCTCAGCGTTAGAAACCTCTCTTGCAGATCCTGGCATATTCTCTCTATCTCTTCTATATAAACATTTTACTGATTTTGCATTTTGTCTAACTGAAGTTCTTACACAATCCATTGCAGTATCTCCCCCACCAATAACAATTACATCTTTCCCATCTACATTTAGTGTTCCATTATCAAATTGTTCAACTTTATCACCCAAACCTTTTTTATTTGAAGCTGTTAAAAAATCCATTGCAGGAAAAATATTTCCTAGATCACTACCTGGAATTTCAATTCCTCTTGCTTTGTATACTCCAGTAGCAATAAGAATAGCATCATGTTTTTCTTTTAGTTCATCTATTGTTGCATCTTTTCCAACTTCAAAATTTTGAATAAATTTAATACCACTATCTTTTAAAAGTTTTGTTCTTCTCTCAACTACAAATTTTTCTAATTTAAAATTTGGAATACCATAAATAAGCAGTCCTCCTGGTCGATCATATCTATCGTAGATAGTTATTTGATAGCCTTGTTTTCTTAATTGTTCAGCACAAGCAAGTCCTGCTGGACCCGCACCTATAATTCCTACTGTTTGATCTTTTTCTAATTTAATCTTTATAGGTTTAACCCATTTGTTCTCCCACGCATTTTCAGTAATAAATTTTTCTACCGATCCTATTGTTACTGTCCCATGCCCAGACTGCTCTATTACGCAATTTCCTTCACATAATCTATCTTGCGGGCAAATTCTTCCACAAACTTCAGGCATATTATTTGTACTTTGCGCTAACTCATAAGCCTCTTTGAGTCTTCCTTCGGCAGTAAGTTTCAACCAGTCAGGTATGTTATTGCTTAAAGGACAATGTACTTGACAAAAAGGAACTCCACATTGAGAACATCTACTAGATTGCTCTATAGCTTTTTCATTTATAAATTCCCTATAAATTTCATTAAAATCCTCTTTTCTCTCTACAACTTCTCTTTTGGTAGGGTTTTGCTTTCCTAATTTTACAAATTTAAGCATTTTTTCTGTCATATGCGACTGAGCATATAGCATAATTTATATGGATAAATAGAGAAAAGGGTAATAAATACTGACTATAATTCTTCTTATTTCCTATATTTTATAAGGTTTTCGATAAAGTTGCATGCCTGTTATGCATTCACTTAATTGCTTTATTTTAAAATTATATTGTTTATTGGAAACAAATTAAAATGATCTCAAACTATTTAGAAGTACTTCTTTTATCAATTGTTCAGGGAATTTCAGAATTCATACCGGTTAGTTCTTCAGCTCATTTAATAATATTTTCAAATATTATTAATTTTTCAAATAAATCTCTTATATTTGATGTAGGATTACATCTGGGATCGTTAATAGCAATATTATTTTATTTTAATAAAGAACTATTAAACATTCCAAATGATAAGAAGTTATTTAATTTACTTCTAATTGGTTCAATTCCATTAATATTAGTTGGATATATATTTTATTCAACAGGTATGATTAATTCTTTTAGGAATTTGGAAACAATAGCGTGGACTACATTAGTTTTTGGTATCTTAATGTATTTTTCAGATACTTTTAAAGTTAAAAAAAATATAGAAAAAGATTTATCAATTAAAAATATTTTAATAATTGGTGTATTGCAAATTTTTGCAATTATACCTGGTGTAAGTAGAGCTGGAATAACTATAACAGCTGGTAGATTTTTAAATTTTGATAGACATGATTCTGCAAAAATATCTTTTTATTTATCTATACCAGCTTTAATTGGTGCAAGTGTACTTTCTTTAAAAGATGCAATAAGCGAAGACTTAGAATTTAATTTTTTACTCATAATTTCCATTATTTTATCTTTTATTTTTTCGTATCTAACAATTAAATATTTTTTAATTTATACAAAAAAATTCTCTTTGAAATTTTTTGTAATTTATAGAGTTATTTTATCTATAATAATTTTTTCAATTATCTATTATTAGTTTTTTTTAATTCAGGTAGTATTTGTGAAAAAATAACTCCAATAAGAATAAATGTGCACCCCAATATATTATTAATATCTAAATATTGATTTAAAATTATCCAAGCAGCTATAGCTGCAAATACACTCTCCAAAGAAAAAATAATTGCCGAAGGAGATGGTGCGATATTTTTTTGTGCATATATTTGTAATGTAAAAGCTATTCCGCCTGATAATACACCTGCATAAATTATTGATACCGATTCATTTAAAATATTTGCAAAAGATATATTTTCAAAGAAAAAACCAAACAAGAATGAAAATGAAGCTACAACAAGTGCTTGGAGAGCTCCAAAAAACAAGGGTATATCAAAAATTTTAATAAATTTACCAATAAAAATTATATGAAGAGACCAAAAAAATGCACACAATATAACTAAACTGTCACCAAATCTAACTGTTGCATTAGAAAAATCACTCAATAAATATACTCCTGCAACACATAAAATTGCTGAAGGCCATATACTCCAGTGTATTTTTTTTTTATAAAATATATAAAGTATTATTGGAACCATCGGCACATAAAAAACAGTAAAAAATGCTGCATTAGCTATGTCCGTATAAAGTAGTGCCGCTTGTTGCACAAAAGTACCCAAAAATAAAAATAAACCAATCCAGAAAAGAAGTTTGAAAAATTCAGTTCTATTATTATTTATTTCTTTAATAATTTTTGAATTTTCATACACGAGTGCTATTGGAATTATTGATAAAAAACCTATAAAAAATCTAGCTCCGTTAAATGTAAGAGGTCCTATTTTATCCATTCCAGTATCCTGGGCAATAAATGTGGTTCCCCAAATAAATGTACAAAGCAAAGCACTAATTAATGATAAGGATTTAGACATGTGCTTAATTAAAAGGCCAAATTATAGGCAAAATTTTTTCCTAAATTTTCTTTTAATAAATTACAAAATTTAGCAGCTTCTGCACCATCTATAATTCTATGATCATATGAAAGTGATATTGGCAACACTGTTCTTGCAAGAAACTTATCTTTTATAAAAATTTGTTTTTTGTAAGACCTACCAACTCCAAGAATTGCAACTTCAGGGTAATTTATTATAGGTGTAAAGTAAGTACCTCCAATGCCCCCAAGGCTCGTTATAGTAATTGATCCACCAAAAAATTCTTTTTTATTTATTTTGAGATTTTTACTAAGATCACTAACTCTTTTTAACTCTTCTGCTATTTCTTTTATTTTTTTTTGATCTACATTCCTAATTTTTGGAACCATTAACCCATGTTTAGTATCAACAGCAATTCCTATATGAAAATAATTTTTTAAAGTAATCTTTCCTTCACTAATATTATCAATCGAAGAATTAAATGTAGGAAATTTTTTTAAATTGTTTGTTAACGCTTTTGCTATAAAAGCAAGTGGTGTAATTTTAATTTTATCTCCAGAAACAGGGTCTGTTAATTTTGCTCTAAAATCTTCTAGTTCAGTTATATCTGCTTCATCATGATGAGTAACATGTGGAATTGTATTCCAAGAATTTGAAAGATGAGGAGCTGCTAATCTTTTTACTCTTGGAATATCAATTATTTTCACTTCCCCAAAATCAGAATGATCAAATTCCGATTTAACTTTAATATCTTCTTTCATTTGTGGTTTATTTAAATTTTTGTTTACAAAATTTTTAACATCCTCTTCAGTTATTCTTCCCAATCTTTCAGATCCTTCAATCTCAGATATGTTTGCGCCAAGCTCCCTTGCAAACTTTCTTATTTTGGGAGTAGCAAATATTTTTTTGTTATCTGTCATAACTTATAGTTTTGTAGGAATTGTTTTGTTAGGGTCTATGTTATATTTTTGCATTGCTTCACTTGCGTATTTTGAAGGAATTAACTGTTCTTTGGCTAAAACACTAAGTGAATATGCTACAATATGTTCTTTATCAACTTCAAAAAATTTTCTTAAATTTTTTCTAGTATCACTTCTTCCGTATCCATCTGTACCAAATGAGTAAAAACTCTTTCTAATAAATGGCCTAATTTGATCTGAGTTTAACCTTATGTAGTCTGAAGCTGAAACTATTGGCCCTTCAGTTGAAGAAAGACATTTTTCTATATGGCTTTTTTTATTTGTTTTATCTGGATTA
The DNA here is from genome assembly GCA_902560685.1 of uncultured Pelagibacteraceae bacterium. Classification (GTDB taxonomy): domain Bacteria; phylum Pseudomonadota; class Alphaproteobacteria; order Pelagibacterales; family Pelagibacteraceae; genus Pelagibacter. The sequence goes on along the minus strand of CACEMT010000027.1, from coordinate 1,067 downwards.
AGTAAATTATATCTTTCAATCTCTATGGCTTCTTTTCTAAGCTCATTATAACTTGTAACACTCCATACATCACTATCTATTTTATAATCTTTTTCTAATATTTCTGCGGCTGCAATAATTTCTCTTAGAATGGTTCCAGATCCTAATAATTGAATTTTAGTTTTTTTATTTTTATTAAATTCTTTAAATTTATACATACCTTTTAAGATATCTTCTTCTATGTTTTTTTCTTTTGGTATTTCAGGATGAGGATAATTTTCATTCATTGTGGTAATATAATAAAAAATGTTTTCTCTCTTTTCATACATTCTTCTTAAACCTTCTCTAAAAATTACAGCTAACTCGTAAGAAAAAGTCGGATCATATGAAATACAATTTGGTACTACAGAAGATAATATATGACTATGTCCATCACCATGTTGAAGACCTTCACCAGACAATGTTGTACGTCCTGCAGTAGCTCCAATTAAAAATCCTCTTGTTTGATTATCTCCTGCAGCCCATACAAAGTCGCCAGTTCTTTGAAAACCAAACATAGAATAAAATATATATATTGGTATCATTGAGATATCATGATTTACATAGGATGTGCCAGCTGCAATCCAGGATGAAATAGCACCCGCTTCTGTTATTCCTTCTTCTAAAACTTGACCCTTTATATCCTCACGATAAGAACTTAATTGTTCTGAGTCAACTGGTTCATATTTTTGACCTTCGTGAGCATATATTCCTATTTTTTGAAACAAACCCTCCATACCAAAAGTCCTGGCTTCATCTGGAATAATTGGAACTAGTCTTGGAGCTACATTTTTATCCCTCATAAGATTTGTCAACATTCTAACTAATACCATTGTTGTAGACATTTCTTTTTCTCCTGTAGATTCTTTCATTTTTGCAAATATATCTTTTGGTGGAGTTTTTATAGCTTTAGCAAATGATGACCTCTCTGGTAAATTTCCACCTAATTTAATTCTACATTCTTTTAAGTATTTTATTTCTGGTGAATTATCATCAGGTCTATAATATTGAATATTTCTTACTTGTTCGTCTGTTAAAGGCACGTCAAA
>CACEMT010000026.1 GCA_902560685.1 uncultured Pelagibacteraceae bacterium | reverse complement strand
AGCAATCTTATTCTCTCTACTAAATTAAAAAAACTTTCTCCCTCCTGTTTTTTTATTACTCTCCCTAAAATATTTCCCAAGTATCTGACGTCATCTCTTAAGGATTTCGTAGGTATACGTTCGTAATAGAGGTCTCTTTTTATCATTTGGTATAAACTATTTGTTTATATTTTAAGTTTTACTATTTAAAGCTGACTTTACAGTTTCACCCATAACAGATGGGTTTTTAGAAATAATAACTCCGCATTCTTTTAAAAGCTCAACTTTCTCAACTGCACTTTCGCCATAAGCTGATACTATTGCGCCTGCATGACCCATCACTCTTCCCTTTGGTGCTGTCAATCCTGCTATGTAAGCTATAACTGGTTTTTTCATATTTTCTTTTGCAAATTTTCCTGCAGCTACTTCTTGTGGTCCTCCTATTTCACCAATCATTAAAACTGCTTCTGTTTCATCGTCTTCCTCAAATTTTTCTAAAATATCTTTAAATGAGCTTCCATTAATTGGATCGCCTCCAATACCAACACTTGTAGAAACACCAATGTTTAAATTTTTTAATTGTTGTGCTGCCTCATATCCTAATGTGCCAGACCTTCCGATTATTCCAATTTTTCCTTCTTTATATATATGTCCTGGCATAATACCTAACATTGCTTTTCCAGGACTAATCACTCCAGCACAATTAGGTCCTACTAAAGTCATTTTTTCAGTTCTCGAATATCTTCTCATATAACGTTTGATTTTGATCATATCGTGAGAAGGTATTCCGTCGACTATTGCAACACACGTTTTAATTCCAGCATCAGCAGCTTCCATCGCTGAATCTGCTGCAAAAGCTGGTGGAACAAATAATATTGATGCTGATGCACCTGTATTTTTGACCGCTTCTTTAACTGTATTAAATACAGGAAGATTAAGATGTTTCATTCCACCTTTTCCTGGCGTAACTCCTCCAACTACATTAGTGCCATACTTAATCATTTCTTCTGCATGGAAACTTCCCATTTTTCCAGTGAAACCTTGTACTATTATTTTTGTTTTTTTATCTATTAATACAGACATTTTTAATTACCCAATGCTTTAACGGCCTTATTTGCAGCATCCTCTAGTGTGTTTGCTTCAATGTATTTTATTTTACTTTCTTTTAATATTTTGTTTCCTTTTTCAACGTTTGTTCCAGCCAATCTTATTACTATTGGAACTTTAATTTCTATTTTCTCTAATGCTTGAACTATACCTTCTGCAACCCAATCACATCTATTTATACCTGCAAAAATATTCACAAGTATAACTTTCACTTTCTCATCCATGGAAATTAATTTAAAAGCTTTGACTATTTTTTCAGGTGTAGCTCCTCCACCAACATCTAAGAAATTTGCCGGTTCTCCACCTGCCAATTTAATCATATCCATTGAGGCCATAGCTAGGCCTGCACCATTAATTATATTCCCAATATTTCCATCTAGGCTAACGTAATTAAGACCTCTATCAGATGCATATACTTCGTTAGGATTCTCTTGAGTTTTGTCTCTTAATTCGGAAACTTGATTTCTTCTGAATAAAGCATTGTTATCAAAACTCATTTTACAATCTAAAGCTAATATTTGATCTTGATTTGATATTACTAATGGATTTACTTCAACCATAGTTGCATCTAACTCACTAAATGCTCTATAACATCCAATAATAGTATCTGCAGCTCTTGCTATTAAATTAGGTTCAATTTTTAGTCCAAATGCTATTTCTCTAGCTTGAAACTTTTGCATTCCAACAGCTACTTCAATTTTAGATCTAATTATAGTTTCGGGTTTCTTTTTAGAAATTTCTTCAACACTCATTCCTCCTTCTGTAGATGCTACAACCATTATACTTTCTGAACTTCGATCAAAAACTAAACCCAAATATAATTCTTTTTTAATATCTGTTGCTTCTTCAATATAAACTCTATTGGTTATTTTACCTTCAGGACCAGTTTGGTTAGTAACTAATTTTTTTCCAAGAAGTTTATCAGCTGCCTGTGCAACTTCTAAAGAGCTATTACAAATAATTATTCCACCTGCTTTCCCTCTGGCTCCAGAATGAACTTGTGCTTTTACTACCCATTTAGATCCTCCGAGCTCTCTAGCTTTGTTCTCGGCATTTTCAGGACTGTAAGCAATTCCACCTCTAGGAATTGTAACGCCAAATCCTGAAAGTATTTTTTTTGCCTGATACTCGTGAATATCCATATTACTTTCCTTGAATAAGTTTATTTATATTTACAATGTTTTCAGCCATACGTGCTGATGCAGCATCGATCATTCTTCCGTCTAGTTGTGCTGCACCCTTACCTTCTAGCGCAGCTTTTTCTAATTCTTCAAGTATCCTTTTTGCTTTTATTACTTCAGCTTCTGGAGGAGAAAAAACTTTATTTGCTAAATCAATCTGAGAAGGATGTATTGCCCATTTACCTTCAATACCTATTGCAGCTGCTCTTTTAGCTGAAGCAATATAAGCATCGGGATCATTAAAATCTCCAAATGGTCCATCAATTGCTCTAAGTCCGTAAGCTCTACAAGTCATAACTAGTTGCGACAAACCATGATGCCATTGATCCCCAGGATAGTCAGGATTTAATCCTCCTATAACTACAGTTCTTGCTCTTAGACTTGCCGCATAATCAGCAACCCCAAAATGAAGAGCTTCTAATCTTTTGCTAGATTTTGCAATTTCTTTTATATTAGACATTCCTAATGCAGTTTCGATTAAACATTCAATACCAATTTTATTTTTAATTTTTTTATTAGTTTCAATTTGTGTTAACAAACAATCAACCATATATACATCGCTTGCTGTTCCAGCTTTTGGAACAAGTATTGTATCAACCTTGTCTCCTGCCTGTTCTACTATTTCTACTAAATCACTATACATATAATGGGTATCTAAACTATTTATTCTTACTGAAATTGTTTTTCCTTTCTCTCTCCAATTAATTTCTCTAAGAGCTTTGATGACATTTGCTCTAGCTTGAATTTTGTCATTTGGAGAAACAGCATCTTCAAGATCTAAAAATATATAATCTGCATTAGAGTTTAATGCTTTATCGAACATTTTAAGCGATGATCCAGGAACAGCTAACTCACTCCTGTGTAACCTAGATTTTGCGGGCTTGTAGTATTGATGGCTCATATAAATATTATAGTTTTTAAGATACCTCTAAAAATACTAAAATTAAGGTATTCTTTTTATATATAGTTTTTATTAGTAAAAAATAAGCTTAAAAAGGATTATGGGTTTTGTTACTGATTCATCTTAGTAGAAAAATATGTCAAAATTACCAACAAAAGCAAAAGTTGTAATAATTGGTGGCGGTATTCACGGTCTAAGTACTGCTTGGAAACTTTCGGAAAAATATAAAAATCCAAACGATATTATAGTGTTAGAAAAAAAAGATACGGCAGCCGGTGCAAGCGGGATAGCATGTGGAGTTGTTAGAAATAATTATTTCCAACCTGCAATGAGAGAGTTAATGGCTCATTCAGTTTCAGTTTGGGAAAGTGATCCAAAAGCATTTAAATATAATCCAGTAGGCTATATGCAAATATCTCCTGAAGTTATGCATAAAGATGTTGCTAGTATATATGATCAACAAAAAGCTATTGGTTATGATTCAGTTTTTATTGAAGGTGAAAAAGATTGTATGAAATACATGAAGGGAATGTTTGATGATTGGCAAGCACAAGGAATAACTTCTGTTCTTCATGAAAAAAAAGGTGGCTACGCATTTAATAAAGATTCAATTAAAGCAATAGAAAGTAAAGCTAACGCTAATGGTGTTAATGTACACAAAGGAGTTAAGGTTACAGGATTTAAAAGAGGAAGTAATAGTAATGCTATTACAGGAGTAGAAACTAACCAGGGTAACATTGACTGTGAACAAGTAGTTATTGGAGCTGGTCCTTGGGTGAGAGACTTCTGGAACATGTTAGATTTACCAAAAACAACTGAAGTAAAAAGTAAAGACGGAAAAATGCATACTGTGGATATGTGGACTTACTGGTTTTTGCAAGAAGGTGTTTTAGGTGTTGATGCTGACTACTTAAGAACTAATGAAGGAAAGCAACCACCTGTAATCCATGTTGATACTGATGCACCTTTACATTCAGATAAGGATGGAAAATTAATTACAGATAAATTATGGGGAATATATTACAAGCCAGATATTGAAGGTTTGGGAGTTCAAGGTGGAACTTCTCCTTATATAGTTCAGAAACATTTTGATAAAGTAAATGTAGATCCTTACGGAATAGAGTCACCTGAGTTTCAGACGACTGATGAATTTTCTGATATGTGGACTTCTGCTCTAGCTCATTGTCAAAAACGTTTTGTTGGTAAATCAAATTTATATAGAAAAGGCCCATCAGGTGGATTGGGTTGTTTAACACCAGACTCTTTTCCTATCTTTGATAGATTTTGTGAAAATGTTTATATGATAGCTGATGCAAACCATGGTTATAAAATGTTAGGTGTTGGTCATTTAGTTGCGCAAGAAATTTTAGGCCAAGAAAGCGAATTATTGAAACCTTTTAGATTCAACCGTTACGCGAAGGGAGAACTACACCCCACTTCGAACAGTCCATTTCCTTGGAGCTAAACTTACTGTGTGGACACAAATTAAAATATCAGCTAACTTTTATTTTATAAAAAATTCTTTGGAGGGAAAATGACTGATCTAGAAAAACACGTAAATCAACCCGGTAGAGCTAAGCTTGTTAAAAGAGTTAGAGAAAAAATTAATGAGTTAGGAATAACTTATATTTATTATCAATTCATTTCTGTAACAGGACGTGTTGTTGGTAAAGGGATTCCTGCAGACCATTGGGAAAGAACTGCAGAAAAAGGTTTTCAATTGGTTTATGGATCCACAGCTAACTTATTTGTAGACAGACATAAAAATTATATTGGTTACGGCCCTGAAGCTATGGAACTTGTTGGTATACCTGACCCTGAAACTTTCTGTCAATTACCTTGGGACAAAAGAATTGGAAGAGTTTTTGTTACATGTTTTAGAAATAGAGAAGAAAGACAAAATCCAGGTGGTCATTTAACTTCTGATTGCAGAGGTAACTTGAAAATTTTTATGGATGAATTTCAGAAAAAACATGGATTAGAATTAAGAGTTGGAACAGAACCTGAAATGATGTGGTTAACTAAAAACCCTGATGGAACCCCTACTGGTGCAGGTTTTTCTAAACCATACTGTTATCACATTGATCAATTTGAGTCATTAAGACCTGTATTTATGAAAGTCATTGAATACGCTTCGGCCATGGGTTTAGATATGATCCAAGGAGACCACGAAGATGCTCCAGGACAATTAGAATTAAACTGGACATACGATAATGTCTTAAGAAACGCTGATAGACTCTCTACTTACAGACAAATTTGTGCTCAAGTAGCAAGAGAACACAATTTAATAGCATGCTTTATGACAAAACCATTTATGGGTGTATCTGCAAGTGGCTGTCATACAAACATGTCTTTATGGAAAGGTGGAAAAGTTGTAACAAATAAATTAGGTAATAAAAAATTACCTGGAGTAGAAGAAGTGTTTGGCTATGTACAGGGAGGTACAAATACTTTTATGCCTGATACTAAAGATATGCAAATGCCAGGTAAAGTTGGTTTACAATCTATTGCAGGAATAATGGAACACTTGCCTGCTTTAACTGCTCTAGGATCTTCGACAGTTAATTCTTATAGAAGACTTTGGGATCAAGGTTTCTGGGCTCCAGTTTATGCAGATTGGGGATACCAAAATAGAACTTGTGGTTTAAGAGTTTCTGCTCCGGGAAGATTTGAGTATAGATCTGTGGACTCTATGCACAATCCTTACTTATTAGGTGCTGCTTTATTAAAAGCTTGTGACCACGGTATTTCAAAAAATCTAAAAC
>CACEMT010000025.1 GCA_902560685.1 uncultured Pelagibacteraceae bacterium | reverse complement strand
GTTTGGTGCAACCATCCCAGCTAAAATAATTTTAATTTTTTTATTGTTAGCAATATTTATTATTTGTTCTAAATTTTTTTTTGTTTCGTCTGGCTGAATTCCCCTGAGCATATCATTAGCTCCTAATCCTAAAATGATTAAATCTATTCCTGGTTCTGATAAACTCCAATCAACTCTATTCAATCCACCTGATGACGTGCTTCCAGAAACACTTCCATTAATAACTTTAATATTTAAACCAGCTTCCTTAAGATTTTTTTCTAAAACTATTGATAAATGCTGTTCTTTAGGTAATCCATATCCAGCCATCAAACTATCACCGAATAAAACTACCTTTTCTATTGCACTTGCGTTTATGTGCACTAGAAAGATTATCAAAATTTTTATATATACACTTTTATTCATGAGTACTCTTCTTAAATTAAAAAAAATAAATCTCAAATACAAAACTGGTAAAGATAGTATCAATGTTTTAAAGAATATTGATTTAAATATTAAGAAAAAAGAAACTGTTTCTGTTGTTGGGGAAAGTGGCTCAGGGAAAACAAGTTTAATCATGTTAATTGGGGGTTTAGAGAAACCCAACTCTGGTAAAATAATTTTCCGAAATCAGGAAATTACAGGTCTTAGTGAAGATGAGGTATCTGAGATAAGAAAGAAAAATATTGGAATAATTTTTCAGTCGTTTTATTTAATTCCTAATTACACAGCGGTTGAAAATGTTGCGCTTACACTTGAGCTAAATAATTTTAAAAATCCAGAAAAAGAAGCAAAAATTTTATTAGATCGTTTTGGTTTGAAACATCGTTTTAATAATCTACCAAGTCAATTATCAGGTGGTGAACAGCAAAGGGTTGCTATCGCTAGAGCAATTGCAATGAAACCAGAATTAATTTTAGCTGATGAGCCAACCGGAAACTTGGATACTGAAAATTCTATCATGATTGCAAATATTCTATTTAGATATGTAAAAGAAGAAGGCTCTTCTTTAATCATGGTAACTCATGACACTAAACTTGCTGACAAAGCTAAAAGAAAAATAAAAATTAAAGATGGAAAAATTAAATAATCCTTCAGAATTTAGTTTGATTTTAAAATATGCTTTAAAAGATTTAAGCAGAAATTATCATAAAATATCTAGTATCATTGTTACGCTATTTATAAGTCTTTTTATCTTAAGTGCTATTTTCACAATTGAAGATAGTCTTAAAAAAGAACTAAATGATAATGCCAAAGCACTTTTAGGTGGAGATTTAGAGATTGATTACAATCGTAATCCAGCAAATTTAGATCTAGTTAATCAAGTAAAGGAATTTGCAACTGTTTCTCAAATGATTGAGTTCAGTACTATGCTTTCAACAACAGGAAGAGAAAAAAATAAATCATTATTTACTAGAATTAAAACTGTGGATGAAAAATATCCTTTATATGGAAATGTTGTTTATGAGCCAATTGGCGCTTATGAAAGAATGCAAAAAGAACCTTACTCTATCCTTATCAATGAAAGTTTATCAAAAACCCTTAATATAAAAATTAATGAAAAGGTAAAAGTTCAAGATCAAAACTTTACAGTAATTGGAATTATTAAATCAGTACCAGATGTTAGCGGATTTGTTGCATTTGGAGATTGGGCTTTAGCAGGAAAACAAACTTTAGAAATTTTAAAACTAAATGGAATTGGAAGCTTTTTAAACTATGAATACAAAGTAAAATTTAACGAAAAAGATAAAACAGAAGAAATCGAACAACGAATTGAAGAAATTTTTAAAAACGATCAAAAAGTAAAGCTTAGATATCCTGAAAATTCTGCTAGTGGAATAAAAAGAATTATTAATAATTTTTCTCAATTTTTGTCTCTTGTATCAATCAGTGCAATGTTAATCGCAGGCATTGGAGTCGCAAATACTTTGCTTTCTTTTATCAATCAAAACAACATGTCTATTGCTGTAAGAAAGGCGATTGGCTTTTATTCAGGCAATATTAAAAAATTATATTACCTTCAGTTATTTATACTTTTATTCATCATCACTGTTGTTGCTTATGGATCAAGTTTTTTAATTGTACCAATAGTAGATAAATATCTATCTGATGGATTGGGATTGAATGTTTATCCAGTGTTTTCATTACTTAATTTTTTAAAAATATTTTTAGTGGGTTTGTTAGTTCTTGTAATTTTTTCTATTCCAACAATCAGTTCTATAGATCAAGTAAAAGCCTCCAATTTATTTAGAAACGTATTTCAAAACCTTCAATTTTATTATTCTAAGAGATCAGTTGTTCTAAGTTTTGTTTTGTTATCTATCTTAATTTTATTATTCACGATTGGATCTGAACAACCTTCTTATAGCTTGGGTTACTTTGCTGCTTTTTTTATTTGTTTAATTGTATTTTTCTTACTTTCAAAATTAATCATTATTTTTCTTAAAAAATTCAAATCAAGTCCAATAATTTCTTTAAAAGTTTCAATTAAAAATATTACTCAGACAAAAAGTATAACTCCTATTACAGTTATGTCTCTTGGCTTAGGGGTTACTTTGTTATTAACTTTAGCTTTAGTTGGTACAAATTTTCAAAGAGAAATTGCTAAATCTATTCCTGATATTGCACCTGATTATTTCTTTGTCGGTATTCAAAAAGGAGAAAGAGAGAAATTTGAACAAGGTATTTTAAATATGGATCCAAATGCATCTATTGAAATTGTACCAATGGTTTCATCTGGTATAGTAAAAATCAATGGTATTGATCCTAATACTTATATTAAACCAGATAATGACAGTTACTGGGTTATTGGTAGTGAACGAAGATCCTCGTGGGCAGAAAATGTGCCTGAAGATAACTTAATTTTAGAAGGTGAATGGTGGGATTTATCAAAGCCAGATCAACTTCAAATATCTTTAGATGCAAAAGTTGCTAAGGATTTTAACATCCTGTTAGGTGATATCTTTACTTTAAATGTTTATGGACGTGAAATTGAAGGGAAAGTAGTAAATTTTAGAGAAGTTGATTATCGAGATTTAAGCATCAACTTTGCAATGTTATTTAACCCTCGATTTGCAAAAAAAATTCCACATGAGTATTTGGCTACTGCAAAATTTAATTCAAATAAATTTGATGAAACTGAAATGCTTGAAATCATGCCAAGTTTATCAATGATTAAAATTGCAGATTATTTATCAAAAGTTACAGATGTTTTAAATAAGGTTTTTATTGCGGTTACATTAATTTCAGCGATTACCATTGTTATAGGCTTAATCGTAATTTCAAGTGCAATTATGGTTCAAGGAAAAGTAAAAGAATATCAAAATTTGGTTTTCAAAATTTTAGGTTTTTCAAAAAAACAAATTATTTTTTCATCTTTAATTGAATTTGTCATTATATTTAAATCTGTAATTTTAATTGCAGTATTCTTTGCTGTGATTGGTTCAAAATTTATTATGGAAAATATTTTTGAATTAGTGTGGATGTTTGACTTTAAGATTTTAATTTATTTAGGACTTTCAATTGGTTTTGTTACGTTAGTTTTGATATTATTAACTAACTTAAAATATCTAAATCCTAAGGTTTATCCTCTAATAAGAAATCAATAATTAAAATTTTTGAATTTATAGATCAAACTCTCGAACCGACAGCCGAACCGACTGATTAGTCGCAAATGGTCTACAACAAGCTACAAAGTTACAAATAGAGAATTAAATTTTAATAAGCACATCTTTTAATTGTTGATTTATTTGACTTTTAACATTAAAAACTTTGTTGATACAAATGCCCTTGTAGCTCAGCTGGTAGAGCAATTGATTTGTAATCAATAGGTCCGCGGTTCGAATCCGTGCGGGGGCACCATCAGCTAGTTTCTTTTCTTAATTGCTCGATTTTAATTTTTTTTTGTAAACTTCTATTAGAATCATAAAGTAAATTAAATTTGATTTTTTTATTTGTTCTTATTGTAATATTTTTTGCATTTCTAAACTCTAAATTGTCAGCTACAGCACTAATTGGTCTTTTTTTTGGATTTAAATTTTTTATTCTTACAATTGATTTGTCACTAATAATTTTACCCTTCCATCGTCTTGGTCTAAAAGGGCTTATTGGTGAAATAGAAAGTTTTTTAGAGTTCAAGCTTAGAATTGGCCCATGAACTGAAAGATTGTAAGCAGTGCTACCAGCTGGTGTAGATATTAAAACTCCGTCAGAGATGAGTCTCTTAATTATAGTTTTTTTTCCTGAAGAGATTAATAAAGATGCGGCTTGTCTGCTTTGTCTTAAAATAGAAACTTCATTTATTGCAATTGATTTTCTTTCTACTCCAAACTTATTTTTTACTTTCATCTCAAGTGGAGATATTGAAATCATTTTAGCTTTTGATAAATTTTTGATTATATTTTTTGATGAAAATTTATTCATTAAAAAACCATAGTCTCCAGAATTTATACCATAAAACAATTTGTTTGAGTTTTTGTTTCTCTTAATAGTTTTTAACATAAATCCATCACCACCAATTACTATTACTAGATTTTTTTTTAAAGGTTTGCTTTTTTTAATATTTTTTAAAATAAAATTTTTAATTCTAAGAGACTTAATATTTACGTCAGAAATTATTTTTGGTTTAATCATTTTTGTGGTGCCCTCGGCCAGACTCGAACTGGCACTCCCAAAAGGGCAAGGATTTTAAGTCCTTTGTGTCTACCAATTTCACCACGAGGGCATTAATGAATTTCATGAGTGTTTATGCTAATATTTATAATTGAACAAGAGGAATAAGTAAATTTTTTTTATTTTATCTCTCCATGCTCTGGTTATGCTCTTGTTGTCCCACAAAATCCTAGTGCTTGAATTAAGGATTTTGAATTCTCGAAGTTTCATATTCATTCTCTCCAGATCCCCATCTAGAATAACACATAAAAGTCGATGATGTATCGGACCAATTACAATGTGTTCTTCCAAATTGATCAACAGTTGGAGGATCAAAGTCTGCTTTAAAAGATACATCTTTATTATTAAAAGGATTAGTATTTGCTGTCTCTGTTAAACACATAAATGCCCATTGTCCATGAGTATGCCATGAACTATTGGCATTAACTTGTATACATCTTTTTCCTATAGAGTCCCACTGAGAAACCAAACCAGTTGACTCGGCTCTGAATATTTCAGCTTGAATATATTTTGTTGCTGTTGCGTGATTTGATTTTACAACTGCTATTTTTGCTGCTTTTGTATAACCGTTGTAAGCTACAACTCCAACTGCTGCTAGAGCTCCTATGATTGCAACAACTACTAAAAGCTCTATTAGAGTAAAGCCTTTTTGTTTCATAATATTATTATATTATCTTCCCATGCTCTTGTCTTGCTCTTGTTTGAGCAAATTAATTAAGCCATATTTTGTAATCTTAATTAAAGAATAAATTATTGAACAAGTTTAATATGTAAAATTTATTTATAAGTAAATAATATTCTATCCTTGTCACCAGATAAATTTGGATCCTGCTGTCTATTTTGTGAGAATGCTTCTTTACTAACATTGTCTTGAAGGTATGCAATTAGTTCCCCATTGGTGATTTTTTTATCTTTATTTTCGTCAGCTGCCCCTTCCATTCCTTTCATTAAGTAATATGAAAACATTCCATGTTTTGCTTCTTCAATACTTCCTGATGTTTGGTCATTTGCCGATGCTGTAAAAATAGTAAAGTTATTTGGAATTTTTTGATCGTCTGCAACTATCCTTACCGGTCTTAAACTAGCTACTAGTGTCTCTTCATTTCTGGTTTGTCCACTATAGCAAGTGTCAAAAAACATAGTTACAGATTTTGGATTTGTTTTTTGTAATAACTTTATAATTTCACTTCTAGTAATAGCGGTATCTTCTAATAAATTTGCATCACCATCTTGAGGAAGTATATATAAATTTTTTCCATCATCTGATGCTAAGCCGTGGCCAGCAAAAAATAAATATATATCCCTATTCTCTCCAGCTATCTTGGGAAGCCAAAGCTTTAATGCTTTTAAAATTTTAGGTCTATTCGCATCTTTGTCGACTAATAAATTGATATTTGAAGGTTCTACCCCGAGGGCTCGAACTGCATATTCTCTAAAAGCATTTGCATCTCTATTGGCAAATGCGGCATCTAAATTTGTTAGATATTCATACTTTTCAATACCAATTATTATTGCAATTTTGTTTTTATCGTTGTTAACATTAATTTTATTTGGAAGTAATTTCTCATAACCTTTCGCAATTTTTGTTGCTTTTAATTCAACATTTATTTTTACACTTTTTTCTGAACTATTATTCCATCTGTCTACAGCAACTAAAGTCAATTCCTCGCCTTCATTTGTATCAATTACAAATCCTTCAAATAAAAACTCTCCATCTTTATTTACCTTAACTGGTTGACCATCAACTTCTAAAAAAAAGTCACTTTTATCTTTAACCTTACCTTTTAATTTATATACCTGGCTAGATACGGTAATAGCTTCTGCAACAATGATTTGAGGAGAATCTTTATCCACATTTAATTCTTTTTTCTTTTTTTCAAATTCTTTTTCTGCTTCTTTTTTTGCAAGTTCTAATTCATTTAGTTTTTCTTTCTCATCAGCTATTAGTTTAGCTAATAACTCTTCTTTCTTTTTCTCTTCTTCAGCTTTTTTTTGAGCTAAAAGTAATTCTTGTTTTTTTCTTTCTTCTTCATCTTTTTTTTGAGCTAAAAGTAATTCTTGTTTCTTTCTTTCTTCT
>CACEMT010000024.1 GCA_902560685.1 uncultured Pelagibacteraceae bacterium | reverse complement strand
CAATTAGAAGGGTCAAAAACTTTCACAAAAAATATTTGTAAAAAATATAATATACCCACAGCTAAATTTGGAATCTTTGAAAAAAAAGAAAATACTATAAATTTTTTAAAAAATTCAAAATTTCCTATTGTTATTAAAGCAGACGGATTAGCTGCCGGAAAAGGGGTTTATATATCTGAAAATTTATCTGAAGCAACAGAGGCTGTTAATGAGGTTTTTGATGGAAAATTTGGTATAGCAAAAAAAATACTGGTTGAAGAATTTTTAAATGGTGAAGAAATGAGTTTTTTTGTTATTTGTGACGGAAAAAATTTTAAAATTTTTGAAACTGCACAAGACCACAAAAGAGTTAATGAGGGAGATATGGGAAAGAATACTGGTGGAATGGGTGCATACAGTCCATCAGGATTAATAAACAAGACCTTAGAAAAAAAAATTATTGATAAAATAATTTCTCCAACCTTAAAAGCTATAGAAGAAATGGGAGAAAAATATAAAGGATTTCTTTATGCTGGATTAATGATAAGTGATAACGAACCTTTCTTGATTGAATACAATGTAAGAATGGGGGACCCTGAATGTCAAACAATTTTACCTCTTTTAAAAACTGACTTAATTGATATTTTCAATGCATGTTGTGACGGAACTTTAGAAAATCTAAATATTGAATGGGAAGAAAAAAAGAGTTTGTGCATTGTATTATGTTCTAAAGGTTATCCTGAAAAATTTATAAATAATGTTAAAATAGATAATATAAATAATTTGAAATTGAATAATAACGATTTTATCTTTCACGCAGGGACAAAAAAGAAAGAAAATGAAATATTTTCAAATGGAGGAAGAGTCCTAAATTTTGTTTCTATCTCAAGCTCATTTAAAGAATCAAGAGAAAGAGCATTAAAACTTATCAATCAATTAAATTGGGGGAATGGTTTTTTCAGAAAAGATATTGGTTTTAAAATAATAGACAAATGAGAATAATTGGTGGAACTTTTAAAGGTATAAAGCTTTTTGAAGCTTTCGATAAAAATACAAGACCTCTAAAAGATTTGGTAAAAGAGTCTATTTTAAATATTCTTGAATATTCTAAAGACTCGAAAATAGATTTGAATAATTCTTTAGTGCTTGATTTATTTGCGGGTACTGGATCCTTTGGTTTTGAGTGTATTTCAAGGGGTGCAGCTAAGGTTTATTTTATTGAAAACTACACTCAATCATTAGAAATTTTAAACAAAAACATAAAAAAATTAAAATGCGAAAAAAAAACAAAAGTCTTTAATGAGAATGCCTTTAATTTTTTTAATATTGAAGAAATAAAAAAAGAAAAATTAGATTTAATATTTTTAGATCCACCTTACAAAGAAGAAAATATAAAAGTAATTTTAGAAAATATAGCTAAATTAAAATTATTAAAAGAATCTGGATTAGTTGTATTGCATCGGCATAAAAAAACAAAAGATGATATTGGAGAAAGATTTTTAATTAAAAGATCTGTTAAATACGGAATTTCAAAAATAGTATTTTTAAAACTAGTTAAATAATATCTTCTTTGTTTCTTTTTTAATTAGTTCTACTGATGGTTGGTCAAAAGGATTGACCTTTAGAGACCTTCCTAACAAAATTGTTTCTAATATAAAAAAACAAAATAGTTCTCCTAATGACTCTTCACTTCTTCTTTTTACCTCAAAAGACCTAAAGGGTAATTTTTTTTTATAAAAAACTTTTTCGGTTGCATTTTTTTGCGCGTATATAATTTTAGAAAAAGATTTATTTTTAAGATAATTATGAGACTTCTGTAAAAATTTATTATTAATTATATTAGATTTTTTATCTTGAGAAGAAAAAAAAGTAAAAAAATTATTTTTTGGTCCATCTAAGTATAGCTGTAATAAACTATGATTATCTTTCGGCATACTTGAAATTACTGGAAGAATTCCTTTAGATTTTTTTCCTAAACTTTCGGCAACTAATTGTTGATACCATTTAAAAAAATTATCAGATTTTTCATCATAATTTAATATTACAGAATTTGATTTTCCTTGTTTAACAAATTTTAAAATGGCGCTTACATTTAAAATTAATTGATTTAAAAAATTCTTATTATTAATTAAATGATTAAATCTTTTAAATTTTTTTTCTTTTAGACCCATAATCTCAGCTGGAAGCATTCCTACCTCAGATAAAACTGAATACCTTCCACCAATATAATTTTTATGTTCAAAAATTTCTGCTTTTATATCTGTGGCTAGTTTATTCAAATAGTTGTTTCTATTTTCTGTTATAATAATGTTATTTTTTTTTTTACTTACTAGTAAATTTGAATTTAATATTGTTTCAAGTGTGTTGCCCGATTTAGATATAATAATATTTATATCATTGTTAATTGATTTCTTTTTTTTTATTACTGGATTTAAATTATCAATAAATACAAATTTTTTTTTTATTTTAAATTTTAAAAATTGATATATAGCTTCTGCTCCTAAGATTGATCCTCCCATTCCAACCAGAGTAAAATTTGTTTTTTTTTTATACTTTTCTAAATTTTTTTTAGAATAACTATATCTATAATTGTAATTCAAACTTTCTAGAAGTTTTATGTCTTTAAACCATTTTTCTTTAAAAAAATTTCTTTTATATTTTTTTTTTACTATTTTAAAATTTTTAAATTTAATATTAGACGTAAGCATATTAATTATTAATTTTTTCTAATATTAATTTTTCTATATTTTTTTTATTATTAGTGTTGTTGTTATCTTCAGTTTTATTTGACTCTATATTTAAGGCTTTCTTAATTTTATCACTATCATCATTGGAAATTTCTTCGGATCTTTTTTCTTGATCTGATGGAACTGGGAGCTCATCCATATCAGGAGGTGCAGTAAGAGGATTTTTCTTTTGTACCAAAAATTCATCACTATTTTCTGATCTTTTTTTACCCTGAATAGCATCTGAAAAGCCTGTACAAGAATTAAGTAAAATTAATGATAGAATTACAGATAATATTTTTTTAATTTTCATCACTCTTTTTATAGTTCATTAATTCAACAAAAATAAGACAAATAATTCCTATAGAAATAAATATATCTGCAACATTAAAAATAAACCAATGATATCCTTTATAGCTAATATCAATAAAATCTGGAACAGCAGAATAATATAATCGATCAAATAGATTACCTGCAGATCCACCTAATATTATTAAAAATAAGTATGACCTAATTTTGTCGGATCTAATAATTAAAAATAATATAAATAAATTTATAAGAATTATTAGAATTGTTATTACGTTATAAATTGCTGACTTATCAAAAGAAAGTAAACCAAATCCTATTCCACTATTCCATACCAAAATCAAACTTATATAAGAATTTATATATATATCTACTTCCCCTGAGTTTTCTAAAACTGATAAAACATATATTTTTGAAATTCTATCTGCTAAAAAAATAATTAAAAAAATACCAAAATATACAAAAGTTTTTTTAAAAGAAAATTTATTCATTAATTATTTTAATACGCATCCAGGTCTTTCACACTTTTCTCTCTTAATTTTCCAACAAACACTACATTTTTCACCTTCGGCTTTGTTCGTCTCAACAATAATTTCTTCCCCATCTTCTTTTTTAATTTTATCAATATTTGCTCCTGATGTAATGCATAGTTCAGAAAAATCAGTTCCTTTAGATAATTGAATTAGTTTATCATTTAAAAGTATTTTTAAATTTGCTTCTAAACTTGAGCCAATTTCTTTAGATGCTCTTTTTAACTCTATGCTGCTATTACATTTATCTCTTATTTTTATAAGCTCTGTCCATTTGTTATTTAAATCTGGATTATTCCAGTTTGAAGGTATTGCTGGAAATTTTTCAAGATGAATACTTCCTTTTTCATTAATTTTTAGAAGCGAATGAATTTCTTCAGTTGTAAATGATAATACTGGTGCAAACCATTTTAATAATATTTCAAGAACAATATTTAAAAACTCTATAGTTGAAATTCTTTTTTTACTCTCTAGAGAATCACAATATAAGGCATCTTTTCTAATATCAAAATAAAAAGCTGACAAATCAGAAGAGCAAAAATTTATTATTTCCTTATAAATAGTATGAAAATTATATTTTTCAAAATTCTTTTCAAATAAAATGTTGAGATTATAGATTTTATGTAACATATACTGTTCTAACTCTGGAAAATTACTTATATTAATTTTTTCAAAATCAACTTTTTCAAATTTGTCATTTAAATTTCCAAGAATGTATCTAAAAGTGTTTCTGATTTTTCTGTAAGATTCTGCATGCTGCTCTAAAATTGAATAATCTATTCTTAAATCTTCAGCATAATCAGAAGCTGCTACCCAAATCCTTAAGATATCAGCTCCATACTTTTTTAAAATATCTTCTGGTGCAATAATATTTCCAAGAGATTTTGACATTTTTAAACCTTTTCCATCAACAACAAATCCGTGGGACAATATAGATTCAAACGGAGCCCTACCCCTTGTTCCACACGACTCTAGTAATGACGAGTGAAACCAGCCTCTGTGTTGATCTGAACCTTCAAGGTACATAGAAGCAGGCCATTTTAAATCTTCTCTTTTTTCAAGAACATAGGCATGCGTAGAGCCGCTATCAAACCAAACTTCAACAATATCAGTCATTTTTTCATAATCCTCAATTTTATATTTTTCGCCTAAAAATCTTTGAGCATCTCCTTCAAACCAACAGTCAGCCCCCTCTTTCTCAAATATATTTGCAATATTTTCAGTAACTTCATCGTCAACTAAAACTTCATTTGATTTTTTTGACATAAAAACAGGAATAGGAACTCCCCATACTCTTTGTCTGGAAACACACCAATCAGGCCTTAGTTCAATCATCGACCTTAGTCTTTCTTTTCCTTTATTTGGATAAAAATTAGTTTCATCTATAGATTTTAAAGCTTTCTTTCTCAAACCATGACTTTCCATCGAAATAAACCATTGGGGTGTTGCTCTATGCACCAAGGGTGCTTTTGAACGCCAAGAATGAGGATAAGAATGAATTAATTCCCCACTAGATAATAAATTTTTTTGTTCTTTTAGTTTTTCTATAACTATTTTGTTTGCCTTAAAAATATGTATACCTTCAAAAGTTGGAACATGTTTTGTGTATTTCCCATCATCATCCACTGTTTCTTCTGCTTTTATATTATTTTTTAAACACAAATTAAAATCATCTGGACCATGGCTAGGTGCACAATGAACAATACCCGAACCTTGTTCTGTCGTAACAAAATTTGCACTTAACATTGGAATATCATAGTCAAATCCAATTTTTGAAAATGGATGGCTACACATTGTTCCTTGAAATTCTTTTCCTGAAAAGCTAAAAACTTTTGTAAACTTTTTGATATTACAATCCTCTATTAAAGATTTTAGCAAATCTTCTGCTACTACAATTTGTTTATCTTTAAAATCTGATTGGTCTTCTATTTTAATAACTTCGTATTTTAAATTATCATTGTAAGCCAAAGCTCTATTGGCTGGTATTGTCCATGGGGTTGTTGTCCAAATTATAATTTGGCTATTCAAAAGTTTTTTATTTTTTGATTTTTTAATATTAAATGCAGCGTAAATTGTATCAGACTTGTGATCCATATATTCAACTTCAGCATCTGCCAATGCTGTCTTTTCTACTGTAGACCAAAGGACAGGTTTGTAACCTCTATAAAGACTTCCTTCTTTTAAAAATTTACCAAGCTCTCTAACTATTTGGGCTTCAGCATCAAAACTCATTGTAGAGTAATAATTTTCCCAGTCACCTACTACTCCAAGTCTTTTAAATTGCTTTTTATGTACCTCAATCCATTTCTTTGCAAAATCTCTACATTCTTTTCTGAATTCATTTATTGGGACTTCATTTTTATTTTTTTTATTTTTTTTATATTGTTCCTCAATTTTCCATTCAATCGGCAAACCATGGCAATCCCAACCTGGTACATAAACTGAATCTTCTCCTTTCATTTGATGAAATTTTACTATTACATCTTTAAGGATTTTATTAAGTGCTGTTCCCATGTGTATGTCACCATTTGCATATGGCGGACCATCATGAAGAACAAATTTTGTTTTTCCTTTGCTAGAAGATCTTAATTTTTTATATAAATCAATTTTATCCCAGTAATCAATTATTCCGGGTTCTTTATTTTGTAAATTTGCTTTCATTGAAAAAGCAGTTTTGGGTAGATTAATATTGCTTTTGCTCATTATCTTAGTTTAATTTTTTTGCTTTTATGATGTCTAAATTAATTTGTTTTTTTAATTGGTTTATATTTTTAAATTTCTTTTCTTTTCTTATAAAGTCTATGAACTCAATAGTTAAGTGCTTATTATAAAGATTCTTTGAAAAATTAAATATGTGAACCTCTAAAAGTATTTCTTTTTGATTAAAAGTTGGCCTATAACCCAAATTTGCAATACCTCTCAATAGTTTTTTATTTTTATTTATTAAAATATTAACTGCATATACTCCTGGTTTTGCAATAACATAATCATTTAGTTTAATATTGCATGTTGGAAATCCAATTTTTCGACCCATTTTTCTTCCTACATTTACCTTTCCATCTATAGACCAATTTCGGTCTAAATATTTATTAACAATATTAATTTTTCCATTAGATATTAATTTTCTAATTAATGTAGATGAAATAATTTTAGTTTTTTTCTTTAGTGGTTTAGGATTAATTATTTTAAAATTATATTTTTTTTCGAAAAATTTTAATTTATTTACATTTCCTTCTCTTTTATTTCCAAACCTAAAGTTATTACTAACAAATA
>CACEMT010000023.1 GCA_902560685.1 uncultured Pelagibacteraceae bacterium | reverse complement strand
AACTGATTTTACTGAAGTCTTTAAAAGAGAAGATGTAAGCTTTGATATCTTTAAAAAACTTGTAAAAAGTGGATCTATTGTTCGAGGAATAATTACAAAAAATACAAAAGATAAACCCAGAAGTTTTTTTGACAACATAGATAAGTGGGCAAAAGAAGAAGGCGCTTCTGGCTTAGCTTATTTTACTATAGAAAAAGATCCTGAGATTAAAGGGAAAGGTCCGGTTGGAAAGTTTTTTAGCTCAGAATCAATAAAAGAATTAATGAAATTATCAAATGCAGAAATTGGAGATAGTGTATTTTTAGCATGTGGAAAAATTTCTGAAGTAGAAAAAATTCTTTCACAAGCTAGGGAAAAAATAGGAAATGAATTAAAGTTAATTAATCATGATATTTTTGCATTTTGTTGGATTGTTGATTATCCAATGTTTGAAGAAGATGATAAGTCAAAAAAAATTATTTTTAGTCACAATCCATTCTCAATGCCCCAAGGCGATATTAAAAATATAGATTTATCTAACCCTTTAAAAATAAAAGCTTTCCAATATGATATAGTTTGTAATGGAATAGAGTTATCTTCAGGCGCTATTAGAAATCATATTCCCGAACTAATGTATAAGTTATTTTCAGTTGCAGGATATGATAAAAAAACAGTAGATGATAAGTTTAGCGGTATGATAAATGCTCTAAGTTATGGTGCACCACCACATGGGGGAATAGCACCAGGCATTGATAGAATAATCATGTTATTGGCTGGAGAAAAAAATATAAGAGAAGTTACAATGTTTCCAATGAATCAAAATGCAGAAGATTTAATGATGCGTGCGCCATCTGAAGTAAGTAATGAACAATTAAAAGAACTTAATTTATCAATCAAAAAAGATAAATAATTATTTTTTTCCTTTTAGGTTAATTCTAATATCAGACAGATCTACCAGCTTTTTTTTATAATTACTTCTTAGAAAACCTTTACTTGATATATCTTTAACAATTTTTAAAAGTTGATTTTGATCTTCATTATTAACTTCATTATGATTTTCATCAACTTGTTTATCAGAACTACCAATTGATGGAGTATGAGCAAGATCCTCTCTATTTAAATATGAAATTGCTAACTCTCTAAAAATATAATCAAGTATTGAAGTTGCACTTAAGATTCTGTCATTCCCGTGTACTTTGCCAGATGGTTCAAATTTTGTTCCAACATATGCACTAACAAATTCATCAAGAGGAACCCCATATTGTAAACCAAGAGAAATGGCTATAGCAAAATTATTCATTAAAGCTTTAACCAGCTCCCCCTCCTTACTTGTATCAATAAATATTTCACCTATTTTTCCATCTTCATATTCTCCAGTATGAAGGTAAACTTTATGATCGCCGATTGTTGCTTTTTGTATATATCCCTTTCTTCTATCAGGCATTCCAAATCTTTTATTATTTTCATTAGAATTAATTTTTGTATTTAAATTATTAATACTATTTTTAGCTTTTATTTCTGAAACTAAATCAATATTTGTATTATCTTTCTCAACAATTTTCGTTACTTTTCCTGCTTTATCTAAATTTTTGGTTTTTCTATTATCTAATTTTACATCGATAATTTCATACTTCCCATCATCTCTTTTTTCTAATTTTTTTAACTCACTATCACTGATTTCATCTAAATAATGACTAACTTTAAACGAACAGTTATAGTAAGTTTCAACCAAGTATTTTGCCATTTTTTGCCTAAATAATTTTTTTGAGTCTTAATGTAATATTATATATACAAATAATAATTTTAGTCTAATTTATTTTTTACAATTTTAAATTGAAAAATTATTAAATTTTTATGTTGACAATCTTAAAAGAAATTTTCACTTGGTGGAATCATCAAACATTTGGAACTAGACTTACAGTATTATTTTTTGGAAAATTAGTTGGAAAGGATAATTCTGGAAATAGGTATTACAAAACAAAAAAAGGTAAAAGATTAGTAATTTATAATGGTGAGGTAGATGCATCAAAGATTCCTAATGAATGGTATTCTTGGATGCACTTTACACCTAATAAAATTGAAAATACAAATGAATTAAAAAAATTTGAATGGCAAAAGCCTCATAAACCAAACCTTACGGGATCAGATCAAGCATACAGCCCAAAAGAAAACACAGATGCAACTAAAAAAAAATATAATTCTTGGAAAAAATAAAATACGTATATTTTGTTACTTTTTTCTTTCACTAATATTAGCTACTCATTCATTTTCAACTGATATCAGTACTACTACAACTCCAAAAATACTCTGGAAGAACAATATTAATTTTGTTGAAATAAAAATTTTAGACAAAATTAGCTCACAAACAAGTCAATTGTCTTTAAATATTGAAAAAGAAACCAAGTTTGAAAATTTAATAATTAAGGTACTAAAATGTAAAAACTCTGAATTTGATGATAATCCAGAAGTCACTGCATATATACAAGTACAAGATATTACTGTTAAAAATAATGATCAGGTATTTATTTTTAATGGTTGGACATTTTCATCAAGTCCATCAATAGCTTTATTTGACCATCCCGTTTATGACATTTGGCTTACTAAGTGCTATTAAATAATTTTCTCTTTATCTAGCCAGGAAACATTAAAATCAGATTTAATAAATTTTGGATGATCTAATAATTTTTTATGCAAATCTATAGTTGTTGTAATACCTTCTATTACAAATTCATCTAAAGATCTTTTCATTCTTTGAATAGCTTCAGTTCTATTTCTACCATGACAAATAAGTTTACAAACCATACTGTCATAATATGGAGTGACTTTATAACCCTGAAATATTGATCCATCAACTCTAGTTCTAAAACCTGAAGGTTGATGACACATACCTATAGTGCCTGGAGAAGGTTGAAAATTTTTGCTAGCATCTTCAGCATTAATTCTACACTCTATAGCATGTCCTCTAGGGACAACATCACTCTGCTTTAAAGCAGTATTGCCAGTAAAAGCTATCCAAATTTGTTCTTTAATTATATCAATACCTGTAATCATTTCAGAAACTGGATGTTCTACTTGAACTCTTGTATTCATTTCTAAAAAATAAAATTTTTCATTTTCATAAATAAATTCAACTGTTCCAGCTCCTTCATATCCAATTTTACTTACCATATTCACTGTTCTTTCAAAAAGATCTTTTCTTATATTATCAGTTAGAATTGGACTTGGAGTTTCTTCTATAAGTTTTTGATGACGCCTTTGAACAGAACAATCTCTTTCATGTAAGTGAACAGTTCTATTTTTACCTGATAAAATTTGAACCTCTATGTGTCTTGGATTTTGAAAAAATTTTTCAATATATACCTCATCATTTCCAAAATATTTTTGAGCTTCTGATTTAGCTGTCGCGAACAAGTCATCAAAATCAGATTCTTTGTAAACTATTTTCATACCTTTGCCTCCTCCACCTGCAGAAGCTTTTATTAAAACTGGAAAACCAATTTTTTCACATATTTCTTTTGCATATTTTTTATCTTTTACTCCCCCATCTGAACCTTCAATAACAGGAAGACCGTATTCTTTAGCAATTTTTTTTGCTTGTATTTTATCACCCATCATTTCAATTAATTTTGAAGAAGGTCCAATAAATTTAATTTTATAATCTTCTAAAATTTTTGCGAAATCTGAATTCTCAGATAAAAAACCATAACCAGGATGAACAGCTTCTGCTCCTGTGAGTTCAATTGCTGACATTATAGCTGGAATATTTAAATAACTATTTAGAGGCTGATGAGTTCCTACACATACACTTTCATCAGCTAATCTTACATGCATACTATCTCTATCAACATCAGAATGAATAGCTACTGTTGGAATTCCCCATTCTTTACATGCTCTAATGACTCTTACTGCAATCTCACCTCGATTGGCGATTAATATTTTTTTAAACATTACTCTAAAATTACGATTTTTTGATCGAACTCAACTGGTTGACCATCATCAACACAAATTTCTTTAACCACACCATCTGATGTTGAAGGAACATGATTCATTGTTTTCATTGCTTCTATGATCATAACAGTGTCTCCTTTTTTTATTTTTTTTCCAACTTCAATAAATTTTTTTCCACCTGGTTCTGGCGCAAGATAAGCAGTTCCCACTATTGGACTTTTTACAACTATTTTGTCTGATAAATCTATTTCTTCTTCTACTACATTATCACTAGTTTTAATATCAACACCTTTTACTGATTTTTTTAAATCTTCTAAAACTTGAATTAGTTTGACTAAAATTTTTTTATCTATTTCCATTTTTTAGCAATTCTTGCATTGCATTTATGGCCAAAATATAACCATTTGATCCAAGACCACAAATAATTCCTGTTACAATATTACTTATAAGTGATTTTTGTCTAAATTCTTCTCTTTTGTATATATTTGAAATATGTAGTTCTATAATTGGTTTTTTAAATATATCTAAAGCGTCACGGATGGAAACTGAAGTATGAGTATATCCTGCTGCATTTATAATTATGCCATCACATTCTTTCCTTGCATTTTGTATTTTTGTTACTATCTCACCTTCTAAATTTGATTGAAAAAAATCTAATTTTACTCCTATATTTTTTGAATGATCTAAACATATGTTTTTTAAATCATTGAAGGTTATTTTTCCATATTGTGATTGTTCTCTTTCACCTAATAGATTAAGATTTGGGCCGTTAATAATTATTATATTGTTCACAATAAACTTATAATACATGAAATTTAAAAATAAAATAAAAATAAAAGTAAATGGAAAAAAAATCATATCACAAGATAATGAAACAATTGGAAAATTAGTTAAAAGACTTAAATTGCCAATAAATAAAGTAGCAATAGAATTAAACAAAAAAATTTTAGATAAAAATAGATTAAATAAAATAAAAATAAATAAAAATGACAAAATAGAAATAGTTCATTTTATTGGAGGAGGGTAATGAAAAAAAAGGATTTTTTTAAAATTGGCAAAAAAAAATTTAATTCACGACTTATTGTTGGAACTGGAAAGTATAAAAATATGTCTGAATGTGCAAAAGCGATAAAAATATCTGGCGCAGAAATAGTAACTGTTGCTGTAAGAAGAGTAAATATAGTTGACAAAAAGCAACCACTATTAATGGATTATATAGATCCAAAGAAAATAACTTATTTACCTAATACAGCAGGTTGTTTTAATTCTGAAGAAGCATTAAGAACACTTAGATTAGCTAGAGAAATCGGTGGTTGGAAATTAGTAAAATTAGAAGTTTTGGGAGACAAAAAAAGTTTACTTCCTGATATGATTGAAACATTAAAATCAACTGAAGTTTTAGTCAAAGAAGGTTTTGATGTTATGGTATATTGCAATGACGATCCTTTAATGGCAAAAAGATTAGAAAATGTTGGTGCTTGTGCAATTATGCCTTTGGCTGCTCCAATAGGATCAGGTTTGGGAATTCAAAATAAATTAAATATTAAGATCATTAGAGATCAAACAAAACTTCCATTAATAATTGATGCTGGAATTGGAACTGCTTCTGATGCATCAATTGCAATGGAGATAGGTTGTGATGGAGTATTAATTAATACAGCAATAGCAAAAGCAAAAGATCCTTATCAAATGGCTGAAGCTATGAAATACGCAGTAATATCAGGAAGAAAATCTTTTTTATCTGGTAGAATAGATAAGAATATATTTGGAAATCCTTCTTCTCCAAAAAAAGGTTTAATTTAATTTTTTTTTCTTATTTTTTTTTTATAAAATTTTCTTTTTTTGTATTGTTTTTTTTTAATATTAAAATTTTTAACTTCTGGCTTAAATATTTCCAGTTTTTTTAGACTAGAAATCTTTTCAATTTTTTCAATTACTTTGTTTGTTTTAGATGAAAACTCTATTAAATAGTCATCAAGGCCTAGAATTTCGCTTTCAAATATATTTATTTCAATTTTATTTTTATTTTTAAAAAAATTTAATTCCTCGATGTAATTTTCTTTAATAAATTTGGCTAATTTTTCATTTAAATTTATTTTTACTATTTTTGCATTAGATTCTACAGTTTTTAACTCTATTAATTTAATAATTTTTAATGCAAAAGTTTCATTTGATAATTTCAGATTCCATTTTATATTGCTCTCACGCAATCTTTGTCTTGACATTTCTAATAATCCAAAATTACTTATCCTTCCAATTTGAATTCTAGCTCTGTCATTTCTACATTTGTCTTTAAGCTTTCTTTCAATCAATCTTTTATTGGAGTAATTAAGCATATCGATAAAGTCAATTATAATTAAACCTGACAGGTCTCTAATTTTAATTTGTCTTGCAATTTCTTCTGCGGCTTCTAAATTTGTATCTAAAGCGGTGCTTTCTACATTTTTTTGCTTAATGGAACTTCCAGAGTTTACATCAATTGAGACCAGAGCTTCCGTTGGATTTATTACCAAATACCCACCTGATTTCAATTTTACTTCAGTTTCAAATATTTGAAATAATTTAGATTCGATTTTCTCTTTATAAAACAATGGTACTTTGTCTCTATATTTTTTTATTTTTTTTACATTATTAGGCATTACTAGTTTCATGTAGTTTTTTGCTTTTTGATATCCTTCGTTACCTTCAACAATTACATTTTGAGTATCATCATCATACATGTCTCTAATTGATCTTTTTATTATATCGCTTTCTTGATGTATTATACTTGGAGCAATAGAATTGATTGCCTTATCTTTAATTGAGTTCCAAATATTAGTTAAATTGGTTAGATCATTTTCAATTTCATTTTTAGTTTTGTTAGATCCTGCAGTTCTTACTATTAGCCCCATTTCTTTTGGAATAATTATTTCATTTAAAATATTCCTAATTTTTTTTCGCTCTCCTGGATTAAAAATTTTTCTTGAAATACCTCCTCCTTTAGGAGTGTTTGGCATTAAGACAATGTATTTACCAGCAATTGATATGAAAGTAGTAAGAGCCGCCCCCTTTAATCCTCTTTCATCTTTTAATACTTGAATTAAAATTACTTGATTAGGTTTTATAACTTCTTGAATTTTATATCTTTTTCCAGGATACCTTTTTTCTTTTTTATCTTCTTCTAATTTATTCTGCAAAGGTGTTCTTTCAATTGGATCTTTACTTTCAAGTTCACCATTACTTTCAGTATTAGAAGTTTCGTCTATTTTTTCATCTTCTTTTGTTAATTCTTCTCTTACCTTTTCTTCTTCTTGTTTAATTTTTTCTAAGTCACTGATTGGAATTTGATAATAATCAGACTGAATATCATTAAAAGATAAAAACCCATGTCTATCTCTACCAAAATCAACAAAAGCTGCCTGTAGAGACGGTTCAATTCTACTTACTTTTCCAAGGTAAATGTTGTTCTTTATTAAACTATTGTTTACGCTTTCATACTCATAATCCTCAATATTTTCATCGGATTTAAGTACAACTCTAGTTTCATTTGGATGCGATGCATCAATATATAAATTCTTTGCCATAATTTTTGATTAATTTTTTTCATAAATTTTTATAAATTCTGTGCCTTAAGTTTACCAAATTCATAAACTAAATAATACAAAAATGAGTAAGTGGATCAAAAAAACTGTAATTTTTCTACTATCGATGAGCCTAATCTCAATCTTTATAGTTATTGCTATTCTATGGACATATTCAAATAAATTACCAGATTATAAATTTCTAAAAAACTATAAACCTCCAGTTTCAAGCAAGTTATATTCAGGTGGTGGCGAATTAGTAAGTGATTTTTCCTCAGAAAAAAGAATATTTGTACCATATGAAACTATACCTAAAATAGTAATTAATTCTTTTTTGTCTGCCGAAGATAAAAATTTTTTCTCTCATCCAGGAGTTGATGCTAAGGGTATTATGAGGGCAATTATTAAAAATATATCTAATGTTATTTCTTCAAAAAGACTAGAAGGTGCATCTACAATTACACAACAGGTAGCTAAAAATTTTTTGTTAACAAACGAAGTGAGTATTAATAGAAAAATTAAAGAAGCAATACTTGCCTTTAGAATTGAAAGAGCACTTTCAAAAGAAAGAATATTAGAGCTTTATCTTAATCAGATCTATTTGGGCGAAGGCTCATATGGAATAGCATCAGCAAGCCTTGAGTATTTTGATAAACCTATTAACAAATTAAACTATGCAGAAGCTTCCTTGTTAGCTGCTCTTCCTAAAGCGCCAAGTAAATATAATCCTTATAAAAATATTGATTTAGCAAAGTATAGAAGAGATTTGGTAATAAAAAATTTATTTGATAATTCATATATAGATAAAAAAAAATATAATGAATTATTAAATTCATCTATTAAGCTAAAAAAAAGAAAAAAAATATACCTAGAAGATGCCAGGTATTATGTAGAAGATGTAAGAAAATATCTTGTAGAGAATTATGGTTTCGACAAAATTTACAAGCAAGGATTCACAATAAAAACTCCTATAAATCTTGAACTACAATCTATAGCAACCGAATCTTTAAGAGAAGGCCTTGAAAAATATGACAGAAGAATAGGTTGGAGAGGTCCAATAATGAATAAAAAAAATTCAGAT
>CACEMT010000022.1 GCA_902560685.1 uncultured Pelagibacteraceae bacterium | reverse complement strand
GAAACTTAGAGATACTAAAACTTCTATCTTCCACATCTGCTGAAATTTCTCAAGGTGAAGTCTTGCAACTACAGCACAAAGGTGAAATAGACATGCTTGAAGAAACTTATTTAAAAATAATTTCTTCAAAAACTGCATCGCTTTTTGCAGCTGCAACTAAAGTTGGTGCTATTTTAGCAAATCAAGAAAGTAAAACTAAAGAAGCTTTAGAGTTTTATGGAAAAAATCTTGGACTTACTTTTCAAATAGCTGATGATGCTTTGGATTATAATTCAGAACTTAAATTCTTTGGAAAAAAAATAGGAAATGATTTTTATGAGGGAAAAGTAACTTTGCCAATTATTCTTTTATATCAAAAAGTCAATAATGATGAAAAAGCTGATTTGAAGAATTTATTTGAAAAAAATGAGAGAAACGAAGAAGAGTTTAAAAGAGTTTTGTTAATGATTAAAAATTATAATATAATTTCGGGTTGCTACGCTAAAGCAGAACACTTTATTAACCTTGCCTCTAATTCTTTAAGTATCTTTGATGAATCAAAGGAGAGGGAAATTCTCAAAAATCTAACTTCATTTAGTTTGGAAAGATCTTATTAAGGATTTAAAAGATTTTTTTTCCACTTATTATTATCAACTCTACTATAAAGCAATCTTTCATGAATTCTATCTTTTCCATCAAGCCAAAATTCAATTTCAATGGGATTTAAATTCCATCCTGACCAATGTTTTGGCCTTGGTATATTTTTTTCATTTGAATATTTTTTCTTAAATTCTTCAATTGATTCTATCAACTTATCTCTGGATTCTAAAACTCTACTTTGGTTTGAGGCCCACGCTCCTATTCTACTTCCAAATGATCTACTATTGAAATAGCTATTAGCTTCTGCATCAGAAACATTCGACAATTTCCCAGTAATTCTTACCTGCCTTAATAAAGATTTCCAATGAAAACACATTGATGCATTTGGATTAGATTTTATCTCGTTACTTTTTCGGCTATTTAAATTTGTGTAAAAAACAAATCCTTTTTCATTAAAATCTTTAAGCAAAACCATTCTAACAGAAGGTATTCCATTTTTTCCAACAGTTGCTAAAGCTAAAGCGTTTGGATCGTTGATTTCAGTTTTTTTAGCTTCATTAAACCAGTATTCAAACAAATCCATTGGATTATCTAAATCCTTAAAGCACAAATCTATACCTAATGAGTTTTTTTGATTCATAATTTCAACAAAATAACTTATATAATATATTTAATGTCATTTAATACTTTTGGAAAGATATTTCGTTTTACGACTTGGGGTGAATCTCACGGACCCGCTATAGGATGCGTGGTAGATGGATGCCCTCCAAATATTAAAATAACTGAAAAAGACATACAAATTGAACTTAATAAGAGAAAACCAGGTCAATCAAAATTTACGACTCAAAGAAAAGAAGATGATAAAGTAAATATTTTATCTGGAGTGTTTGAAGGAAAAACAACTGGTACTCCGATCTCAATGATAATTTATAATAAAGATATGAGATCAAGAGATTATGAAACAATTAAAAATAAATTTAGACCTGGTCATGCCGATTTCACTTACTTTAAAAAATATGGAATAAGAGATTATCGTGGAGGCGGAAGACAATCAGCTAGAGAAACAGCCAGTAGAGTGGCTGCTGGAGCAGTAGCAAAAAAAGTTTTGGAAAACAGACTAGGAAAAAAATACAAAGTAATTGGAGCTGTTACCCAGCTTGGTATTCTTGGATGTGATACGAAAAATTGGAACGACAAATTAATAAACAAAAATCCATTCTTTTGTCCTGATAAATCAATATTAAAACTATGGGAAAAATATTTGCTTGGTATAAGAAAATCTGGATCTTCTTGTGGTGCAGTTATTGAAGTTAGAGCGAGGGGTGTGCCAGTAGGATTAGGTGCGCCAATTTACTCAAAACTAGACATGGATTTAGCTTCAGCAATGATGAGTATAAATGCAGTAAAAGGAGTTAATATTGGATCGGGTATGAATTCAGCATTTTTAACTGGGGAAGAAAACTCTGATGAAATTGTTCAAAAAGGAAAGTCTCCTTCATTTAAATCTAATAACGCAGGTGGAATTCTTGGAGGTATTTCTAGCGGACAAGAAATAAGATTATCTTTTGCGGTAAAACCAACATCATCAATACTAAGTTCAAGAAAAACTATTGATAAATTTGGTAAAAATACTTCCATATCTGTTAGAGGAAGACATGATCCTTGTGTAGGAATAAGAGCCGTACCAATCGGAGAAGCTATGACTCATTGTGTTATATTGGATCATTATTTAATGAATAAAGCTCAGTGTGAAATATAAATTTTAATTTTGTTTTTGTACAATAACTTTTGAGTTTAGAGCATCAAAAACTTTTGAAACTATTGCTTCTGCATCAAGACCAGCTTCTTTATACATTAACTCTGGTTTATTATGATCAATAAATTTATCTGGTAAAATCATTGATCTAAACTTTAAATTATTATCTAGTAAATTTTTCTCTGCTAAGAATTGACCAACATGAGATCCAAACCCACCAATAGAACCTTCTTCAATTGTAATTATAGTTTCATGATCTGTAGCTATTTGCCAAATTAAATTTTCATCAAGAGGTTTGGCAAATCTAGCATCAACTAATGTAATATTTATACCTTTTTTAATTAGTGTTTCGTTGGCTAATAAACATTCTTTTAGTCTTGCGCCAAAATTAATTATCGCAACTTTTTTTCCTTCTATGATTATCCTGCCTTTTCCTATATCTATCTTTTCGTTGATATCTGGTAATTCAACACCAACACCATTACCCCTTGGGTATCTTAATGCAGAAGGATTATTGTTAATATCAACAGAAGTATTAATCATTCTAACAAGTTCAGCTTCATCGCTTGCAGCCATAACAATAAAATTTGGTAGTGTAGACAAATAAGTAACATCAAATGATCCTGCGTGTGTTGGGCCATCCGCGCCTACAAGTCCGGCTCTATCTATAGCAAATCTAACTGGAAGATTTTGTATTGCTACATCGTGAACAACTTGATCGTAAGCTCTTTGTAAAAAAGTTGAGTATATAGCAGCATAAGGCTTGTATCCTTCTGTTGCTAGTCCTGCAGCAAAAGTTACAGCATGTTGTTCTGCTATCCCCACATCAAACATTCTATTTGGAAATTTTTCTGAAAATAAATCCATGCCCGTTCCAGATGGCATTGCAGCAGTAATTCCTACAATTTTACTATCATTTTCCGCATGCTTGATCAAAGTGTTTGCGAAGACCTTTGTATAAGATGGTATGTTTGATTTACTTTTCTCTTGTATACCAGTTTTGACATTAAATTTTGAAACACCGTGATATTTGTCATGTGAATTTTCTGCAAACTCATATCCTTTCCCTTTCTCTGTTTTAATATGAATCATTATTGGGCCTTCATGATTTAATTTTTTGGCATTTTGTAAAACTAATATCAAATTATCCAAATCATAACCATCAATTGGGCCAACATAATAAAACCCAAGAGAACTGAATAATGTCCCTCCAGTAACTGCTGATCTCAAAAAATCTTCTGCCTTTCCAGCTTTATCACTAAATCTTTTTGAAAAAGCAGAAATGATTAATTTAATTGTTTCTCTTAGACTAAAATAAATCTTTCCAGATAATAATTTTGCAAGATATGTGCTCATTGCACCCACTGGTTTTGCAATTGACATATCGTTATCATTTAAAATTACTATCATCTTTGTTTTTAAAGACCCCGCGTTGTTCATTGCTTCATAAGCCATACCAGCGCTTATTGCTCCATCTCCAATTACTGCTACGACTTCATTTGATTTTTTTTCAAGTTTATTTGCTGTAGCAATACCAAGTGCTGCTGATATAGACGTCGAGCTATGTGCGGCACCAAAAGAATCATACTCACTTTCAGATCTTTTCGTAAAACCTGAAAGACCATCTCCTTGTCTTAAAGTTTTTATTTTATTTTTTCTACCAGTTAGTATTTTATGAGGATAAGTTTGGTGTCCAACATCCCAAACAATTTTATCGTTTGGAGTGTCAAATACATAATGTAGCGCTATTGTTAGCTCAACAACTCCTAAGCCAGCTCCAAGATGTCCACCTGTAACAGAGACAGCGTCTATCATCTCTTCCCTAACTTCCTTTGCCAAGGTTTTTAATTCTGATACTTTTAAATTTTTTATATCAGAGGGGAAATTAACTTTATCTAGGTATTGATATTTTTTGTTCACTTTTCTCTTTCAAAAATAAATAAAACAGTTTTTTTTAAACTTTCACTTTTTTTTCCATAATAATTAATTTTATTTAAGATATTATTTTTTATTTTACTAGTGTATTTAATAGTATTTTTATAACCCAGTAAACTTATTAAAGTAGCTTTTCCTTTTTTTTCATCTTTTTTTGTTTTTTTTCCAGCTTTTCGTGCAATTCCCTTATAATCAATTAGGTCATCTGTAATTTGAAATAATAATCCAATTTCATAACCAATTTTTTCAAAAAGTCTTATAACTTTTTTATTTTTATTTGAAATAATTGCTGGAGCAATACAACAAAAAGCAAATAATTTACCAGTTTTTTTTATTTGCAT
The DNA here is from genome assembly GCA_902560685.1 of uncultured Pelagibacteraceae bacterium. Classification (GTDB taxonomy): domain Bacteria; phylum Pseudomonadota; class Alphaproteobacteria; order Pelagibacterales; family Pelagibacteraceae; genus Pelagibacter. Next base: position 3,983 of record CACEMT010000022.1, on the reverse strand, counting down.
ATCGATTATTTTTTTTTTTATTATTTTTTTTCTTTCATAGTTTAGATCCAAATATTGACCTCCTGCTATTCCTGTGTGGCCAGAACATTCAGAAATAAGATTAATCAATTTAACTTTTGTATTTTCTTTTAATAACAAACTTTTATCACTTAATATTTCAAACGCTAATGTAAGCAATGAGTTTCCAGCAAGTACTGCTGTTGATTCTCCAAATTTTTTATGTGTAGAAAGCTTTCCTCTTCTAATTGAGTCATTATCCATACAAGGCAAGTCATCATGAATTAACGAATAAGCATGTATACATTCTACGGCTGCACCAACTCTAATTAAAGATCTGTAATTTAAATTAAAAATTTTACCAACATCGATTAAAATTTTAGATCTTATTTTTTTTCCACCAGGAAGCAATCCATATTTCATTGATCTAATCAATTCAGTTTTAGATTGTTTTTTTATATATGATTTCAAAAATTTGTTTGTATCCTTAGCGATATAACTCAAATCTCTAATCATGTTTTTTTATTATTTTATTTATTTTACTTTTTGTTTCAGTTGAAATATTTTTTGATTCAGCTTGAAATTTTCTTTCTATAATATTGTTCAATTTAATGAGTTTTTGATAGTCTTCGATTGAATTGTCTAAATTTTTTTCTTTTTCTAAATTTTCTATGATTTGATTAAGTTCCATAGTCAACTCATCTATAGATTTCGAATTAATATTATTTTGAAAATTTTTATCTTTCATATATTAGTGGTGATAATACATGAATAATAATCTTGCAAATATTAAAAAAAGCATCTCTTTTTTAAATAAAGATGATTGTGTAGCCATACCAACAGAAACGGTTTATGGCCTTGCAGCAAATGCTTATTCTTCTAAAGCAGTTAGAAAAATATATACTTTAAAAAGAAGACCGATTAACAACCCCTCAATTATACATTATTCAAGCTTAAACCAATTAGAAAAAGATTGTGAATTAAACAAAAATTTTTTTAAATTATATAAAAAATTTTGTCCTGGTCCTATTACTTTTGTATTAAAGCTTAAGAAGGAAAGTCGTATTTCAAAAATTGCAACTAACAATAAAAAAACTGTTGCCATAAGGTTTCCAAAAAATAAAATTACTCAAAAACTTCTTAAAATTTTAAATTATCCTTTGGCGGCTCCTAGCGCAAATATTTCAACCAAGATTAGTCCTGTTTCAGCAAGCGATGTTAAAGAGGAATTTGGAAATAAAATTAAATTTATACTTAATGGAGGTAGATCAAAAATTGGATTAGAATCAACAATAATAAGTCTGATTGATAAACCTAGAATTCTTAGACTTGGTGGAATAGAAAGAACAAAGATCAATAAAGTTTTAAATAAAAATATTAAATACGATAAAACAAACAAAAAAATTTCTGTTCCAGGGCAATCAAAATTGCATTATTCTCCTGGCATTCCTATAAAATTAAATATCATAAAACCAAAACCTAATGAGGCATTTATACTAATTAAAAAAAGAAAAAAATCATATAAAAATTATTATTACTTAACTAAAAATAAAAACCTAAAGCAGGCGGCTAAAAATTTGTATAGAATTTTAAGAGTTATAAAGAAGAAAAATTACAAAAGAATAGTTGTTGAAAAAATTCCAAACAATGGATTTGGAGAAACAATTAACGATAGATTAAAAAGGGCATCAACTAAATAATGCAAAATTCTATAAAAGTTACTAATCTAAAAAAATCTTACGGAACAAAAGAAGCGGTAAAAAATATAAATTTTGAAATTAAAGAAAATGAAATTATTGGTTTACTCGGTCCAAATGGATCAGGAAAAACTACAACTATTGGAATGATATTGGGTTTATTAAAACCTACAAGTGGAGAAGTATTAATTAATGGATTAAAAATAGAGGAAAATCCAATTGAAATTTTACAAAAAATAAATTTTATTTCTCCATATATAGAGTTACCAAAAAAATTAACCGTAAAACAAAACTTAATTGTATATGGTAAGCTTTACTCTGTAAAAAAATTAAATGAAAAGATAGATTATTTGGTTAGTAAATTAAGATTAGATAATTTACTTAATAGAGTTACTGGAGAATTATCATCTGGACAAAAAAATAGAATAAGTTTAGCAAAAGCAATAATTAATGACCCTAACGTGTTGCTACTCGATGAGCCTACAGCATCTTTAGATCCTGAGATTGGAGATTTTGTTAGAACTTTTTTAGAAAATTATAAAAAAGAAAAAAAAGTATCAATTTTACTGGCTTCTCACAACATGGATGAAGTTACTAGATTGTGCTCTTCAATAATGATGATGAAAAATGGCTTGATAATAGATCAGGGTAAGCCAAGCGATTTAATTAAAAAACATGGAAGAAAAAATTTGGAAGAAGTTTTTTTAAAACTTGCGAGGAATTAAAATGAATTTAGGTAGAATGTATGGACTGTTTTTAAGACACTTTTTTTTAATAACAAGATCTTTTCCAAGAATCCTGGATTTGATTTATTGGCCATCTATACAAATAACCTTATGGGGATTTATCTCAAACTTCTTTTCTACTTATAGTTCTTACTACAGTAATGCTGTGGGAGTTATACTAACATGCGCAATACTTTACGATTTTTTATTCAGAACCAGTATTGGTTTTAACATGCTATTTTTAGAGGAAATATGGAGTAGAAATTTTACAAACTTATTTATTGCTCCGATAAAAAAAAGTGAAATTTTAATTTCATTAATATTCACTGCTTTAATTAGAGCGCTAATCGGTTTAGTTCCAGCAATTTTACTAACCTCTCCTCTATTTGGAATTTCTATATTAGATCTAGGTTTGAGCTTATTCTTATTATTCTTAAGTCTTTATATATTTGGAATAACTTTAGGTATATTGGTATCTTCTGGATTATTAAGATTTGGACCTTCATTTGAAAACATTGCTTGGTCTACAATGTTTTTGTTAGCCCCGTTTGGCTGTATTTATTATCCTGTAGAAATATTGCCTGAAATATTTCAAAAAATTGCTTATATGCTTCCGCTTGTTTATATATTTGAAGAAGCAAGAAGTATTTTAATTGATGGAACGGTAAATGTAGAAAGTATTTTTAAAGCATTTTATTTAAATGGATTGTATTTGTTTATTTCAGTTAGTTTATTTTACTATTCTTTCAGCAAAGCACGTAAAAAAGGTACTTTAATTAATATTGGAGAATAAAATGGTGCGCCTGCTAGGAGTCGAACCCAGAACCTCCTGATCCGAAGTCAGGCGCTCTATCCAGTTGAGCTACAAGCGCATATAGTATTAATATTATAATTTATGAAAAATACCATTAATTTAATTGTTAAAGATGTAGAAAAGGCTCAAAGAGTAGATCAATTTTTATCAAATAAAGAAAAAGATCTCAGCAGAACTAGGATAAAAAATTTAATCCTAAATAAAAAATTAAAGATTAATAAAAAAACTATTACTGATCCATCTAAAAAAATTTATGCTGATGATCTTATTAATCTTGAAATACCAGAGCCAAAAAAAACTTCATTAAAAAAATATAACTTTAAACTAGATATTGTATATGAAGATAAAGATTTATTAATTGTGAATAAACCTTCTGGAATATCAATGCATCCTGGCGCAGGTGACTATGATAAAACTCTAGTTAATGCCCTTATGCATTACGATAGTAAAAATTTATCTAATATTGGTGATGAGCTAAGGCCGGGGATTGTTCATAGAATAGATAAAGACACATCAGGTTTAGTTGTGATAGCAAAAAATAATATTAGCCATGAAAAATTATTTTTTAATCTAAAAAAGTTAAAAAATCAAATTGCTCCTAGGACTGAAGGAGATTTAAGAAATGAACATGTAACAGAAATTGCAAATAAATTAGATGTTAGTAAAGAAGAAGTCGTTTCAATGAATAGAAGATTGTCTGGTAAAGAACATTCTTTAAATGCACCTGTTGGAGAAGATGGGGATCAATGG
>CACEMT010000021.1 GCA_902560685.1 uncultured Pelagibacteraceae bacterium | reverse complement strand
AAAGAATTTGCTCTTTCAAAAGCATCTTTGAAAACCAATAAAGCTGCCGAAGATTCAGCTGCTTGGTATGGCGGCGCATATCCAAACATTTTAGTAAAGTCTGCATCATAAGTCATACCATCTTTAAACCACTTATCTTTGTAGGTTAAAGTTTTATGCCATTGAGAAGCACATAAAGCGTACTGAGAATTTTTACCATGTTGCTTAGATAGTTTTGCAGCATCGCAGTGTGTCATTGCAAGCATAGGAACATCAACTTTCATTTCAGCTATTTGTCTAATAGCAGTTAAAGCTCCTTTTGTGTGACCAGAAACAACTAGAACATCTGGCTTAGCAACTTTAACCTTTGCCAAAGTAGCAGCCATATCATTAAGTTCTTTCGGTAACTTATCATCAATTATTATTTCAGATCCAGTTTCTTTAGCAGCATCCAAAATACCTAATCTAACGTCTTGAGAAAAGGCATCTTGCTCAAATGCTTGCGCAATTTTTACACCTTTTCCACCATTTAATTCAACAGCTGTTCTAATAGCTACATCCAAATATAAATTTGCTGGTGCTAGTACTGCAAATAAATATTTGTAACCTTTTGTAAACAAAGATCTAGATGCACCATTTGCTTCGACCATTGGAACTCCATATTTTTCAGTAACTGGAGCCATAGCTTTAGTTAATCCTGAACTGTAAGGTCCAAGCATAAACTCAACACCGTCTTGGCTAATTAATCTTTCTGCAAGTTGAGCTGCTCTCTTAGGATTTGATTCATCATCATAGTAAATAATGTCAAATTTATAAGTTTTTCCACCAACTTTAATACCACCCATGCTGTTAATTCTATCTACGGCCATATTGTAACCGTTTTGAGTATGAACACCATTCGATGAATATTTTCCAGTTAGTGAAACAGCTGCACCTAAAATAATTTTATCTCCAACAACTTTTGCAAAAGAAATACTTGAAGTAGATAAAATAAGTGCAAATGCAGAAACAAATGTAATTATAAAGTTTTTTATTTTCATTTATTTCCCCTTTTTATTTAATTAATTAATTATTCCTCAATTAAACTATTAATTGATTAAAAAAACAATACGCTGATTTTGCATTTGATCTGTGTCAAAATATTAATATTGCTGAGTAATTGCTATAATTATTGCAATTGTAATTAAAACACACGCTGAAATTGTGTTTATTAATTTTGGATTTGCTTTTAACCAAACAACTAATTTGTTTGCAAGGATCGCATAAGCGACAAGAGATAAAAAATCCAATACCACATAAGTTGTAATTAAAATTAAAAATTGAATGATGTAATTAGAACTAAAATCAATAAACTGAGGAAAAATAAAAGGAAAAAACATCCAAGCTTTTGGGCTCGTTCCTGCAACTAAAAAACCATCTTTAAAGAAAGAAAAAAAATTTTTTTCTAAAATTTCGTTAGAATTTATATTTTTTGGTTTTGATTTATAAATATCATAAGCAAGATAGCTTATATAGATTACTCCTATCCATTTAAAAGTACTTAAAAATAATGGATGATCTGAAATAAAAGATCCAATAAAGAATATAACTAAGGTTGCTTGAATAATATTGGCTGTTACATCTCCTAATGCTGTCCATATACATTTTTGAACACCATAATTCATAGAATATGAAATTATTACAATTCTAGGCGTACCTGGCGTTATGAATAAAAAAAGGATTATTTGTAAATATAGAAAGTATTCTAAGGGGAGCATTTCTTGGATAGTCCTAAAAAACCGGGAGCTAAAGATGGCTAGATAGGACTATCTAAAATACATTATATCATGGAGGCAATAAAACTCCATTAATCTTTTTTATTAAATATTGGATTTTTTTAAAATAATCATTGATCATAATGGGTCAAATTGTCTGCTATAGAAAAAATTGAAAAAATCACTATATATAAAATATGAAAAACATTACCATGTACACAGGTCCATTATGTAATTTCTGTGATGCTGCAAAAAGACTACTTTCTAGAAATAATCTTAAATATGAAGAAATAGATATTTCAACAAAAGATGGTTTAAGAGATGAAATGATAAAAAAAGCAAATGGAAAAAGAACTATCCCACAAATATTTTTTGATGATCATCATGTTGGTGGTTATGTAGAACTAAGAGAATTAGAAAAGAATGGTAAGCTAAAAAATATATTAGAATAATCTAATCTTTGGGCTTAAAAATTAAACAAATACCATTATTACAATATCTTTTACCAGTTGGTTCAGGACCATCTTCAAACATATGTCCATGATGACCGCCACAATTTTTACAATGGTATTCTGTTCTTGCATAACCTAACAAATGATCAGTTTTAGTTTCAAATACATCTGGTAAAGACTTAAAGAAAGATGGCCAGCCTGATCCACTTTCATACTTTGTGCTAGACTCAAATAATTTTACTCCACAATTTGTACAATGATAACTCCCTTCTCTTTTTTCATTATTTAATTCACTAGATCCTGGAGCTTCTGTTCCTTCCTCAAATAGAATTAGTTTTTGTTCATCTGTTAAATTTGTGTTATTTTTTTTCATAATTATTCAATTAATCTTATTGGTTTTCCAGAAACACATGCTTCTAAATTTTCAATCATTTGTCTATAAAATAAAGAATAATTTTCTGCTGTAACATATCCAATATGAGGAAGTAATAAAGCATTGGGAATAAATCTTAATTTATGATCTGATGGTAATGGTTCTTTTTCATAAACATCTATCCCTGCGCCCGCAATTACATTTGTAGATAAAGCAATAATTAAATCATCTTCATTTACAATAGGTCCTCTTGATGTATTGATTATAAAAGTACTTTTTTTCATTTTATCAAATTCTTTAAGCATAAAACAATCTTTGTATCTCTCGCCTCCTTGCACGTGAATTGAAATAAAATCTGCATTTTGAATTAAATCTTCTTTACTTGATGGTAAAACATCAAGTTCTTTACATTTATCTAAACTTAAATTTTCACTCCATGCCATAACTTGCATACCAAAAGCTTTTCCTATTTTAGCTACTTGTGAGCCTACTTTTCCAAGTCCAATTAATCCTAAAATTTTTCCTTTTAACTCAACTCCAACAGTTGTTTGCCAATATCCTTGGTACATATTATCAATCTCTGGCTTTATATTTCTTGCAAGACCTAGTATTAAAGCCCAAGTCAGTTCACAAGTTGGGTTGGTGTTTATTTCAGTTCCGCTTACAATTATTTTTCTTTTTTTTGCAGCCTCTAAATTGACTGCTTTGTTTCTCATTCCACTAGTAATAATAAATTTCAGTTTTTTTAAATTAGAAATAAGATTTTCTGTAATTTTAGTTCTTTCTCTCATTATTAATAATGCTTCAAAATCATTTAACTGTTCTATTGCATCATTTTCATCAATAAAAGGTTCGCTAAATACTTTTATTTCATATTTTCCTGATAGTTTTTTTAAATCAACAAACTCTTGAGAAACATTTTGATAATCGTCTAAAATTGCAACTTTAATCATTTATTTTTTCCATGAGCCATAAAGCATCTTGAGTTAAAAAATATATCTTACCAGTTATAGGGTGAATCTGTATATCTCTAATTCTACCAATTTTTTTTTTGAAAATTATATTTTCTTGAACATTATTCAAATTAGAAAAATCTAAAGTTCTAAGAGACATATCTTTTAATGAGGTTATTAAAGCTAATCCTTCCCATTCCTTAAATTCATTTCCTTTGTAAATAGTTATGGCGCTTGCTGCAATTGATGGTACCCAATATTGAATAGCTTTCGTAAAACCTGGTTTCCATTTTGGACCTATTTTAGTGCCACTATAATTTGTTCCTCCCCAACCTAAAATTTTCCATCCATAATTTTCACCTTTTTTTATTTCACCAAACCAATCACCTCCTTTAGCTCCATGATTACTCGCATATATTTTTCCATCGTACGGAGATAATGTAAGACCTTGGGGATTTCTAACCCCTATTTGGTAAATTTCTGGCAGCCATTTTTTTTTATTTATAAATTTTGGATTATCTTTGGGGATACTACCATCTAAATAGATTCTAATTATACTTCCTGGGTGTTTACTTGGATCTTGTGCAATCATACCTTCTCCTCTTTCGCCAGCTGAAGCGTATAAATAATTATCTTTGATTACTAATCTTGATCCAAAGTGATACCCAGAGTCAATAGGTGGATTAGCTTGAAAAATATTTTTAAAAGATAAATTTTTTCTGTTGAAATTAGCTTTAGCAATAGATGTACTTGTTTTCCAATCTCCACGATCTTCTGAATAAGATATCCACAAATTATTTTCTTTATAAATGATATCTAAAAGACCACCTTGTCCATGATCTTTAAAATTAAGATTATGTACTAACTCAGAAATCTCTCCTGAATTAACATTAATTATTTTTATTTTACCTTTTTTTCAGTAATTATGAGTTCATTCTCATTTATAAAAGAAGATCCCCAGGGTTTAGTTAGGTTAACAATTTTTTTTAATTTAAATTCCTCTGCTTGTAATGTTGATGAAAAAAAAAGTAATATGGTAATTGCCAGTATATTTTTGGACATTTATTTTTTTTTATTTGAAAGTGTTATACCTGCAATAATAAATATTGCGCCCCAAATATGATAGACCATAAATTTTTCATCAAAGATTATCATTGCCATTATTGCGCCCATAATTGGCATCAAATGGAGAAAAATTCCTGCTCTGTTTGCTCCAATAATTGAAATTCCTTTTATCCAAAAAAAGAATGCAGCTAACCCTGGAAAAATAACCACATATGCTAAAATTAAATAAAATGGTTTTCCTAAAATAATCTGATTACCCATATTCATTTCAATAATGTAAATTGGTATTAGAAAAACTAATCCGCAAATAATTACAACTTCTAATAAAGACATCTGAGAAATTTTATATTTTTTACTTTTTAAAAGTGCTGAATAAATTGCCCAAGAAAACATAGCAACAACCATTGATAAGTCTCCTTTATTAAAATTTAAATTTTTAATTAAATTTAAATCAGCCTTTGTAATAATAAATATTACTCCTGTTAAAGATAAGATAACTCCAATAATTTGAAAGATGTTTGTTTTTTCAATTTTTAAGATTGAAGAAATAAAAATTATCCATACGGGAATAGTTGAGATCATTAAAATTCCACTAATGACCTGAGTGTAATAAAGTGAATAATAAACAATAGAATTAAATATCGTAATGCTAGTTATTCCCAATATTATAAAAAAACCTAGATTGTCTAAAACATATTTTTTATTGTTTATTATTTCTTTGTATGTAAATGGAAGTAGTATTAGTCCCGCAAAAAACCATCTATAAAAGTTCAGAGAAAATGGTGGTATTTGAAACATACTTGCAGCTTTACCAACAATAAAATTTCCTGACCAAAATATAGTAGTTAATATTAAAATTAAATAGGCTACTTTGTTATTGTTTTTCACGAATTAAGAAAACCTTAAAGAACTGTATGGTTCTAAATCTAAATTAGTATTCTCATTTGAAATCATTTTAGAAATTATCTTCCCAGATATAGCAGCTAAAGTCCATCCCAAATGATGATGACCAAAAGAATAATAAACATTATTATAATTTTTAGAAGGACCTATTACAGGCAGATAATCAGGCAGTGTTGGTCTAAATCCTAACCACTCATCATCATGATGATCTGGTAGACCATCTAATAAAAATTTAGCATTATCAACTAAATTTTTTATTCTAGATTTTGAAAGTGGATTACTCAAACCACCAAATTCGACAGTTCCAACGACTCTTAGACCTTGTTCCATAGGTGTCATGCCAAAACCTCTATTCTGAAAAACTACTGGACGTGAAATTAAATTATCAAAGCCTTTATAATGAATATGGTAGCCTCTTTCAGTATCTAACGGAATATTTTCATGTAAATTGTCTGTTAATTTTTTTGAAAATGCCCCACAACAAATAACTAATTTATCAAAGATAAATCTTTGAGCTTCTGATCTTAAAACAGGATTATTTTCATCAAAGTCTACTTTTTGAATATTTAATTTTAAAAATTTTCCTCCTTTTTTAACGAAATCTTCAAATAATTTTACCCATATTTTTCCTGGATTTCTTGCATGCCTAGCTTTTTTATAAAAAACTCCTGCGTGATAAATATTTTTTATATTAGGTTCTAAATCATGAATTTCTTTTTTGTTAAGCAGTTGTTGTTCAGCTCCTATTTCATTTCTTATATTTATTTCTAACTCTCTACTTTTAAGATTTTGATCATTCCATATATACATAATGCCTTTATTTTCTACCAACCCTGATAGATCAATTTCCTCAAATAATTCATCATAAGCAGGTAAAGACAGGTCTAAAATTTGGTGCATATATTTTGCTGTATGCATCATATTTTTTTTACTACAGTTTTTTATAAATTTAATAAACCAAGGAAGCATTCTTGGAACATAGTTCCATTTTAATGCCAGAGGTCCAGTAGAACTTAAAAGCATAGATGGAACATCTGTTAAAATATCAGGTCTATTTACTGGAACCGAAGCATAAGGTGAAAAGTGTCCTGCATTTCCATATGAAGCTGCCTGACTTCCTGGATCCTCCTTGTCAAACAAGGTAACTTGAAATCCTTTTTTTTGTAAAAAAAGAGCATTACATACTCCTTGGATTCCAGCACCAACTATTCCGACTCTTAAATTTGCCATACTATATACTACAAGATTACTTATAAATATTAGAGTGACAAAATATACAATTATAATTGCGATTTAATATCTTGTTTTTGGTTCTTTTTAGGATTTATTAATTCTGTATTTTTAAGATCTAAAGCCAAACATGTTATATCATCTCTTAGTTTATCAGCTCCCCAGTTTAGTTTTTCTGCTATTGAATCAACTACATTTTTAGGAGTAATTGTATCAAGATTGGATACAATCTCTTTTACTCCTTCTGCTCCAAGCTCCTGGCCATTATTTAAATATCCTTCTGTTACTCCGTCAGTATAAATTACTATTGTTTTATCATTTAAATTAATAGTTTTTGATTTAACCATAGATTCAGTAAAATATTTTACAATTCCTATTGGTGGCATATCAGATTTTATAAAATCAAACTCCTTGTTTCGATTAAATACCATTATGCTTTCATGTCCAGCATTTACAAAAGTTAAATCACCAGTTTGTGTGTTAAACTTTCCAAAAACAGCTGTTACAAACATTCCTTTAAATTTTGCTTCTACTATTTCGTTATTTACTCCAAAAACTACTTTTTCTAATGGAAATGATAAATTAGAAAGAGTTCTAAATATTGAAGAAGCCTTTGCCATATACATACCGGCTTTTACTCCTTTTCCCGATACATCTGCTAAAGTAAAAAAATATTCTTCTTTATTAACCTTAATTACATCAAAATAGTCTCCGGATACATCTCTTGCCGGAATATTTCTTGCATAAATAAAATTTTCAAATTTTGAAATGTCAGGAAATAAGCTTTTCTGTACTCCTGCAGCTAACTCTCTTTCTTTTAATAATTTAGCTTCTTTTTGAAGATTTTCTAAAGCAATTTGATTTTCTTTAATAAATCTAAAATAAAGACCTGTTAAAAAAGTAATCGTCACAATAAAAATTGGATAACTAATATCAACTAGTTCAGACCTAAATTTATAAATTAAAAATCCAGTTATTATTATTAACAAAAGATTTCCAAAGAAAATTGATAAACTTAATTTTGGTTTAATCTTTTGTGATAAAATGAATGTTAATAAGGCTATAATTATAGAAAATAATAATTCAAAAATATAAGTATTTGGATTTCTAATTAAATATGATTGATCTAAAATATTTTCTATAACATTTGCGTGTACTTCTACTCCAGGTATTGTAACTCCTAGAGGGGTTTTAACTAGATCGAACAAACCTTGAGCTGATGCACCAATTAAAACATATTTATTTTCAAAAAAATTCTTTTCAAATTTTCCATCATAAACATCACCTGCTGATATAAATTGTTTTTTTTGAGACTTTTTGTATTTTATCCAAATAATACCATTGGGATCTGACTCAATTTTATAAGGTCTCGCACTTATTCTTTTAATCCCTACTTCATTAAGTTCTACATAAATATTTTTTTGTTTGGATCCAACTCGAACCATTTCTAGACCCATAGTTGGATATATTTTTTCATCAAATCTGACCAGTAAGGGCAACGATCGAATTATTCCATCAGTTTGATCTAAAAAAGATATTGATCCTAAACCTTTAACGTTTTTCTCTAATTTTTCTAAAGATCCTATTGAGTAAGGATAAGAGTAAGTAAAATTTTTAGGATCACCTCCTTTGGAAAGAAATCTCGCTTTAGCTTTTCTGTCATAATTAGTATGAGATGGAACATTGCTTCCTAAAACAGCGGTTATAGATTTAGACTCTTTTAATTTTTCAGCAAATAAGTCGTCATGCCCTTTTAATTTTTGAAGAGCAGAAATATCAGTAGGAATTAAGTCATATGATTTAATTATTTCTTCTGGTGATTGCTTATCTTTTTCTGTGAAAAAAATATCAAAACCAATAGCCTTAGGGTTAGATGTATTTAGCTGATCGAGTATCTTTGCAAAAACTGATCTGCTCCAAGGAAATTGACCAAATTTTCCAAGACTATTTTCATCGATATCAATAATTATTACTTCGCTATCTTTTTCTTCTACAAAAACTTTTTGGTACAAATCAAAACTTAAATAAGAGACTGATTTTATAAATGATGGATTTATTACTTTAAGGGCTATTAATAAAATTAAAATATTTAAAAAAACTATATAATTTAAATATTTTAGAAAAAATGTTTTCACACAATGAATGTATATTTATATGAAATAAAGTAAATAAATCTAATTTAAAGAATTATATTATTTTTTCTTTTTCTTTTTCTTTTTCTTTTTCTTTTTCTTCTTAGGCTTTTTCTTAACTACTTTTTTCTTC
>CACEMT010000020.1 GCA_902560685.1 uncultured Pelagibacteraceae bacterium | reverse complement strand
TTGATGTCCAATATGTAAACCATCAAAATTGCCAATTAATAAAATTGAATTTTTATGATTTTTGGAAACAGAAAAATTTTTATATAACTTCAATTTTTTTACCATTTTAATTTTGATTGTGTGTAATCAACTTTGGTGTTGTATTTTTTCATAATTTTTTCAAAATTTTCATTTTCTACTTCTTGTCTATGAATTCCATTTGTAATTAATAAGCTAGCAAAATTTTGATTATTTGCTCCTTTAATGTCTGTATTTAAATTATCTCCTATGCAAAAAACTTTTTTGTTATTTATATTTGCTGCAAGATTGTAAACTTTTGAGTGAGGTTTGCCAAAATATTCCACTGTTCCACCTATTTCTTCAAAGACTTTTGCAACTGATCCTGCGCAAAATTCTCTTTTTTTTCCTCTATCGACAATTAAATCTGGATTAGTACAAATCATAATTTTATCTATCTCATTCTTTAGTAATGATTTGTAGTACGACAATTCTTTCTCATGCCCATCGAATAAGCCAGTACATAGTAAATATTTGGCTTCATTAATTGTTTGTATTTTATTTTTTTTAAAATTATTAAATAATCCAAAATCTCTAGGTGGCCCAATATGAAAAAAGGTTTTGTCTTTAAAGTTTAATGTTAAATAATTCAATGCTGCTTCACCAGATGTGTATACTTTTGAATAATATTTTTCTTCTAATCCCATTTTTTTTAAAAAATTTTTTACATCATTATTGGGTCTAGGAGCATTGGTAAGTAATACTAGATCTTTATTTTTCTCTAATAATTTTTCTAAAGCATTGATAGAGTCTTTGTAAAGTTCAATTCCGTTATGTACAACGCCCCATAAGTCTACAAAGAACAAGTCGTAATGATCTGCAACAGATTTTAGTCCAATATCGTCTAAGTTTTTGGTCATTTTTCAGATATAACTTAAAAATAACCATATTTCTTGGTTTTTTTAGGGTTATAAATTTTACAAAGCTTCTTGAAATAAAATGGACTCATAGCTATATGAACCCTCATATTTATAGGAGTTTTATATGAAATTTAAACCGTTACACGACAGAGTTTTAATCGAAGTCCTAGATAGCAGTGAAAAAACTGCTGGAGGCATTATCATACCAGACACAGCTCAAGAAAAACCCCAAGAAGGCAAGGTAGTTGCTATTGGCGGTGGAGCTAAAACTGAAGATGGAAAAATAATTCCAATGGATGTTAAAGTTGGAGACAAGGTTCTATTTGGCAAATGGTCAGGGACTGAAGTCAAAATTGATGGAAAAGAATACAGCATAATGAAAGAGTCAGACATTATGGGTATTTCAACAAGTAAATAAATTAATACAAGGAGTTTATAATGGCTAAAATAGTAAAATTCGACTCTGAAGCAAGATCAGCAATGTTAAGAGGAGTTGACGTATTGGCAAATACTGTAAAAGTTACACTTGGACCAAAAGGAAGAAATGTTGTTATAGACAAATCTTACGGAGCTCCAAGAACAACTAAAGACGGTGTTTCTGTTGCAAAAGAAATTGATTTAGAAGATAAATTTGAAAACATGGGTGCTCAAATGGTTAAAGAAGTTGCTAGCAAAACAAACGATGAAGCGGGCGATGGAACAACTACTGCCACTATACTTGCACAATCAATTGTGAAAGAAGGTTGTAAGTATGTTACTGCAGGAATGAATCCAATGGACGTTAAGAGAGGAATTGACTCAGCTGTAGAACATGTAAAACAAAAATTAATCTCTTCTGCTAAAAAAGTCAAAGATAGTGATGAAATTGCACAAGTAGGTACAATTTCTTCAAATGGTGACAAAGAAATAGGAAGCATGATTGCAAAAGCAATGCAAAAAGTTGGTAATGAAGGTGTTATAACTGTTGAAGAAGCAAAAAGCATCGAAACTGAACTTGACGTTGTAGAAGGTATGCAGTTTGATAGAGGATATCTTTCTCCTTATTTTGTTACTAATGCAGAAAAAATGACAACTGAATTAGAAAATCCACTAATTCTTTTACATGAAAAAAAATTAACTAATTTACAGCCAATGGTTCCACTATTAGAGGCTGTTGTTCAAGCTGGAAGGCCACTAATGATAATTTCTGAAGATGTTGAAGGAGAAGCCTTAGCTACTTTAGTTGTTAACAAACTTAGAGGTGGATTAAAAGTTGTTGCAGTTAAAGCTCCAGGTTTTGGAGATAGAAGAAAGGCAATGCTTGAAGATATAGCTATACTAACTGGAGGACAAGTTATCTCCGAAGATCTAGGTATCAAATTAGAAAATGTAAAAATTAATGATCTTGGATCAGCAAAAAGAGTTAAAGTTGATAAAGAAAATAGTACACTTGTAAGTGGATCTGGAAAAAAATCTGATATCGAAGCTAGATGTGCTCAGATTAAACAACAAGTAGAAGAAACAACTTCTGATTACGATAGAGAAAAACTGCAAGAAAGACTTGCTAAGTTAGCTGGTGGTGTTGCAGTTATTAAAGTTGGTGGTTCAACTGAAGTAGAAGTGAAAGAAAAAAAAGATAGAGTTGAAGACGCTTTAAATGCAACTAGAGCAGCAGTAGAAGAAGGTATAGTTGTTGGAGGAGGATGTGCTCTTCTTTATGCATCACAAGATCTAGATAAAGTAAAAGTTAAGGGTGATGATCAAAAGGCTGGTGTCGAAATAGTTAAAAGTGCACTACAAGCTCCTATTAGACAAATAACTACAAATGCTGGTGTAGATGGTTCTGTAGTTGTCGGAAAACTATTAGAAGCAAATAAGCCTTCAAATGGATATGATGCTCAAACAGAACAATATGTTGACATGTTTAAAGAAGGTATTATCGATCCAGTAAAAGTTGTAAGAACAGCATTACAGGATGCTGCTTCAATCGCTGGATTATTAGTTACAACAGAAGCTATGGTGGCTGATAAGCCTGAAGAAAAAGATTCTGGACCTGCTGGAATGCCTGGTGGCGGAATGGGCGGCATGGGTGGAATGGGTGGAATGGGAATGTAATCCCCATCATACTCAAACAAAAATTCAAAAAGGGCAGTTTTTACTGCCCTTTTTTTTTACCACTAATAATTTAATTATTAAAAATCTTATCTACTAAAAATAATCCTAAAGCTACTGCTGGTCCAATCCCAAAAGCAAATAATAAGGTTCCAATCCCTACTGTACCTCCCAAATACCATCCAACAGCAACTACAGATATTTCAAGAAATGCTCTTACAACAGCAATTGGTAAGTTTGATATTTCCTGAAGTCCAATCATCAAACCATCTCTTGGCCCTGGTCCTAAATTTGCGACAAGATAAATTCCGCCTCCTAATCCAACTGTGAGAACTGCTACGACAGCTAATAAAATTTGAGAAATATAATTTTCGGGTGTTGGAACAAAATTAATACAGACGTCAATCATTATAGCTATAATTAAGGCATTAAGAATTGTCCCAATTCCAGGTTTTTGTTTAAGAGGTATCCATAATATTAAAACCCCAATGCTCACGAATAAAGTAATTGTTCCTATAGAAAAATCTACATTCAAAGAAATACCTTGAGCCAAAACACTCCATGGAGAAGCACCAGTAAAAGAAACAATTAATAAGCCTTCTCCTAAACCAAATAATGTCAAACCAAAAAACAAAAAAAATAACGTTGAAAACTTTGGCTTAAAATTAAATGGTTTACCTGAACTCCAGTATGTTTTTGGAACTTTTTTTATTGATAAAAACATGTAATTCTATTTTTTTATAGATAACCTTATAAAGTTAAAATAAACTTTCACAATATAATTAACTTTATTAGTCAATTTTTTATGAAAAAATCAATTTGTACATTTTTTATTTTGTTCTCGTTTTTCAACGTTTTTGCTGATGAATCACATTACAAAAATATATCTAAAATTGAAATGGAAGTTTTAAGAAATGAAAAAATTATAGGTTATAGCAATTATTTTTTTAAACATAGTGGAGATACTATGATTGTAGAAAACTATACAAAATTTAATGTTGAAATGTTTGGTATTAATGTTTTTACGATAAATAGTAAATCTAAAGAAATATATGAAAAAGATAAGCTTTTATCTTTTGAGTCTTCAACATCGCAAAATGATAAAAAAAAATTTGTAAAATTAACTTATGATAAAAATAAAAATAAATTTATTATCAATGGTTCTTCATATGTTGGTGAAGCAAACCAGGAAAATATAATTGGAAATTGGTGGAATGCTAAAATTTTAGAAACAAAAACTCAAATAAGTCCTTTATCAGGAAGTATAAAAAAACAAGAGGTCAAATTTACTAATGAAGATCAGGTAGAATATAAAAATAAAAAAATAAAACTTTCTCAATTTAAGCTTAAATCAACTGAAGATTTACCAGATGATAAAAAATTAGATTTTGATATTTGGTTAGAACCAAATAAAGGTATAATTTTTAAAGTAAAATATAATAGACTGGGAAACTGGGAATATAGATTAAAAAATTATGAATAAATTAATTTAATATTCTTAATAGTAATTGATTCATAAAAGACATAAAAACTATAAAAGAAAGAAAGAAAATAAAATACATAAATGTGACTGCTCTATTTCTTTTTCTTCTAAGCAAAACAAATTTTTTATCATCTAAAAAGGAAACATCTCTCTTGCCAGCAACATGATAATCATAACTGTACCTCCACACAGACATTCCAAATCTTTTATCAAGACGATTATAATAGTTTATCCATGCTATGGACCATCGGTATATTAAATACAAAACAAATAAAACTATAGTTGTTGTGAACATATTAAATTTAAATTATATTAAAAATTAATCATATGTCTATCTGGGGAAGTTTAATTGGCGGAATGATAGGTTTTTCATTAGGAGGACCTTTTGGAATGCTTTTAGGCTCCCTAGTTGGTGGAAAAATTTCTAGAGCAAGATCTAGAGGAGGTTTTGGAGCTTTTGCCCAACCTCAACAAATATTTGCTCTATCTTTAATTGTTTTGTCTGCAAAACTTAGTAAAGCAGATGGCAATGTTAGTCGAGAAGAATTGGTTGCTGTTAAAGATAAGCTTAAAATACCTGAAAATGAAATAGATCAAGTTGGAAAAATTTTTAATAAAGCTAAAGAAGAAAGTACTGGATATGAACCTTATGCTCAACAAATTGCTCAAATTTACAAAGGCAACATAAATGTATTGGAAGAGGTAATCAATATTCTATTTTATATTGCAGAAGCAGATGGAGATGTAAGTCCATCAGAGTTAGCAATGATAGAGAATATATCTAAAATATTTGGTCTAACTGAAGTTCAATTTAATAGTGTTAGAGAGAGCAGGAAAGGATCCGACAAACTCAATCCTTATATTGTTTTAGAAAGTAATCCTGATGATGATCTTCAATCAATAAGGAAAAAATATCTTAAACTAAGTAAAGAAAACCACCCAGATTTATTAATAAGTAAAGGTGTGCCCCAGGAAGTAATTGATGAAAGTAAAAATAAAATGAGAGCTATAAACTCAGCTTGGGATCAAATTCAAAAACTAAAATCTAATTAAAATTGTTCAGATTCTGTTGAACCATCCATGGCTGTGGTTGAGCTTTTTCCGGAACTAATAGTATTTGATACTGCATCAAAGTACGAAGTTCCAACTTCTCTTTGATGTTTAACACTTGTGTAGCCGTCTTTCTCACGTGCGAATTCTTGTTGTTGAATTCTTGAGTAGGCAGTCATACCTTCTTTTTTATATTTTTCTGCAAGTTCAAAAATTGCAATATTTTGTGTATGAAATCCAGCAAGAGTAATAAATTGAAATTTATATCCCATTTTACTTATTTCTTCTTGGAATGAAGCAATCTCTGCATCGGATAAATGTTTTTTCCAATTAAATGAAGGTGAACAATTATAAGCAAGAAGTTTTCCTGGAAATTTTTTATGAATTGCGTCGGCAAATTTTTTAGCTTCTTCGAGGTTTGGAGTTGCTGTTTCACACCAAATTAAATCTGAATATGGAGCATAAGCTAAGCCTCTTGAAATTGCCTGCTCTATTCCCGATTTTACATAATAAAAACCCTCTGGTGATCTTTCGCCTGTTAAAAAAGGTTTATCATTTTCATCATGATCATTTGTAATTAATTTTGCTGCATTAGCATCTGTTCTAGCTAGAATAATTAATGGAACATCAGCAATATCAGCTGCAAGTCTAGCAGCCTTTAAATTTTTTATCATTGTGCCAGTTGGAACTAAAACTTTTCCACCCATGTGACCACATTTTTTTTCGCTTGCTAATTGATCTTCAAAATGAACTCCAGCTGCTCCAGCTTTAATAAATTTTTTTGCAAGTTCAAAAACGTTTAGAGGTCCTCCAAATCCAGCTTCACCATCTGCAATAATTGGCAACATGTAATCAACTTTATTTTCTTTTTTCATATCACCGTCTTGAATTTCCATATGTTGAATTTGATCTGCTCTTATTAGAGCGTTATTCATAGAATCAACTAATTTTGGCGCACTATCATATGGATATAATGATTGATCTGGATACATTTCACCGGCGCTATTAGCATCCGCAGCAACTTGCCATCCGCTTAAATAAATTGCCTTTAATCCTGCTTTTGCATGTTGAACCGCATGATTTCCCGATAAAGATCCCAAGGTATTTACATAAGGTTCGGAGTTTAATAAGTTCCATAACTTTATTGATTGCTGTTTACATAAAGAATATTCAATTTTAATTGAGCCTCTAAGTCTCTCTATTTCCTCAGGTTTATAATCACGTTTAATTCCTGCAAATCTTTTTAAGTCGTATGAAACGTTCTCAGCTGACATTTTTATTTCGTCCTTTTGTGATTTTATTAGCTAGAAGATTAAAATTAACTATTGTCGCTAAATTGCTCTGTGAATTCATTCATGCCGCTTGATCCCCAGTCGCAATGGTCGTCTCTTAGATAGATCGGTTTGCTTTTGTATTCAGAACAATCTTGATGATTAGTAATCTGTAAGCTTTTTTCGTTTATATTTGTTAATTTTTTATCCATGTAAACTTAATAATTTACAATATTTACAAATACAATAAAAAATGCTATTTTAACTGTAAATAAAGGAAATTTTTTGTAAATTTAAATTTACAATATTTACAAATAGTAAAAATGAGTCAATTAGATCTAAAAATTGGTCCAAAAATAAAGGGATTTAGACGTCAATTAGGAATTCAAGCTAACAAGTTGGCTGAAAAACTCAATATTTCCCCAAGTTACTTAACTTTAATTGAGGGTGGAAAAAGAAAAATTGATGCTGATTTACTTTTAAAAATTTGTCAAGAATTAAAAATTGAAGTCTCTGATTTAGCTATAAAATCTGACATAAACTTAGCAAATAATTTATCAGAATTACTTGACGATAAATTGTTTGATGATTTAGACATCTTGGGTCCTGAAGTAAAAGATTTAGCTAATACTAATCCAAAAATTGGTAGAGCCTTAATAAGACTTGGAGATATTTTAAAAAAAAAGGATCACGAACTAGTTAATAAAATAGAAAAATTATCAGGAAAAATTGTTGATAGCAGAAAAAGTTCATTTCCTGGAGAGGTTATATCTGACTTTTTGCAAGAAAACAAAAATTATTTTCCAAAATTAGAAGATTTTGCAAATAAAATATTTGATGAAGTAAAGCAAAATAATAGAACTAGATATATAGCTCTTTGCAAATTTTTAAAATCTGAATATGACATTACTGTAAAAGATGTAATTCCTGAAGATGGAAAACCATTTTCAAAAATTTTTAACAAAAAAAATAAAGAACTTATATTGTCAGATTATCTTTCTCTTGAAACAAAAAAACTACATGCTGCTGCACAAATTGTTCAAGAAGGGTCTATAGATGAAATTAATAGACTTCTTGAAACTTTTAACTTTCCATCGGAAGAATCTAAAAAATTAACTAAAGTAGCATTACTAAATTATTGTGGGGCAGCAATTTTAATGCCTTATAAACTTTTTCATACAGAATGTAAAAAATTAAAATATGATTTAGAATTGTTACAAAATACATTTGCTACTTCATTTGAACAAGTTACTCATAGGGTAACTTGTTTAAATGACCCAAACTTACCAGGAGTGCCTTTTCATTTTTTAAGAGTAGATGTTGCAGGAAATATTTCAAAAAGGTTCTCTCTATCAGGTATAGAAATTCCAAGATATGGGGGAGCTTGCCCAAGATGGAATGTTTATTCAGCATTTTCTAGACCAGGAGTAATCCAGGCTGCTGTAAGCAAAATGACAAACGGAGAGAAGTATGTATGTATAGCCAGAACTGTAGAAAAAGGAATTGGAAGATATGGTCAAAAAAAAAGTATGTTATCAATTGGACTTGGCTGCGAAGCTAAATATGCAAAAGATTTTGTGTATACAGAAAATTTAGATATACATGATAAAAAATCAGAAATTCCAGTCGGGGTATCTTGCAGGACTTGTGATAGATTAGACTGTTCTCAAAGAGCATTTCCTCCTTTACATAAAAAATTTGATGTAGATATAAATAATAGAGGTGTTTCTGTTTACGTTAATGACTAAAAAATTATATTTTAATTGTCTTTTTTTGATCTCTCTCTTTCAAGTAATTGAGTAAGAGAGTCTACCATCATATCAGATGCCTTAAATATTTCGCTTGGTTTAAATTCGTTTGAAACATTTTTTTCTGGATTTGATTTATCTTCAATAACAATTCCTTTGTTTGGAGAGTTATCTTTAATATAAATTAATATTAACCATTCATCATCTGGAACCTCATCCCATTTAATATAAACTTCTCCATTTTCAAATCTTCTATCAATACATCTAAATATAGACATATTTCTTGTAATATGTCTTTTATTCAATTGAAAAACTAAACTATTTGCACTTCTATAAAAACTTTCTAACGCATTTTCAATTTTCTGTCTTTCTAAAGTATAATTTTTCTCTTTTTCTAATAAAGTTTCTCTATCATCTCCCTCTTGTACATTTACTCCAAGAGCCTCTACTCTTTCTCTAATTTTTTGATCTCTAATTAATTGGTATTTTTGTTTTAGCTTGTCTATTCTTTCTTGTAGTCCCGAATAATCTTCTCTTTTTTCTCTTAATG
>CACEMT010000019.1 GCA_902560685.1 uncultured Pelagibacteraceae bacterium | reverse complement strand
AAATAAGAAAATGATAGTAATAAAATATTATGGTTATTTTGGTCAAAAATTTAGGTAATGGAATAAAAAACATAACAATCAATGATCCAAAAACTTATAATTCATTATCTTTTGCAACTTTAAGATCTCTTTTAAATACTTTCAAAAAACTTGATAAAGATAACACTACTAAAGTAATAATTTTAGAAGGCGCTGGAAAAGGTTTTAGCGCGGGTCATAATTTAAAAGAAGTAAAAAGTTTAAAGAAAAGATCAAAATATCTTAAACTATTTAATCTTTGTTCAAAGTTGATGCTTCAAATAGTTGAAGGAAGAAAACCAGTTATTGCAAAAGTGCATGGAGCTGCTTATGCAGCTGGATGTCAACTAGCAACAAGTTGTGATTTAGCTTACAGCACTAAAGATGCTACATTTGCTACACCTGGAGTTAATATTGGATTATTTTGTAGTACACCAATGGTTGCTGTTAGTAGAAAAATTAGCAGAAAAAGAATGATGAAAATGCTTTTAACCGGCGAACCTATAAATGCTAATTATGCAAAAGAAATAGGATTGATTAATGATTGTTTTTCAAAATTAAATCTCAATAAAGAAGTCTTAAAGGTTGCAAAAACAATTGCTTCAAAATCAAATTTAACAATAAAAATTGGAAAGCAAGCATTTTACAAACAATTAGAAATGCCTTTAAGAAAAGCTTATGCATATACAAGTAAGATGATGACTTTAAACATGATGTCTATAGATGCTCACGAGGGAATATCAGCGTTTTTAAATAAGAGAAAACCTAAATGGAAAAATAAATGAAGGATGATCAAATAAAAGATATTCTTAAAAATTCAAAAACAATTGCAATGATTGGAGTAAGCTCTGAAAAAAAAGGAGAGGATCCTAAAAATTTAAAAAGAAAACCAGCCAATGTTGTGATGAAATATATGCAAGATTTTGGATATAAAGTAATACCCGTTAATCCTTTTGCAAAAGGGGAAGTTATAAACGGAGAAACTGTTGTTGAAAGTTTAGATAAAATTTCTGAAAAAATAGATATAGTTGATATATTCCGACCATCAAAAGAAACACCTGGTTTTGCAAAAGAAGCTGTTAAGATTGGAGCTAAAACCTTGTGGTTGCAGTATGGTATTAAGCATGAAGAAGCTAAAAAAATTTCTGAGAAAGCTAATATAAAATACATAGAAAACAAATGTATTAAACAGGAATACCAAAAATTATTTCAAAAATCTAACCCAGTATTTCCATTACTTAAAAATTAGTGAAAAAAATTTTATTTTTCATTTTATTATTTCAAACATCATTATTTGCTCAAGATTTAGAAAAAGCATATTTTGCAGGTGGCTGCTTTTGGTGTATGGAAGAATCTTTTGAAAAGTTTGAGGGAGTTTCTAAAGTTATTTCAGGATATTCTGGAGGTTCAACTAAAAATCCTACTTATGAAGAAGTTACTTACTCTAATACTGGGCATTTCGAAACCATAGAAATAATTTATGATAAAAACATTGTAAGCTATGATAAAATATTAGATCATTTTTGGATAAATATTGATCCTTTTGATGCCGTAGGTCAGTTTTGTGATAAAGGATATAGCTACAGATCTGTTGCTTTTTTTAAAAACGATGAACAGAGAAAATTAATAAACAAAAGTAAGAGAAAAATTGAACAAAAATTTAAAAAAAAAGTAGTAACTTACGTAATAAAATTTGATAAATTCTATAATGCTGAAAATTATCATCAAGATTATTACAGGAAAAAATTTTTAAATTATCTTAGATACAAGAAAGCTTGCGGCAGAGAGAAAAAATTGAATAGTATATGGAATAAATGACAAAGATTTTTTTAGTATATGGACATTATAATGAAAAATCATTTAATGCAGCAATAAGAGATACATTTATAAAAACAGCAAATGAAAATGGAAATGAAGTAGATAGTGTTGACCTATATAAAGAAAAGTTTAATCCAGTTTTTGCAGGTGAAGAACCAGATCAAATTGTAACTGATCATCAAAAAAGAATAGAAAAGTCAGATGTCATTGTTTTAATTGCACCAATTTGGAATTTTAGAATGCCAGCTATTGTAGAAGGCTGGATAGATAAAGTACTAGCACCACCCTGGGCATTTAAATTTAAAAAGTTATTTGGAAATTATGGTTATCCAATTGGAAATCTTAAAGGAAAAAAAGCAATTGTCTTTTGTACTTATGGATCGCCACAATTTGCAATTAGGACTTTTTTTTTAAATATGCCCACAAAAAGATTGAGAAGAGGTGTATTTAATATATGCGGAATAACTGATGTAATTTATAAAAGATATTTTGCGGTACCATTTGTCTCAGCAGAAAAAAGAAAAAAATTTTTAGAAGATGTTAAAAGTACAGCATTAAATTTATGAAAAAATATTTTAAATATTTTCTGTACGGCCTAATTTACTTAATACTGATTTTTGTTTTTGCTATTATGTTTATCGTAACTGCACCAGCTGATATAATTAAACCTAATAATGGAATTGAGCCATATCAAGTTGTAAAAATTCAGCTTAGAAGTCTAAAAAAGAATGATGATCCTTTCAAAAATGCTGGAATAGAACAAACATGGGAGTTTGCTCACCCAAATAATAAAAAATTTACTGGTCCCCTAGAAAGGTTCAAAACTTTATTGAGTAGCGAATCTTATAAAATGCTCCTTAATCATATTGATCACAATATAGTAGAAATAAAAACGACAGATTCACTGGCTTCTTATGAGGTAACCATCTTAGGTGAAGGGAAAAACTACTACAAATTCAGGTGGATGGTGGAGAAATATAATTCAGATGGACCCCTCAAAGATTGTTGGTTAACGACAGCAGTTTCCCAGCCTGTATCTTTAGGCTCATCGATATAAGATAGATTTTTGTTTAAGTAGTAAAAAAAATTTAGTAGGAATCGCTTTTATGAAATCTAAAACTAAAGTAGTTGTTGTTGGTGGCGGAGTTGTAGGTGTAAGTGCACTCTATCATTTAGCAAAAAAAGGTTGGTCAGATGTAGTCTTAGTTGAAAGAAAAGAACTAACCTCAGGTTCTACCTGGCATGCAGCAGGACTGCTTCCATTATTTAATATGAGTTATTCAGTTGGACAGCTACATAAATATGCTGTTGATTTTTACAAAACATTAGAAAAAGAAACAGGACAAAATGTTGGATTTAGTGTTGTATCTAATATCAGACTAGCAAGTACCAAAGATCGAATGGATGAATATCATCAGTATGCTGGTGTAGCACAAACAATAGGTGTTGATGTAAAATTTTTAACACCTGATCAAGTTAAAGAAATTTGGCCATTATGTAATACTTCAGATTTAGTTGGAGCAATACAACATCCTGAAGATGGATATATTCAACCCGCTGATTTAACTCAAGCACTTGCGACAGGTGCAAGAAATAGAGGAGCAGAAATTTATAGAAATACTACCGTCATTGGAATGAAGCAAACAAAAGATGGATGGGTAGTAGAAACAGATAAAGGAACAATCGAATGTGAGCATATTATTTCTTGTTCAGGAAATTTTGCTAGACAAACTGGAAAAATGGTTGGATTAGATATACCTGTTATCCCAGTTGAGCACCAGTACATTGTAACTGAACCTCATCCAGAAATTCAAAAAAGAAAAAAAGAAGGATTACCTGAAATGGGAGTCTTAAGAGATAGTGATAGCAGATGGTATATGAGAGAAGAGGCTGGTGGATTAATATTAGGGCCTTATGAAGACGGAGCTCCAGCCTGCTATGTTGATGGACCTTCAAAAGATTCCGAGTATGAATTATTTCAAGAAGATTTAGATAGACTTGCACCACATATTGAAGGCGCGATACATAGAGTTCCGGCCTTTGGAGAGGTTGGAGTTAAAAAAGTTTATAATGGTGCAATTTGTTATACACCAGATGGAAATCCAATTGTTGGTCCAGCTTGGGGATTAAAAAATTTTTGGATTAACGAAGGTCATAGTTTTGGAATTACTGCAGCAGGAGGTGCTGGATGGCAATTGGCAGAATGGATAGTTGATGGAGAACCAACAGTTGATATGCTTGGCGTTGAACCAAGGAGGTATGGTGACTATTGTTCTAAAACTTACTTAAAAGAAAAAAATGAAGAAGCCTATAGTCATGTTTTTATAACTCATTTTCCAGACGAAGAAAGACCAGCTGCCAGACCTTTGAGAACTGCTCCTTGTTACGAAAGAATGAAAAATCTTGGAGCTGTGTTTGGTCAAAAGTTTGGATGGGAAAGACCAAACTTCTTTGCAACGGACGGAATGGAACAAAAAGATGACTGGTCATTTAGAAGATCAAGATGGTTTAAAGCAGTAGAAAAAGAGTGCAAAAATGTAAAAGAAAACGTGGGTTTACTTGACATGTCGGCCTTTGCTAAATGTAGAATAAAAGGGCCGGGTGCAGAAGAATTTTTAGACTATTTAGTTGCCAATAAACTTCCTAAAAAAATTGGAAGAATTAATTTGTGTCATGCTTTAAATACAAAAGGTGGAGTTCATTCAGAATTTACAATAATGAAAGAAGCTGAGAATTGTTTTTATCTTGTATCAGCGGGAGCATTTCAAAGATTAGATCATGATTGGATATTAAAATGGATGCCAAAAGATGGAAGTGTTCAATTTGAAAATTTAACTAATAGTATGGGTGTTCTTGTAGTTTCAGGACCAAAGGCTAGAGAACTAATGCAAAGAGTTTCAAAAGACGATTTTTCAAATGAAAATTTTAAATGGCTGAGTTCTAAACAAGTTGATATTGGTTATGCTCCATGTACTGCAATGAGAGTAAATTTTGTTGGAGAACTGGGCTGGGAACTTCACCATCAAATTGAGTATCAAAATCATATTTTTGATAAGCTTATGGAAGCTGGAAAAGATTTGGGTCTTAAGCCTTACGGAATAAGAGCGATGAACAGTTTGAGAGTTGAAAAATCATACAAACTGGTTGGCACAGAACTTTCCATTGAGTATTCGCCATACGAATCAGGTTTGGATAGATTTATTCATCCAAACAAAGGAAAATTTATAGGTCTAGAAGCATTAAATAAATGGAGAGAAAAAGGTTTCAACAATAAATTGGTAACACTTGAAGTTCACAATGTAACAGATGCTGACGTACTTGGTAATAATCCCATATATGATAAAGATAAAGTTGTTGGTAGAGCAACAGGTGGTGATTTTGGATTTAGATTAAACAAATCTATTGCTTTAGGAATGGTTAAGCCAGAAGTTGCGACAACAGGACAAAAATTGAAAATTGATATTCTTGGAAAAATGTATGATGCTACTATTTTAGATGAAAGTCCTTACGATCCAAAAAATGATTTACTGAGAGCATAATGAAAATTTTAGTAGCAGTTAAAAGAGTTATTGATTACAACGTGCAAGTAAGAGTTAAAGAAGACGGCACAGGCGTTGTCACAGACAATGTCAAAATGTCAACCAATCCTCCAGATGATAATGCAATTGAAGAAGCTGTTAAAATAAAAGAGTCAGGCAAAGCAAAAGAGGTTGTTGCAGTTACAATTGGTGAAGATAAAGCACAAGAGACTGTTAGAAAAGCTTTAGCCGTAGGAGCCGATAAAGGAATTCATGTTAAAGTAGATGGAATAATTGAACCGTTAGCTGTTTCAAAAATTTTACAGAAGATTGTAGAAAAAGAAAAACCTGATTTAGTATTTATGGGAAAACAAGCAATTGACGATGATTGCAATCAAACTGGCCAAATGTTAGCCGCGTTACTTAACTGGCCACAAGCAACATTTGCATCAAAAATAGAAGTTAAAGATAAATCTTTAGAAGTTACAAGAGAGGTTGATGAAGGTTTAGAAACTATTGAGACAAACATACCTTCAATAGTGACATGCGATTTAAGATTAAATGAACCAAGATATGCTTCATTACCAAATATAATGAAAGCAAAGAAAAAACCTTTAGAACAAATTAATGCTTCTGATCTAGGAGTTGATACAAAACCAAGAATAGAACAAATTAAAGTTGAGGAACCACCGAAAAGAAAAGCAGGAATTAAAGTAGCTAGCGTTGAAGAACTTGTTCAAAAATTAAAAAATGAGGCAAAAGTAATATAATGTCAGCACTACTAATAGCAGAACATAACAACAAAGAAATTAAACCGTTCACTTTGAACGCTATTACAGCAGCATCACAAATTGATCAAGATTTACACGTTTTAGTAATAGGACATTCTTGTGAAGCAGTAGTAAAATCTATATCTGAGATTCCTAATGTAAAAAAAGTAATTCATGTAGATGACGCAGTTTATGAGAATTATTTACCCGAAAATTTTACTCCTGTAGTGATGAAAAATTCAGAAAACTATTCACATATTATTTGTTCAGCTAATACTTTTGGTAAAAATTTAATGCCAAGAATTGCAGCACTATTAGATACATCTCAAGTGAGCGATATTATAAAAGTAATATCAGCTGATACTTTCCTAAGACCAATTTATGCAGGAAATGCATTTGCAACAGTAAAAAGTACAGATGCAAAAAAATGTATAACTATTCGACCAACATCTTTTGATCCAGCCCCAACAACTGGAGGAACTGCTGAAATTATAAAAGCTGAAAAAGCTGAGGCTTCAGATTTAACTAAATTTATTAAAAGGGAAGAAGTAAAATCTGACAGACCTGAACTTGGAACTGCTAGAGTTGTAATTTCTGGTGGCAGAGGAATGGGTAGTGGAGATAATTTTAAATTAATTACTGCTATTGCAGATAAACTAAATGCTGCAATTGGTGCATCACGAGCAGCGGTTGATGCAGGATATATAACTAATGATCATCAAGTGGGACAAACAGGAAAAGTTGTTGTACCAGATTTATATATTGCTGTTGGAATTTCAGGAGCTATTCAGCACTTAGCAGGAATGAAAGAAAGTAAAATTATTGTCGCTATTAACAAAGATGGTGAAGCACCAATTTTTAGTGTTGCTGATTATGGCTTAGAAGCTGATTTGTTTGAAGCTCTTCCCCAATTTTTAGAAGAATTGAACAAATTAAACACTATACAAAAATAACAAATACTGTAAAAAAATAATATTATGTCCAGAGAAGTGATGGAATACGATGTAGTCATCGTAGGTGGCGGACCATCAGGTCTTTCAACTGCTATTAAGTTAAAGCAGTTAAATCCAGATATTAATGTCTGCCTATTAGAAAAAGCATCTGAAGTAGGTGCACATATATTATCAGGCAATGTTTTTGAAACTAAAGCCTTAGATGAATTAATTCCTAACTGGAAAGAATTAAATGCTCCAATTAAAACTAAAGTTACTAAAGAAAAATTTCTTTTTTTAGGTAAAACAAAATCATTGAGTTGGCCCACTTGGTTACTTCCTAAAGTCCAACAAAATCATAAAAATTATATAATTAGTTTAGCTAATTTATGTAGATGGTTAGCTGAGCAAGCTGAAGCTTTAGGTGTAGAAATATTTCCAGGTTTTCCTGCAAGTGAAATTTTATATAACGATGATGGTTCAGTTAAAGGAGTTGCAACTCAAGATATGGGTCTCGATAAAGAAGGAAATAAGAAAGACAGTTTTGAACCAGGTATGGAATTACACGCAAAAGTAACTGTGTTTGCAGAAGGATGCAGAGGACATTTAGGAAAACAACTGATTAATAAATTTGAATTAAATAAAGGAAAAGATCCTCAACAATATGGAATAGGTTTTAAAGAAATATGGGAAATTAATGAAGAAAAACACGAAGAAGGAATGGTAATGCATACAGCTGGATGGCCATTAGATAATAATACTTATGGAGGAAGCTTTGTGTATCATGCAGAAAATAAGCAGGTTTTCTTAGGCTATGTAATTGGTTTAGATTATCAAAATCCACATTTATCACCCTTTGATGAATTTCAAAGATTCAAAACACATCCAGCAATAAAAAAGATAATTGAAGGGGGAAAAAGAATTTCTTATGGGGCTCGAGCTCTTATTGAAGGAGGCTTTCAAAGCTTACCAAAAA
Organism: uncultured Pelagibacteraceae bacterium; assembly: GCA_902560685.1. Classification (GTDB taxonomy): domain Bacteria; phylum Pseudomonadota; class Alphaproteobacteria; order Pelagibacterales; family Pelagibacteraceae; genus Pelagibacter. The sequence goes on along the minus strand of CACEMT010000019.1, from coordinate 2,767 downwards.
TGTATATGCCGGGTGCGTTATTAGTAGGTTGCGATGCAGGTACATTAAATATGCCAAAAATTAAAGGCTCTCATACTGCAATGAAAAGTGGAATGATTGCAGCTGAAACAATTATTGAAAATTTAAAAGAAAATATAAGTTTATCTTCTTATGAAGATAAATTTAAAAAAAGCTGGGTCTATAAAGAACTATTTGAAGCAAGAAATGTTAAACCAAGTTTTAGCTGGGGTTTGATTTTAGGAATAATTTTTACTGGTATCGATCAAATTTTATTTAGAGGAAAATTACCATTTACACTTAAACATAAACATGCTGATCATGATTCTTTAAAACCTGCAAATGAAATGCCTAAGATAGATTATCCCAAACCAGACAATGTAATAACCTTTGATAAAACTAGCTCAGTATACCTTACAGGAACTAATCATGCTGACAATCAACCTGTACATCTAAAATTAAAAGATCACAATCTTCCCATAAGCTATACACTTGAAAAATTCGATGAACCTGCACAAAGATATTGTCCAGTAGGAGTTTATGAAATACAGGAAGAAAATAATTTAAAAAAGTTTGTAATAAATTCTCAAAATTGTATTCACTGCAAAACCTGTGATATTAAAGAGCCTTCTCAAAATATTAATTGGGTTACTCCTGAAGGAGGAGGGGGCCCTAAATATGGAAATATGTAATTACGAAAGGTCTATGGCTAATTTTTTTAATTTTTCAATAGGAACAACTTTAAGAGTATTTTCGTGAGTTCTTTTTAAATAAACAGAGCAACCTTTCCCTGCTTCAATTGCTCTAGCAACCCATCCAGCACATACACACCAATTATCTCCATCCTTTAGCCCAGGAAAACCAAATTCAGGATGAGGAGTAATCAAATCATTACCCGCTTCCTTGCACCATTCTAAAAATTCATTATTAACTTTTACACAAACAGTATGCAATCCATGATCATTCTCATCAGTATTGCAGCAGCCATCTCTAAACCAACCTGTCATAGGATCTTTAGAACATTCTTCTAAATCTTCACCTAGAACATTTTTTTGTCTATCTGACATTAAATCTTTGTTGGATTTGGTTCATCTTTGTAAACCTTTTTTGGATCAAACTTTTTTTCTTTTTCCTCAAACTTCATTTCTATTTGTCTTGCATTGTCAATTTTTCCTAAAGGTACAGATCTATAAAAACATGAACGATAACCAACATGACAACTTGCACCATCTCCTATATCAACAGATAACCATACTGAGTCTTGATCATCATCAATTCTAATCTCTTTAATTTTTTGAACAAACCCGCTTGTCTTTCCTTTGTGCCAAATTTGTTTTCTAGACCTACTCCAATAATGCGCTTCTTTAGTTTCTATTGTTAATTTTAAAGCTTCCACATTCATATAACCATGCATAAGAATTTCTTTAGTTTTAGAACATGTTGTAACCACTGGTATAAGGCCATCATTATCAAATTTAGGTGATAATAAGCTTCCTTCTTCTATATCAGCGACATTTTCTCTCTTTTTAAACATATAATATTGTTTATCTAACATATTAGAGAATATATTAAATATTTTAAATTTAAGGATTTATATATATAAAAGCACGTCATGAAATTAGTTAAAAATGAAAATCAGAAGAAGATAGACTCTATCTCGGATAAAGAAGCTGAAGAAGCATTTGTAAAAATTTTACAATGGATAGGAGAAGACCCTTCAAGAGAAGGATTATTAGAAACACCTAAAAGAGTCACAAAAGCATTTAAGGAATATTTTAAAGGATACAAAGAAGATCCTAAAGAAATTTTAAGTAAGACCTTTGGTGACGTAAATGGATATGACGATATGGTAATTCAAAAAAATATATCAGTTCAAAGTCACTGTGAACATCATATGGCACCAATCATAGGCGTAGCTCATGTAGCGTATATTCCAAAAGATAGAGTCGTTGGTTTAAGTAAGTTAGCAAGAGTAGTTGAAGTTTTTTCTAAAAGACTACAAACTCAAGAAAGACTTACAATGCAAATTGCAACAACAATAATGGAGTCACTGGACGCAAAAGGTGTTGCAGTAAGTATAGATTCAACTCACCAGTGTATGACTATGAGGGGAATTAAAAAAGAACAAGCTACAACAGTTACCAATTATTATTTAGGTAAATTCAAAGAAGATTTAAGCTACCAGAATAGATACTTGAGATTTATCGCAAAATAAAGTTTAAATGACTTATGTCAGATAGTTTCAAGGCTTTGGTTCTCAACCAAGAAGGTGAAAATTTTAATAGAGAGATAAAATCTATTGATAAAACTTTTTTAAAACACGGAGATGTTTTAGTTAAAGTTGAATATTCAGGATTAAATTTTAAAGACGCTTTAATATTAAAAAATGGCGCAAGATTAGTTAAAGAATTTCCACATATACCAGGAATAGATTTTTCAGGTAAAGTAGAGGAAAGCCAAAATGATAATTTTAAACCTGGTGATGAAATAATATCAACTGGTTGGAGAGTTGGAGAAATTTTTTATGGGGGCTATTCTCAATATACAAAAGTAAATGGAGATTTTTTAGTAAAAAAACCAAAAGAATTAACTTCAAGGCAAGCGATGATTTTAGGAACTGCTGGGCTTACAGCATTATCATGTTCTTTCACAACAAAAACTGCAAGAGAAGAACTTCTACTTGGAGATAAAGTTGAAAATGTAATCGTAACCGGTGCGTCTGGTGGAGTTGGAAGTATAGCGGTTATGATTTTAAATAAATTAGGGTGTA
>CACEMT010000018.1 GCA_902560685.1 uncultured Pelagibacteraceae bacterium | reverse complement strand
ACAACATCTGCACCAAGTTCTTCAATTATTTTACAAGCATCTTCAGCAGTGTGTCCGTCTCTAGTTAAATCGCCTCTTGGTATTGCATAGTTTGCAACTGCTATTAAACCTTCATCCTTAATAGCTTTTAGAGCAATTTTCATTTCATCAACCCAATTAATTGTTTCTGCTACAATAAAATCAACCTCAGCTTCTTTTGCCCATCTTACTTGTTCTTCATACATTTTTTGACACTCTTTAAATGTTGATCTGTCCTTTGGATCAAAAATATTTGTATTAGCAACATCACCACATACCATTAAATCTAAATCTTTGAATTCAGCTGCAGCATCTTTTGCAATTTTAAGAGCATTTTTCTGCATTGGTTCAAGTAAGTCTTCTTTTCCTATAATTCTCAATTTTTCTCTATGACCATAATAAGTAAACGCTTGAACGACATCAGATCCTGCTCTGATAAATTCTCTATGTAATTGAGTAACTACATCAGGATTTTCTAAAACTACTGTTGGAACAAACCCTCCAGCTGACAAATATCCTCTTCTTTCCATCGCAAAAAGATATCCTTCTGCACAAAGTACAGGTCCTTCATTAAGTCTTGTTATTAAATCTTTTTTCATAAACCCAATTTTAAATCTTAAATTTAAATTAAAACCTTTGCAAAAACATTTTGTCTACAACTGATAGTTGAAATACATTTGCATTTTTTTTTTCAATATGTTCTGATGTTGCTTTAATTAATTAAAAGGGAAATAAATAATGAAAATAAAAAATATAATTCTTTCAGCTCTTGTAGTTTTAGGTTTCACTTCATTTAGTGGTGTTGCTAATGCAGGATGTGGAAAGCTAGTTATTGCAGAGCAAAACTGGGCGTCAGCTGAATTAATGGCTAACGTAGATAAGATCATTTTAGAAAAAGGATATGGTTGTGAGGTTGAATTAGTGCCTGGTGCAACTATGCCAACTTTTACTTCAATGAATGATAAAGGAACACCAGACATGAACCCAGAGCAATGGGCAAATGCTGTTTATGAACCTTTAAAAGTAGCAGTAAGTGAGAAAAGAATATTCGTGGCGAATAAAGCTCCGATTACTGGCCTTGGAGAAGGTTGGTGGATAACTCCTGGAACTGTTGAAAAGTATCCGCAGATAAAAGGAATGACAGCTCTTGAAATATTAGAGCACCCTGAGTGGTTTCCTGACAAAGAAGATCCTTCTAAAGGAGCTTTTGTTGGTTGCCCTGCTGGATGGGGATGTCAGCTAGCTAATGCAAATCTATTTGTTGCTTACGAAATGGAGAAAAAAGGTTGGACTTTAATTGATCCAGGTTCTGCTGCAGGTTTAGATGGTACTATTTCTAAAGCATCAGATTCAGGAAAACCTTGGTTTGGTTATTACTGGAATCCAACTTCAATGGTTGGAAAGTATGGATTAATTCCAGTTCCTTTCGGTGTAGATTTTGCTGGAAGAGATAACTGGGACAATTGCATAATGAAACCAGCTGGTGAGTGTGCAAATCCAAAACAGACTGCTTGGACAAAATCAGAAGTAAATTCACTTATTACTAAAAGCTTCGTAGACAAAGGTGGAAAAGAAGCTGTAGCATATGTTGAAAAACGTACTTATCCTGGTGATATTATGAACGGAATGCTTGTATACATGGCAGACAATCAAGCAAAAGGTTCAGATGCAGCAGTTGAGTTTTTGAAAAAGCATGAAGACCTATGGGGTAAATGGGTATCTTCATCAGCTAAGAAAAAAATCAAAGCTGGTCTTTAAAATATAAATTATTTGACGAGCCTATTACTAAATAGGCTCGTTAATTTTTTAGGAATTTAATGGAATTTTTTACTAAGTTTCCTGTTATGGAGCGTTCGGCACTTGCTGAATTTAGAAAAAGTATCGATTTCGCTTTTAGAGATTTTTCAAGAGCATATGGAGATGGTATAGAATCATTTTTTGATCCATTATTATATTTTTTAGTATGGTTAGAGAAGTTGATGATCAATTCTCCATGGCCAATAATAATAGGTATAATTTGTGGCTTAGCATGGATTGCATCAAAAAGTTGGAAACTTGTTTTAGGTGCAGCAATATCATTCTTTTTAATCGGTTACTTTGGAATGTGGAAAGATTGCATGGCTACAGTCGCAATCATAACTGTATGCGTAATCATATGTATGGCCATTGGTATACCTATGGGTGTTATAATGGCTCGATCTAACAGGGCTGAAAGAACAATATTGCCAGTTTTAGATATGATGCAAACTATTCCAAGTTTCGTTTATTTAATTCCAATACTTATGTTGCTTGGTATTGGTAAAGTTCCTGGTTTAATAGCTATTTGTATATATGCAGTTCCACCAATAATAAGGTTAACAAATTTAGGTATAAGGGAAGTAGATAAAGAAACAATAGAAGCAAGCGAAGCTTTCGGTGCAACAAAATTACAAAAATTAAGAACTGTACAAATACCTTTGGCTCTTCCAACTGTATTTGCAGGTGTTAACCAAACAATTATGATGGCTTTAGCAATGGTTGTTATTGCTTCTATGATTGGTGTAAAAGGTTTGGGAGTGCCTATTTTAAGAGCTGTTTTAAACCAATATTTGGCTCTAGGATTGTTTAATGGTTTAGCGATAGTAGCTTTAGCGATAATTTTTGACAGGGCTGCTCAAGAATATGGTCGAAGAATACAAAAGCATAGAGGAATAAAAAGATAAGCTGAACAATTTGTCTCTTCGATTTTTATAGACAGTCTTTTTAAAATAAATAAATATCCCTGAATGAATTTTTCTTTAGAAATTGGGCCTAAAACTGATTTAGATACTTTGCCAGCATTAAAGGATGTGTATGTAACTATGCTACCTGGAGGTGACTATAAAGAAACCTCAGAACAAGCTGCTAAGCTAGTCAAAAAAGGGTTCAATCCAATACCTCATTTTCCCGCTAGATCTATTGAAAATGAAGCCCAGCTAAAAGATTTTGTTAATAGATGTAAAAATGAGGGTGTAAAGCAAGCTTTGGTTATTGGAGGTAGTAGAGAACCAATAGGAAAATTCGACAGCTCAATTCAACTTTTAGAGACAGGATATTTTGAGAAGATGAAGATAGGAATCGCTGGACATCCAGAGGGGAGTCCTGATATATCCGATTCAAAGTTAGAAGAAGCTATGAAAGATAAAAAGCCTTATGCGGATTATATAGTGACTCAATGGTTATTAGATCCTGAATTAATTGTAGACTTTATTTCTAAACAAACAGTACCAGTTCATGTTGGAATTACTGGACCACTAAAAATCACTAGCTTAATTAAGTTTGCTAATATTGTAGGTGCAAAAAATTCCATAAACTTTCTTAAATCTAATTTTAGTAAGGCGTTAGATTTATTGAAACCTAAAGACCCAAATGACTTAATTGGGAAAGTTAAATCGCATACTGATTTCTTCCACATTTATACATTCGGCGGCTTGAAGGAAACTAACAAGTGGTTGATGGAGAACAAATATGTCTAATGAATTTGACTATACAAAACTAAAACATGTAACTTCAGTTGATCAATCTGATCGAGAAGTTCCATATAACTTAAGACAAAGTGGTCCTACTAAAGTTGAAATGTTAATTTCAACAAGAGTAAGAAAATCACCATACTGGCATTTATCAATGCAAGCAGGTTGCTGGAGGGCAACTGTTTATAATAGAATTTATCATCCAAGGGGATATGTAAAACCTGAAGATGGTGGAGCGATGGTGGAATATGATGCAATTGTTAATCATGTAACAATGTGGAACGTAGCTGTTGAAAGACAAATAAGAGTTAAGGGTCCAGATGCAGAAAAATTTACTGATTATGTAATTACTAGAGACGCAACAAAAATTTCTCCTATGAGAGCAAGATATGTAATTTTATGTAATGCTTATGGAGGAGTTTTAAATGATCCAATTCTTCTTAGAATTTCAAAAGATGAATTTTGGTTTTCATTATCAGATTCTGATATTGGAATGTATCTTCAGGGCGTTAATCATGATGGAAGATTTAATTGTACTGTTGAAGAAATTGACGCTTGCCCTGTGCAAATTCAAGGTCCTAAATCAAAAGCTTTAATGCAAGATTTGCTTGGTGATCAAGTTGATTTAGATAACATGCCTTTTTATGGTTTAGCTGAAGTAAAAGTTGCTGGAAGAAGTTGTGTTATTTCACAATCTGGTTTCTCAGGAGAGGCGGGATATGAAATATATTTAAGAAATGCAACATTATATGCTGATGATATGTGGAATGCTGTTCTTGAAGCTGGAAAAAAACATAATTTAATGGTTATTGCTCCTGCTCATCATAGAAGAATACAAGCAGGTATTCTTTCATGGGGACAAGACATGGATCAACAACATAATCCTTTTCAGTGTAATCTTGGATATCAAGTTTCATTATCAGGAAAAGGAGAATGGAATAAAAAAACCGATTACGTAGGTAAGGCAGCTCTAGAAAAAATGGGAGCTGAAATTAAAGCAGGAAAAAAACCATATAAGCTTCAATTAGTTGGACTTGAACTAGGAGGAAAACCTATTGAAGAATATGCGCCAGATTTTTGGTTAATTTCAAATGCTGATGGCGGAGAACCAGTAGGATTTATTACATCTCCTTGGTATCACCCTGAAAAAAAACAAAATATTGCAATGGGATATGTTCCTTATGATGGAACTCTAAATGCTAATGGTTTCCCAAAAGGTAAGGTAGGCACTAAATACAAAGTTCATTTACCTGCTAAATATTCGGAAACAGCTGGAACACCTGTCGATGCAGTTGTTGTTGATATACCATTTAAAGAATCTTTTAACGCAAATACTAGAGAAGTAGTTAAAGGTTAATAACTTTTTAATAGGGGAAATGATTAATTTCCCCTATATTCAATTAAAGACATGTTTGCACAATTTTTAAATATTATATTTAGTTCAATAAAGTTAGATAAAAATTTATATAGCAATAATAAATTTTTTGGTGAAGCTGGAATTTATTTTGCTGGATTAATAATGATATTGGATGGAATTGCTGGAGCTGTAGCTGCAAATTCAATAGTTAAAACATCTATAGGTATTTCTGGATTAACTGCAATTTTAACTTGGTTTGTTTGGTCAATTTTTATTTATGTAGTTGGAGTTAAACTATTCTCAGATAAAGAAACTAGAGTTACATTTAAAAAAGTACTTGTTGCTGTAGGATACGCTCACGCACCTGGTTTATTAAGATTTTTTGCTGTTACGCCTGATTTTGTTATTCCTATAATATTTTTGACTCAATTTTGGATTTTTGCATCACTAATAATTGCTACAAAGCAAGTTCTTAATCTAAAGTCTAGTTTTAAAGCATTTGGAATTGTTTTTTTATCTTTTTTAATTATAGCATTTTTATCTATCTCTTTCGTCATGAGTAGAATGGATGCTTTGCCTATAAGCACTATAAGTTAAATTGGAAACAAAGTTTTTGATATTCTGCAAGACTTACAAAGTTTATATCCTGTGAGAATTAAATTTTCAGTTACGCTATTGTCTTTTTTTTTACATTCATCACAAATGTTATTTAGCTCTTTTTTTATTATTTTATCTTCGTTATTATCTTCAATCATTGTCGGTTAATCCTGCGCCTGCTGCACCAATTTTTAATGATTCAGTTTCTTCAACAAATGTATCTTCTGATAATTTATAAAGTTCTTTCCATTCATTTTCGTTAAAAGAATTATTATTTTCTATAAAACTAATATTAATTGTATTGCAAATTTCTAAAACTTCATTTTTTAAATAATTTGAATAAATTGATTGATTAAGATTTAATAAAAATTCTTTTTCCTCAATTTTTAAAAAAATCTTTTTTCCTATTATTTCTGACGCTCTACTAACAAAGGGTAAGAATAGTATTGGAAACGCCACATTTGATATCTGAATATTATTTTTTTTATCTAATAAATTTACCTGGTCGATAAAGTTAGTTCCTAAAATAATTGGGCAAAAAGGATATTTATTAGAATTATTGGTCTCAGAAATTAATGTAATTTTCTGAAATTGTTTTTTTTTATAGTCTTTTAAAAATTTATTTAAATTTTTAATACCTGGTAGGCCATACAATTCTAATAATCTCATATTTTTTCCAATCTCTTCAGCTATGCCCCATGAAAAACCAGCTCCCCTGGCTGCCCTTTTTGAAGTTGTATCTATTTCACTTAAAGTTTTCATTAGTTTAAAGAATTATAAACCCAATAATCATTAAATTCTTTTAATTCATTGGGCAATGGTGCTCCTTGAAACATAGATATTCTTAACCATTTATCTGATTTTGGGTCAAACTTAACTGCTCCAAAAAATGATAATTTTAGTCTTAACATATCTATAGGCATTAAATTAGATCCAATAGTATTATCTTGAATTTCAGAGTAAGGAAATTTTTCTAATATAAATGCCCGTCTTACAACATGCCTAAGGTCATTGTTTTCTATTAAGAAACTACCAATATTTAAACTATTTTTTTGATTTGATATTCTTTCGTACAATTTCTTTATATCTCTTGCTATAGCTAAAGGTTGTTCCAGATCAGAACCTTGTTCATTGTATCTATTTGCTAGTCTTGGTTCTTCTTTGTTTTTTGAAATAAACCAAAAGTTCTCGTTGCTTTCTTTTTCATTGAAATCAATTTTTAAAATATCTGAATATTTTTCTTCTAATATATTTCTTAGGTCTAATATGTTTCTATCTCCAGGTATGTTAAAAAATTTATCTTCTTCTGAGCTCATTTCATGAATTAAAGGATTAACAATAGAATCGTATGGTTCTAACATCATAGAAACAACGTACTCAGAACATTCTAAACCAAGATTTTCCTCTGCCCATAAATACAGTTTGTTAAAACTAAATTCGTCTTGAAAATTTAGATTATCAATAAAAATTAATAATTTATTTAAATCTGTTAATAATTGTTTAATTTTATTTTTTTGAAATTCACTATCAGTATTCCAAGAAGTTACATTTTTTAAGGATTTTTTTAAACATTCAACAAAAATATCAAAATCTTCTTTTTTTACGTTTTTTATTTCTCGAACTTTCTTCAAAGCTTTTTCTCTAGCAAGTATCCAATTATTTAAAAGTGTTGGATGGTTTACGATAAAAGGTGCCATTCCAAGACCTGTAGAGTTTCCAATACCTAAATTTCTAGAAATTTCTTTATCTAATTCCACAAAATTTTTTGGACTCCTATTATTGGCTATATGGTTAACTTGATCAAAAGTAAATTGTCTAACTAAATAAACTAGCATCATTTCTAATCTGAATGGACCACAAATTTCTTCTCTATTTTTAATTCTAAATCTGTCAGCTAGTCCAAACTTTCCTGATCCATAGACGGCGGTTGTTCTATATAAGTAACCAACTTTTGATAAAAATTCTTTATCAGGTTGTCTTCCACTTGAAAGACTATCCACAACATGCTCAAAAGCTCTAACTGATTTATTTGCTCTTGAAAGTGTTAATTCCTTATAAGAAAGTCTTCCAACTTCTTGTTTGGGAACGTTTAATTCTAATCTTTCAATATCTTTTTTGGAGGGAATCCCATCATAAAGTACAAAAGCTGCATCCCATTTTGTTGCTATTACCCTGTCTGATCTTTCTTTATCACTTATTTTATTTGCAAAACAAACCAATGAATAGGTTCTATTTTTTTTTGAAAATGAGTAAACTGCTCTTCCATATCCATTTTCATCTAAATCAAAAAGGTCTCTATTATATTCCCAATCTTTAAATTCTTTTAAAAACGATCTTAAAAAAGATAATTTTGATTGATGAAAAGATCCAAGTCTTGATAATTTCATAATAGTTTTTGGATCTCTTAGTTCTACTTGCATTTTTAAATATTTTTATAAAAATTATACCAATTATTTCCTAAAATTCCTTCTACTTCGCCTTTATTAAAACCAATTTTTTTTAAGCCACTTTCTAAATTTTTAAATCCTCTAGCATCTTCAAACCAAACAGGCTGTTTTGGAAAACCAGGTTTATTTTTTGATCCTTCTCCAAAGTTTTTTGTTTTTGTCCATGTGCCATTTCTCATCCATTCAACAATTTTGTCAGGTTGTCTTAAACACAAGTCTGAACCTATTCCTATATTCTTTGCTCCTATCAAATCTGCAGTTTTTGCTGTCATTTCACAAAAGTTTTCTAGACTACAATTTGTTCCATCTTTAAGATGATGTGGATACAATGAAAGCCCAATCATACCTTTGCTTTGTGCTAAAGTTTTTAATAAATCACTAGATTTATTTCTGATTGCATTATGCCAAAATAAAGGGTTAGCATGAGTTATTGCGATTGGTTTATCGCTTATCTCTATTGCATCAAATGTACTTTTTTCTGCAGAATGAGACATGTCAATTACAATACCGACTCTATTCATTTCTTTAATTACTTCTTTTCCAAAATTAGTAACTCCACTATCAGTTTTTTCGTAACAGCCTGTGGCTAAAAGAGATTGGTTGTTATATGTAAGTTGCATAAATTTACATCCTAATTGGTGTACTTTTTCAACTAAGTTTATGTCATCTTCAATTGGTGAACAATTTTGAAAACCAAAAAAAATAGCTGTTTTTTTTTGTTCCTTAGCTTTTTCTATATCTTTATAATTTTTTCCATGAAAAATTAAATCAGAATTATCTTTAAAATGTATTTTCCATTCGTCTATTCTTTTTAATAATTCATCATAATCTTCATGATAAACTATCGTAACGTGAACAGCATCTAATTCTGCTTCTCTATTAATTTTAAAAACTTCTCTAGACCAATTGCAATATTGTAAATTATCGATTTTATAATTCATTTTTTTAATTTTAAGATTAGATACCTTTTTTTATAAGATTATAAATATCCTCTTGATTATATAATCCTATTTCTCGAGCTAATTCTTTGTTATCCTTATAAACAACAATTGTTGTCCAATAATCAACCTTTAATAATTTTGCAATATCCTTATCTTTGGTTTGTTCAAAATTCATAAAAATAACATTTTCGAAGTCTTTTTTTGCTTTTTCTAGTATTGGTTTTTGCTTTGCACAAGTGCCACATGATTTATTCCAAGAATGAATAACAACTATTTTTCCATTATTTTGAGCAAATTTAAATTTTTCGATGTCAAAATTTGTCTTGTACTCTCCCGCGAAAGAACTTGTGGAAATTAAAAGTATAAAAAAAGCCAATATTTTCATTATAATTCTAAATAACATATTTTTGTTTTATTTTCACTTACATTACTAATTTTATTGAAAAAGTTAATTTAATTTGAAATAAGTTGAAGACTGTTCATTTATTAAGTCTTATGCAATCAAAAAAAATACATAAGGTTTCTATTGTAATGGGAAGCCAATCAGATTTCAAAACAATGAAACTGTGTCAAAAAGTGTTTAAAATTTTAAAAGTTAGATTTGAAACAAAGATTATTTCAGCTCACAGAACGCCTAATCGTATGTACGACTATGCAAAAAAAGCAGAAAAAAATAAAATTTCAGTAATTATAGCTGGAGCAGGTGGTTCAGCCCATTTGCCAGGAATGATAGCCTCACTTACTACTATACCGGTTATAGGTGTTCCAATTGAAAGTAAGAAATTAAAAGGTTTAGATAGTTTATTATCTATTGCTCAAATGCCTAAAGGAGTACCGGTCGGTACAGTTGCTATCGGTGAAGATGGAGCAATTAATGCTGCATTATTAGCAGCATCTATAATTTCTTTAAGTGATGAAAAATTAAAGAAAAATTTAAATAAGTGGCGTGTAAAACAAAGTTCTTCAGTAAAAAAGAAACCAAAATAAATTAAATGTCAAAACCAACTATTGGGATAATTGGAGGTGGACAACTAGGTAGTATGCTTTCTACAGCAGCTAAAAATTTAAATATAAAAACTATAATTATTTCTGACGATAAAAATGCACCAGGACAATTTTTTGCTGATGAATTCATTTTTTGCAGATACGATGATGATTCAAAAATAGAGGAATTTTGCAGTAAGGTTGATTTTGTAACTTTTGAATTTGAAAATATTCCTTATAACGTTTTATCTAAGATAGATAATATTAAAAAAGTAAATCCAAAACCTTCTGTAAATAAAATTATTCAGAATAGACTCAGTGAAAAAGATTTTTTAAATAAAAATAATGTCAGAACTACTTCATATATCTCAGTCAAAAATGAAATTGAACTAAAGTCAGGTCAAGATCTTTTACCGGGTATACTTAAAACTTGCACACTTGGATACGATGGTAAAGGTCAATATAAAATTAATAATGACGATGAATTAGAAAATTTAAAAATTGATTTTACAAATCAATATATATTAGAAAAACTTGTTAAATTAAAAAAAGAAATTTCTGTAATAATCACAAGATTCGGAGAACAAAGATATGAAGTTTACGATCCAATAGAAAATTTTCACGAAGACCAGATATTAAAGTATTCAAAAATACCAGCTGAAGTTAATAAAAACTTGTTTGATAAATCTAAAGAATTGGCAAGATATATAGCTGAGGAACTTAATTACATTGGAACTATGTGTGTGGAATATTTTATTGATAAGAATGATAATTTATATGTAAACGAAATTGCACCAAGAGTTCACAATTCAGGACATCTTACAATAAATGCTTATAACGTTAGTCAATTTGAAAATCATATAAGAGCTGTATGTGGTTTAGAAAAAGTTGAGACAAAAAAATTATATAATGCCAAAATGATTAATTTGATTGGTGAGGACATATTGGTTTATAGAAATAAAACTTTTAAGAATAATGAATTTTTCTTTGATTATATGAAAAATACTGTAAAAAAAAAAAGAAAAATGGGTCATTTAACAATAATCGAAAAATAAAATAATCCTGATGTATAAAATTTTAAGTTTTTTATTAATTTTTTTTGTTTATAACAATGCATTGTTAGCTATGGATAATAAACCTTATCATCATCTGCCTGATGGAACATTTAGAAATCCTGAAGGATCTCCAAAAAGAGATATGAAATTTAATTGGAGTTACAAAATATTTAATAAAGAAAAAAAGAAGCTAGACATGACTGTTCCTAAAGATCATGTGGTTGAGAAAAATGAAGTAATAAAATCACTTCAAGATAACAAAAATAATGATTACATATTATGGATCGGCCATGCAACATTTTTGATAAAGTTAGGAAATACAACTATAATTACTGATCCAGTCTTTGAAAAAAACATGGGGCCGTTAATATTTGGTCCTAAAAGATTTACTGATCCAGCTATAAATTTAAATGAGTTACCAAATATTGATTTGTTTCTTTTGACTCACAACCATTATGATCATCTTAGTACAAGAACAATACAAAGGTTTCCATATAAAAAAGCTAAAGTTGCTACTGCTTTGAAACTTGGAAAATACTTTTCAAAAAATGGTTTTAATGATGTCAATGAGTTAGACTGGTATGATGAAGTAAAAATTAATGATATAAAAATAACATTTCTGCCTGCGGTACACTGGTCAAAAAGAAGTCTTTGGGATACCAACAAAACATTGTGGGGAAGCTTCTTAATAGAGTATAAAGATAAAAAATTTTTCTTTGCTTGTGATACTGGTTATGGAAATATTTATAAAGAACTTGGAACAAAATATGGGCCAATCGATTTAACGATTATAAATATTGGAGCATATAATTTTTTTCCTATGGCCCCTATAAAAGATAAATCAATTTATCACACCAATCCTGAGGAGGCACTTAATATAGGACAAGATTTAAAAAGCAAAAAAGTTT
>CACEMT010000017.1 GCA_902560685.1 uncultured Pelagibacteraceae bacterium | reverse complement strand
TTGAATAAAAAATTAAAAAGATAGCTGATATAAGGCCAGGGGTTTTGTAGAGGTATTTTTTAAAAAAATAGTTTAGCAACAAAAACAATATTATGCCTTCAAAAATTGCTTCATAAATTTGAGATGGATGTCTAAAATTATCATCTACTTTTTCAAATTTAACCCCCCAAAAAAAATCAGTTTTTCTTCCATAGAGTTCTGAATTTATAAAATTTGAAATTCTACCTAAAAAAATACCTATTGGTGCAGACATAGAAATTAGATCAAGAAATGAGAATGTATTAATTTTATTTTTTTTACTAAATATATATGTAGCAATAATTACACCAACTAATCCTCCATGGAAGGACATTCCACCATTCCATATCATTAAAATTTCTGTTAAATTTTTTGAGTAATAATCGAAGTTATAAATAAACACATACCCTAGTCTTCCTCCTAAAATTAATCCAATAATCAAATAAGAAATTAAATCATCAAATAGGTATAAAATTTTCTTATCCTTTATTAAAAATTTTTTGCAGTATATCCAAGCAATAATTATTCCAAAAATATAGGATAAAGAGTACCATCTTATTTCTAAGGAAAAAAAACTAAATGCAACTGGGTCAAAATTATTGATAAACATATTGTAAATATAATATTTTAAATTATTAATAAAATATATGTCTAAATCTAGATTTGTTATTGATAAATTTGCTAAATTATTTGAACAAGGACTATTGAACTATAAAGATCTTAGCAACGAAATTTTAAATATATTAAAATCTAAAAGAGATGAAATAGTATTTAAAATGAAGCTAAGCAGTAAAGAAGAAACTGACATTTTAAGTGATAGAATAGAAAACTTAGAAAAAAAGGTTAAATTGTTAGAAAAATTAAATAAGAGGAAAAAGGCTAAACGGGCAAAACGATCTTAATTTTTAAACCGCCCATTTCAGATTTTCCAAGTTCAATATTTCCACCATGTGATTTAATTATATCTGATGCAATTGAAAGTCCTAAACCGACGCTTGATTTTTTTTGGTTTCTACTTTTATCTATTTTATAGAACGGTTTAAACACATTTTCATATTCTGACAAAGGTATTCCAGGACCATCATCTTCAATAAAAATTATGATATTTCTTTTTATTTTTTGTTGTTTTACTTTAATATTTTTTGCAAAATTTGAAGCATTATCAATAAGATTATTCAAACACCTTTTAATTAAATTTTTTCTTCCATTAAAAAAAATCTCATTTTCTTGATCAACCACAATACTTGGATTTTCATATTTTTTTACAATTGAGCTAAAAAGCTCAGATATATTAAATTTTTCACTTTTTTCTGTAAAATTTGACTTAGAAAATTGCAAATATTCATTCAACATTTTTTCCATTTCATCAACATCATTTGAGAGCTTTTTTACAATGTCTTTATCTTTTATAAAGGCTAATTGAAGTTTTATCCTAGTTAACGGTGTTCTTAAGTCATGACTTATTCCTGATAGCATTTCAGATCTTTGATTTAGATGTCTTAAAATTCTTTTTCTCATTCTATCAAACTCCCATCCAGCTTTTCTTATTTCCAAGGCACCAGATGGCCTATATTCTTCCACATCTTCTCCTCTTCCAAATCTTTCTGACGCTTCAGCCAATTTAATAATTGGTCGAGTTTGATTTTTTAAAAAAATCATTGCGATCGCAATTAATAAAAAAGCTGGTAAAGTTATCCATAAAGCAAAAATCCTTATTGATGATGATTGGATTCTTTCCTTTGGAAAAAAAATTTGCAAAACATCGTCATTAAATTTGATCCTTAGATCAACAACCTCTTTGTAAGAAGTAGTATTAAACCAATATTCGTTAATTTTTGACTTTAATTCTCTTCTTAAGTTTCTGTCCATAGGACTAAACCATCTTTCAACTTTAATATCAGGTAATTTTGTATTTTCTATAAACCTTATCGAAAAATCAAAATTTTTATTATAAAGGTCTGTTAATTTTTTTTTGTTATATTCATTTTCATTATTGTAGATATCAATTAAAGTATCAATTTCACCAACTAATGCTCTTGTTAAACCTTTATTTGTTTTGATCCACAGGCTATCAAAAAATACAACTAAAATTGTTATTTGAATGATAATTATTGGTATAGCAACAATTAATAGAGCTCTATAAAAAAGTTGTTTTGGTAATATATTTTTTAACAATCTACTCAATCCATAAAACATAACCTTCACCTCTTAAAGTTTGTAAGTATTTTGGATTTTTTGGATCTTCTTCAATTTTTTTTCTTAATCTTGTAATAACTACATCTATAGATCTTTCTTTGTCTATTTTTATAATTTTACCAATCTCGTCCCTTGAAAAGGATTTTCCAGGAGAGTTTATCATTAATTCTAATATAGTTTTTTCAGTGCTGTTTATTTTAAATTCTTTTTTATTTTTTAAAATTAAATGCTTACTTAAATCAACCTTTACATTTCCAAACTCAATTAATCTTTTAATTTTTTTTGATTTTGTTTTATTTAGAATATTTTTAATTCTTAAAACTAGTTCTTTAGGCTCAAATGGTTTAGAAAGATAGTCGTCTGCACCAACTTCTAAACCTTCTATTCTTTCTTCAGGCTCTCCTTTTGCTGTAAGTAAGATTATTGGAGTGTATAAATGATTTTTATTTTCCCTAGTAAAATCCAATCCATTTTGGCCAGGCATCATGATATCTAAAACAATTAAATCAAATTTAATTATTTTTACTTTTTTCTGCGCATCCTCGGCATCAGTTGCAGTTGTAACTAAATAATTTTTTTCATTTAAATATTGTTTTACTAAATCTCTTATTCTATCATCATCATCAACTAGTAAAATATGAGCTTCAAATTTTTTCATTTATTATTTTATTTAAAACATTGTTAAAATTTATAACTTCTTTAGAGCTAGAGTTTAATAAAGCTTTATAAATTCTTTTTTTTTGAACATTAAAAATTTCTTCAAATAATTTAATTCCTTTGTCATTTAAGTAAAGGTGTTTTAATCTTGTGTCTACCTGGTCCTTTTTAAAATCAATAACTTCTATTTTTATTAAATCTTTTAATACTCTATTTAAACTCTGCTTAGTTATTTTAAGTTTTTTTTGAAGTTCAGATACAGTTATGCCTTCATATAACGAAATTAGATTAATAACTTTATGATGAGCGATACCTATTGAATGCTTATCCAGAACTTTTTTTGCGTCAGAGAAGGTTTCCCTGTAACTCATAGAGATTTTTTCGATGAATTCTTTTAATTGATCATCCTTTAAATATAAAAGCTCTTTCATATTGGTAAGTTATATTGACATATTCTACATACAAAGATATTTTTTTAAATAAATTAAATCTAAAAAGTTAAATCTAAATGACACCTTACGATCAACGAGAAGGAAAAATCTGGTACAACAATGAGTTGGTTGACTGGAATGATGTAAAATTACATGTTTTAAGTCACGGCCTCCATTATGCCAGCTGTGTATTTGAAGGATTAAGAGTTTACGATGGAGAAATATTTAAATTAGAAGAACATACTCAAAGACTTTTTCATTCAGCAAAAAGAATGGATATAAAAATTCCATATTCTGAAGAAGAAATTAATCAAGCTACTAAAAAAATTGTTTCAGTTCAAAATGTTCAAAATGGATACATAAGACCTGTTATATGGAGAGGGAGTGAAATGATGGCGGTATCTGCACAAAAAACTAAAATTCATGTAGCAATAACAACTTGGGAGTGGGGAACATATTTTGATCCAAAGTTAAAAACTGAAGGAATTAAACTGAATATTTCTAAGTGGAGAAGACCAGCGCCCAATACAATACCTTGGGATACTAAAGCGTCGGGACTATATATGATCTGTACACTTTCAAAACATGAAGCAGAAAGAGATGGCTATACAGATTCATTAATGCTCGACCATGAAGGAAATATAGCTGAAGCAACAGGAGCAAATATTTTTTTTAAAGACAAAAATGGAGAATTGCATACACCAATACCTGATAGTTTTTTAGATGGAATAACGAGAAGAACTGTAATTGAAATAGCAAAGTCTAAAAATATTAAAATTAATGAAAGAAAAATCTCACCAAAAGAACTTTCAACTTTTGTTGGATGTTTTTTAACTGGTACTGCAGCAGAGGTAACCCCGGTTTCTAAAATTCTTGAAAATGATTATAAAGTTTGTAATTTAATTTTAGATTTGTCTTCTAGTTATGAAAAGTTAGTTAGAAAAAAGAAAGCAGCTTAATTTTTCTCATCTTCAGATATAGCGTGATCTATACCTTTTCTTAAGTACTCATAACCCGTATATAAAGTTAGAAATGCAGAGAGCCATAGTAAAATTATACCTATAGTTTGTGCATTATAATCTTGAAAATTAATTATTTTATTTCCAGTTTCACCAGTTAATAAAACTGAAATTGCAATCATTTGTAAAAATGTTTTAGCTTTAGCAAGACTTGAAACAGGAAGATTGATTTTTCCTTTTGCTAAAAATTCTCTTAATCCAGAAATTAATATTTCTCTAGTTAAAATTATTATTGCAGCAATCACTTCATAATTTTTTATTGTTCCATCCATTACTAACAAAATCAAAGCTGTTGCTACTATAATTTTATCTGCTATTGGGTCCAACAATTCTCCTAATTTAGATTCTTCTTTATACATTCTTGCCAACAAACCATCTAAAAAATCAGTAAATGATGCTAAAACAAATAATATAAAAGGTAATATGTCCCCATAAAAACCAGGCAAGTAATATGTGAAAACAAATATAGGAACAATTATAATCCTACCTATAGTTAAATAATTTGGAATTTTCATTCGTGGAAAAAGTTATATATTTTTTTTGCAACTTTTTCTTCAACTCCTTCTACTGTTTTTATCTCATCCAGACTTGCAGATTCAACTGCTCTCGCTGACCCAAAATGATTTAATAATGCCCTTTTTCTCATGGATCCAATTCCTTGTATTTGATCTAGAAGTGACTTTGTTATTCCTTTTTTTCTTTTTGCCCTATGTGCACTTATTGCAAATCTATGGGATTCGTCTCTTATTCTTTGAAGAAAGAAAAGGGTAGGATCATTTTTTTCAAATTTATAATCTTTACCGTTATGAAAAAAAGTTTCATTCCCACTATTTCGGTATTTACCCTTTGCAATAGCTATAACCGGTATATCGTGTAAGCCTAGCTCATTCATAGTTTCTCTAGCTGATGAGTATTGTCCTTTACCACCATCTATCATTACCAAATCTGGAAATGATAGAAAATTATCTTTCTCTTGAATTGCTCTTTTAAACCTTCTATTTAAAACTTCTCGCATCATTCCATAATCATCTTGCTCGTTATCTTTTTTCTTTATATTGAATTTTCTATATCTTTTTTTAATAAATCCTTCGTCCCCAAATGCAATTAAAGCTCCAACACTATTAGTTCCTTGAATATGACTGTTATCGTAAACTTCAATAAGACTTATATTTGTTTCAAGATTAAACTTTCTTGAAACAGAATCAAATAGCTCTTTATTATTTTGACTTTCATAAAGTTTCCTATTTAAACTATCTTTTGCATTTTTAATTGCTTGATTAATAACTTTTAATTTTGATCCTTTTTTTGCAACAGAAATATTAATTTGCTTACTCTCTTTTTTAGAAAGTGTTTTTTCAATTAAATTTTTTTCTTTGATATCTTCAGATAGTATTATTAAAGATGGAACACTTTTATTTTCATAAAATTGAGAAACAAAAGAATTTAAAATATTGCTCAATTTTTCATCTGGATCATGTTTAGGAAAAAAAGCTTGGTTACCCCAATTCTGTTTCGATCTATAAAAAAATACTTGAATACAAGTTTTACCTGACTCTTTGTATCCAGCAATTACATCTGCTTCTATTAAGTTTGCCTCATTAATTCTTTGAGATGACTGAATAATATTTAAAGCTTTAATCCTGTCTCTCAATATTACTGCTTTTTCAAAGTCCAAATCGTCACTTGCTTTTTCCATTTGGTTTGAAAGATTTTTTTGTATTCTTCTTGATTTACCTGAAACAAACTCAATAGCATCTTCAACAGAGCTTTTATATTCTTCTTTTTTTAATATAACCAACACATGGTCCAGAACATCTTTTTATTTGATATAAAATACATGGTCTCTCTCTATTTTTAAAAACAGTATCATCACAAACTCTTAAATGAAAAATTTTTTGGATCATTTTAATCGTCCAATTTGCTGAGCCCGCAGATGCAAATGGCCCAAAATAAAATCCCTCTTTAGTTTTTTTACCTCTATGTCTTTTTATTTGTGGCCACTTATCTTTGTTTCCAATAAAAATAAATGGAAAAGATTTATCATCTCTTAAAAGAATATTAAATTTGGGTTTATATTTTTTTATTAAGTTTGCCTCTAAAAGTAAGGCTTCACTTTCATTAGATGTAGTTGTTATCTCGATCTTTTTGGTTTGAGACAACATTCTTTCTGTTCTTATTATATGATTTTTTTCTGCAATATAGCTTTTTAATCTGTTTGGAAGATTTTTGGCTTTTCCGACATATAATATTTCGTTTTTTGAGTTGAGCATCCTATAAACACCAGGCAGTTTAGGTATTAATGGAAGTTCTTTTTTAATTGCTTCTTTTCCCGTTTCAGAACTAATCATGACTTCTTTTTTTAGAAATTTGAATTCCTACTGATGAACAATCTTTCATTATTTCTAATTTTTCAATCTGGAGAGTGATTTTATCAATTCTTTTATCTTTAAATAGTTCATCAAAAACGTCTTCAGCGAGTGTTTCAAGAAAGTTATAATGTTTATTTTTAACTAATTTTTTAATTAACCTTACAATTTTTGCATAGTTTACAATTGATTTAATGTCTTTGTCATTTGATGGTTTTTTATCTTCGTAGTTTACATCAAGAGTGAACTTTACTTTTTGAGATTTTTCTTTTTCGAAATCAAAGTACCCAAGTTTTAAATCTAATATTAAGTCTTTAATTAATACTTTTTTTTCATAGTTAAATAAGTTTTTTTTTCTATCTATTTTAACTATTTTAAGATTATTCTTTTTCACTCTTTACCCTTCATTATATCCGGTGTTTGCCAATTTAAATTTTGTCCACTATCAATAGCCAATACTTGTCCAGTAATAGATCTATTTTTTATAAAAAAGTCAACTGCATTGCAAATTTCTTCCACATCAACTTGTCTTTTAAGCGGAGTGGCCATGTATTGTTTCTTAAAGTGCTTTTCTGTTTGTCTTTTGTTTTTCATTGTTGGTCCTGGTGCGATTCCATTTACTCTTATATGGGGAGATAAGCTCATAGCGCTTGTTTTTGTAAGAGTATAAAGTCCTGTTTTACTTATTGTGTAGGAAAAAAAGAATGGAGTTAATTTAAAAACTCTTTGATCAATAATATTAATTATGTTGTTATTTTTAACTTTGATATTTTTTGCAAATCCCTTGGATAATAAAGCAGGAGTTCTAAGATTTGTTCTTAAATGACGTCCCCAACTAGCTGTACTAAAATTTTCAAGTTTATCATTTTCAAACAAAGAGGCATTATTAATTAAGCAATCAAAATATTTTAATTTAGATTTGGCAAACTTCAAAATTTTATTTACATCTGGTTCTTTGCTTAAGTCTCCTTTAACAAGATAAACTTTAGTTTGTTTTTTTGATAATTCTTTTTTTAATTTTTCAGCATTAGATTTAGATTTATTAAAGTGTATGACAATTTCTACTCCTCGCCCCGCAAGCCTTTTAGCTATAGCTGCTCCTATACGTGTTGCACCCCCAGTAATGATTATTTTATTTGCTTCCACTTTTTCTTTCCTTTTTGCGCTCTAGTTCCAGGCATTCCCATGGTTGATCTTCCCTTAGGATAGAGTTTATTTTTTACATCGTACTGTCTTATTTTTGGATTTAAAGTAATTTCTAGCTCCGTACTTTCTAATTTTCTGATTTCATCTCTAATTTTTGCAGCTTCTTCAAATTCTAAATTGGATGCAGAATCTTTCATTTTTTTGTTTAATGCTTTTAAGTGTTTTTTCAGGTTTCCACCTATATTTGAGCCTTCACTAACTTTTACATAATCTTTTTCATAAACACTTTCTAAAATATCACTAATTTCTTTTTTTACTGTTTTCGCATCAATATTATTTTTTTTATTATAATTAAGCTGTATTTGTCTTCTCCTATCAGTTTCTTTGATTGCTTTTTTTATACTCTTGGTTTCTTTGTCAGCATATAGAATAACTTTACCCTCAACATTTCTTGCTGCTCTACCGATAGTTTGGATAAGTGAAGTTTCAGACCTTAAGAAACCTTCTTTGTCTGCATCTAAAATTCCAACCAATGCACATTCTGGTATATCTAGTCCTTCTCTTAGTAAGTTTATTCCAACTAAAACATCAAACACTCCCATTCTTAAATCTCTCATGATTTCAATTCTTTCAAGAGTATCAATATCTGAGTGTAAATATCTGACCTTTATTCCATTTTCATGAAGATACTCAGTCAAATCTTCAGCCATTTTTTTTGTTAATGTTGTTACTAATACTCTGAAATTCTTCTCAACAACTTTTTTGCATTCATGCATTAAATCATCAACCTGGTTTTTTGCAGGTCTAATTTCTACATTAGGATCTATCAATCCTGTAGGCCTTATTACTTGATCAATAAATTTACCTTTTGTTTGTTCTAGCTCCCAAGGTCCAGGGGTGGCAGAAACAAAAACAGTTTGGGTTCTCATCATGTCCCATTCTTCAAATTTAAGAGGTCTATTATCCATGCATGATGGAAGTCTAAATCCATATTCTGCAAGAGTACTCTTTCTTGATCTATCTCCTTTAAACATCCCATTTAACTGTGGCACTGTTACATGACACTCATCAACAAATACCAAAGTGTTATCTGGAAAATATTCAAAAAGAGTAGGAGGTGGTTCACCTGGTTTTCTACCAGATAAAAATCTTGAATAATTTTCAATCCCAGCACATGAACCGGTTGCTTCAATCATTTCTAAATCAAATTTTGTTCTTTCTTCTAGCCTTTGTGCTTCAAGCAATTTATTTTCAGCTTTGTGTTTTTTTAAAGTTACTTCTAGCTCTTTTTTTATATTTATAATTGCTTGTTCTACTGTTGGTTTGGGAGTTATATAATGACTATTTGCATAAATTTTAATTAAGTTTAATTCTCTAACTTGGTCGCCAGTTAATGGATCAAATTCTTCAATTTTTTCTAGTTTGTCACCAAACAAACTTAATCGCCAAGCCCTATCTTCAAGGTGTGAAGGAAAAACCTCAAGATATTCACCTCTGGCTCTAAAAGTTCCTCTATAAAAATTTTGATCATTTCTTTTATATTGAAGAGCGACTAAAGATTTAATTATTTGTTCTCTGTTATAATCGTAGTTTTTTTGAAGTGTTAAGGTCATTTTACTGTATGCTTCAACTGATCCAAGACCGTAAATGCAAGATACGCTGGCAACGATTAAAACATCATCCCTTTCTAAAAGAGATCTTGTAGCCGAGTGTCTCATTCTATCTATTTGCTCATTAATTGATGCTTCTTTTTCGATATAAGTATCAGATCTTGGAACATAAGCTTCGGGCGTATAATAATCGTAGTAAGAGACAAAATATTCAACAGCATTATCGGGAAAGAAACTCTTCATTTCCCCATAAAGTTGGGCAGCAAGAGTTTTATTTGGTGCCAAAATTAATGCCGGTCTGTTTGTAGCCTCAATAACCTTGGCCATAGTAAAGGTTTTTCCTGATCCTGTTACTCCAAGAAGAACTTGATTGAATTCTCCTTTATTGGCGCTTTGGACCAATTTTTTTATAGCTTCTGGTTGGTCTCCGGCAGGTTTAAAATCAGATTTAATTTTGAATTTTTTACCACCTTCAAGTTTTCCACTAATTTTTGGATTTTTACTCTGAATATCTGTAATTAAATCTTGATAAGTATTTTCCATATATTAAACAACGTATTAGAATAATTTTATATTTCAATGAGCATAATATCAGATAGTTTAAAAAGGATTAAACCATCACCTACTATTGCTGTTACTCAAAAAGCTAGAGAATTAAGAGCAGCTGGCAAAGATGTAATAGGGCTAGGTGCAGGCGAGCCAGATTTTGATACACCAAATAATATTAAGAATGCTGCTATCAAAGCTATTAAGCGAGGCGATACCAAATATACAGCAGTTGATGGAACTCCAGATTTAAAAAAAGCAATAATAAAAAAATTTAAAAAGGAAAATAATTTAAAGTATTCAAACCAGGAAATAACTGTGGGAACAGGTGGTAAACAAGTTCTTTATAATGCATTCATGGCGACTCTAAATAGAGGAGATGAAGTAATTATTCCAGCACCTTTTTGGGTTTCTTATCCTGATATGGTTCTATTAGCTGGTGGTAAACCAAAAATTGTTAAATGCAATGAATCAGAAAATTTTAAATTAACACCACAAAAATTAAGGAAGGCAATTTCTAAAAAAACAAAGTGGTTAATATTAAATTCACCATCAAACCCTACAGGCGTAAGTTATACAAAAGCAGAGATAAAAAAATTATCTCAAGTTTTAATTAAAAATAAAAAAATTCAAATTTTAAGTGATGATATTTATGAGCATATTTCATACGACAAGGCTAAGTTTTTCACTATCGCTCAAATATCTAGTTTGAAAAATAGAACTCTTACCATGAACGGTGTAAGTAAATCTTATGCTATGACAGGATGGAGAATAGGCTATGCAGGCGGACCAAAAGATATAATTAAAGCTATTCGTAAAGTTCAATCCCAGTCAACATCAAATCCTTCTTCTATAAGTCAAGCGGCTGCTGCTGAGGCTTTAAACGGAACTCAGAAATTTATAAAAATAAGATCTAAAGAATTTAAAAAAAGAAGAGATTTTGTTGTTAAGAGCTTAAATAAAATTAAAGGAATAAATTGTTTAACACCTAATGGCGCATTTTATGTATTTCCAAGTTGTAAAGGTCTTTTAAATAAAAAAACTAAATTAAAAAAAGATACTGACTTTGTTCAAAGGCTGCTTGAGAAAGCAAATGTAGCAGTTGTGCAAGGCTCAGCTTTTGGATTAGAAGGTTACTTTAGAATTTCATATGCTACCTCAATGAAAAATTTAAAAAAAGCTATGGAAAGAATTAAATCTTTCTGTGAAAGCTTAAGTTAATTGATGAAAACAGCCTTATTATTTGGCTCATCCGGATTAATTGGAGGACAACTACTCAATAACTTAATTCAAAATAATGATTATAATAAAATTAAGATATTTGTTCGTTCAGAGCCAGAGATCAAAGATTCAAAAATAGAAATAATTAAAACAGACTTTAATAATTTAAAAAATCATGTTGAAGATATCAAAGGCGATGATTGTTTTTTTTGCATTGGAACAACAAAGCATAATTCACCTGATAAAAACGAGTATAAAAGAATTGAGCGAGATATGCCTGTAGAAATTGCTGAGATTGCAAAAGCAAATTCAGTTAATTCTTTTATCTATGTTTCATCTGGTTTTGCAGATCCAAAAAATTCAGGGGCCTATTTGAGATATAAAGGCGAAGTTGAAGAGGAGCTAAAGAAATTAAATTTTACAAAACTTGGGATAATGAGACCCTCATTTTTGTTGGGCAATAGAAAAGAAAAAAGATTTGGTGAGAAAATAGGTATATTTTTCTTTAAGTTACTTTCACCTTTACTTTTAGGAGCATTAAAAAAAATGAAACCAATTCACTCTGAGAAAGTTGCAAAAGCAATGATTAAAATTTCTAATGGTGACTTTAAACAGCATGTGTTTGAGTCTAATGAAATAGTTAAAATTAGTAATTATTAATTTTTTAAACTTTAAAATATTCTTTTACGTCTTTTTGAAACAATAAGTATATAGAAGAAATCTGTAATAAAGTATTTAAACTTAAGATAGATCTTACAGCTAGGGCATTAAATCCTATTTCTGGTATAGGTCCATAAGGAGCAGAAAAACTGACATCTATTGCCCCAATTAAATCAAATAGACCAACGGCATTCCATGAGAGTAACAGACCCCATAATATAGCACTTGGTTTTTTTATAATGTAGTAAACTAAAAATAAAGCAGTTATACCAATTATAAAGTCACCTACAAAAGGAACTATCCATTCAGATGGTGCAGAACGTTCATTTTCAGTAAAAATCCAAAATAAAAATAAACCAGACCCAACTGCTCTGAAAGACATCCACCCAGTTACAAAAATAATCCAATTTAACTTCATTATTTTTTTGAAGTATTTGTTTTCTTTTTATTTAAGCCAACTATTGGAGAATTCCTAAATCTCAATACAAGAATAGCTAGAGCAATTAATAAAATAGCTCCTGCCTCATAAACTAGAATTTCAGGATTGATTGATTTGCCTTGTAAAATTATAAATCTTGATAAAGCGGTTATCGCAATAAATAATGGCAATGTGATTTGTATTGATTGACTTTCCCAAAAAACCCTAACCATTGCTAAAACTTCTAGATAAAGAAAAAGAAGAAGAAGATCAGCTAAAGTAACTCTATTAATTTTAAACATTTGGTAAAGTTCGCTACCAATAGCAATCACTGTACTAATCAGTATTATAATTAGTGTTAATAATTGTATTTGTTTAACTATTTTTTCCATTTTAATTAATTAGTAACTATTTTGGTTTGATTAGCTATGCGACAAATGCTTTTCAGCCTCAAGAGCTGCCATACAGCCCATTCCCGCAGCTGTTACAGCCTGCCTAAATATTTTGTCTTTAACATCGCCTGCAGCAAAAACACCAGGTATGTTGGTTTCTGTAGAGTCTGGTTTTGTTGTTAAATAACCTTCTTTATCCATATCTAATTGATCTTTAAATAATTCAGTTGCTGGATCATGTCCAATTGCTATGAAAAGCCCGTCTATTTTTAATTCCTCAATTTTATTTGTTTTGACATTTTTAATTT
>CACEMT010000016.1 GCA_902560685.1 uncultured Pelagibacteraceae bacterium | reverse complement strand
ACGTTATCCGCGTTTCCAGCTTTCCACCCATCGCCCATTAAATATTCTGAAAATTTTTCTTTAGCGGCTCTCGAACCGTCTGCATTTACTGGTTTTCCATAATTGTCAATTGCAAAGGTGTTGGTTTTGGGATTTACTCCTACTAAAGCATCCCTAGAACCTATAATGTCTTCAGCAATCATAGTTGTGATATAATTTATTTTTGTTCTTTCGGCTGAGACATTTATTGAATTAACAGAGAAATTAACTAACTGAAAGACTGCAACAAAACCTATTCCTACAATTGCTGTGGAAATTAAGGCTTCTAGTAAAGTAATACCTTTTTCTGAAAATCTCTTTAAACATTTACTTGCTGTACTTGTATTTATCATCTTGCTTCTCAAATCATCATTTAATTCAATTTTTGCATATCTATATTACCAAATCTGCTCCATTTTATTGAATAAAAATTTTCCTGACCTGTGCTTAAACTGCAAGAGTTAGCTCCACTTTCTCTCTGGCATACATACATTTCTTCTATTACTGAAGGTTCTTCACCAACTATTGCGGAATCGCCTCCTCCCATTCCACCTGAACCTGATAAAAACATTCCGCCTGCTGCATAATAAGAACCATCTTTTGAAAAACAAACTGTACCTTCCGCTAGCTCATTTCCTGGAACACCTATAGATAATTTATCATCAATTTCATAGCTTGAGACAGTTAATTTTTTGCTTGCTTCACCTCCGGCATTAATGGGATAGCCTTGGTCGTTCCACATAATCTCTCCATTAAATGTTAAATTAGTTTTGCATCTTTCTTCAAATACATGAAATTCTGTTAGATTGTTTGAGCTATCATATTTATTTCTCACAAGTGTTGTAAAATTTTTCGTTTCCATTCCATATGAAGAAATAATCCAAGTTTTATCATCTTCTGAACCTTCTGAATGTACCCTAAACTGAGCAAAAGAATAATGGCCTCTTTGAACTTGCGAATATATATCTTGGATTAAACCTGAAACTTTTACAGCTGCAGCTCTAGCTATTCTATCAGTTCTCCATTTTTGAAAAGGTTCAAAACCAAGCGTACTTATTATGCCGATTATTGCTATAACTACTACAAGTTCTATTAATGAAAAACCTTTAATTTTCTTTCGCTGCATTTGCATCAATCTTTCCTGCTTGTGCTAGATTTTCTAATGATTTAGACATAGTTATCATTCCATCTTTAACCGCAGTTTGCATGATGCTTGGAATTTGATGAATTTTTGCTTCTCTAATTAAATTTTGAATTGGAGCTGTACATTTCATTACTTCAAAAGCACCTACACGACCTTGTCCATCTTTTGTTTTTAATAATCTCTGTGTTACAACCATTTTTAAAGAAGTTGAAAGTTGAGCACGAATTTGTGCTTGTTGTTCTGGAGGAAATACATCAATAATTCTATTTATTGTATTGGGCGCACCACTAGTATGAAGTGTTCCAAATACTAAGTGTCCTGTTTCTGCTGCAGTTAAAGCTAAACTTACAGTTTCTAAATCTCTCATTTCTCCGACTAAAATAACATCAGGATCTTCTCTTAATGCTGCTTTCAGTGCAGTAGCAAAAGTTTGTGTTTGTTTTCCTACTTCTCTATGTGAAACAATACTTTTTGCGTCCGTATGAATAAATTCAACAGGGTCTTCAACTGTAATTATATTTGCAGTTCTTGTTTTATTTATTTCATTCACTATTGCTGCAAGTGTGGTTGACTTTCCTGAACCAGTTGGACCTGTAACTAAAACTAATCCTTTATGCATATCTATAATATCATATAAAACATCAGGTAAATCGAATTGCCCCATTTCTGGAATTTTACTTTCTACTCTTCTTAATACTGCAGCGGGTCCATTTAAAGTTTTATAAAAATTTGCTCTAAATCTTAATCCACTGATAGTTACGGCCGAGTCAAGTTCATGAGTTTCTTGGAATTTTTTTGTTTCATGTTCATTGCAATTAGTAGTCATTAGATCTATTAAGTCTTGTGCTTTTACTACTACTTCTTTTATCATTATAATTTCACCCGTTTGCCTGTAAGCTAAAGGTGAACCAGATCTAATATGAAAATCTGAAATTTTTTTGTTATTTTTTGCTAATTCTTCTAATTTTTCAAACATAATTTTTTTATATAATAATGATAATAAACATTAATCAAAAAGATAAAACTTCATATGTGTACCAAAATAGTCAATAATTTCATTACTTTTAGCGTATAAGTTAAAAAATATATTAATAAAATTAGGAAATTTGTTGGCGACTATATATTTTTGTACTCATTACAATTCCTAAACCAGTCATAGTAGCCAACATAGACGAGCCACCGTAGGAAAGAATTGGCAATGGAGAACCAACTATAGGTAGTAAACCTAAAACCATTGCCATATTTACAGTAATATAAATAAATATTGCAGAACCAAAACCATAGCAAAAAAATTTTCCAAAAAAGCTTCTAGATGATGCTCCTGTTTTTATAATTCTAAATATTAAAATTGCATAAATTAAAAGTAAAAAAAGTGATCCTATAAAACCAAATTCTTCTGAGAATAATGTAAAAATAAAATCCGTATGTTTTTCAGGTAAAAATTCTAAATATCCTTGAGTTCCTTTTAAAAAACCTTTCCCAGTAAGACCACCAGACCCAACAGCAATTTTAGATTGTATAATCTGATATCCTGCACCTAATGGATCTTTATCTGGATCAAAAAAAGTTAGAATTCTAAGTTTTTGATAAGGTTTTAAAAAAGAAATTACAAATGGTGCAGAAATTATAAAAACTAAAGATGAATAAAAAAAATATTTAATATTTACTCCTGCAAGCCATAAAACAATTATTCCACTTAGAGCAATTAATATAGCTGTTCCAAGATCAGGTTGGCCTACTACAAGTACAATTGGTAAAACTAAAATTAATATTGGAATAATTATATTTTTAAATGAATTTACATTAGAAACCTGTATCCTGTGATAATATTTTGCAAAACAAACAATAATTGCAATTTTCATAAGTTCAGATGGTTGTAAATTTATAAAATATAAATTAATCCATCTTTTAGAACCTTGTGCGGTAATACCAAATAGAGACGCCCACAATAAAAGAGCTAGAACAATTAAATAAAATAAATAACCAAAAGAATGCCAGGTTTTAATATTTATAAATGAAATAAAAATCATCATAATAAAAAAAACTATAAATCTTATTATGTGACTTTCAGAATGATATAAAAGCTCACCTCCATCCGTGGAATACATTGCAAACGAACTTATTATTCCCAAAATAAGAACACATAGCAAAATTATATAATCAAAAGATCTTAACTTTTGAAAAAAAGTTGATTTATCTGATAATGAGCTTTGTATAAACATTAAACGTTATTATTAATTAAGTATTTTTTTCTATTTTGTTCTCTTAGTTCGTGTCTATCGATAATAAATTTAAATAATTTTTTAGCAATTGGGGCTGCCGCTGCACTTCCAGATCCTCCATGTTCAACTAAAATACTAACTGCATATCTTGGTTCTTTATATGGACCAAAAGCTACATACCAAGCATGATCTCTTTCTTTATAAGGAATTTGATTTGTTTTTAAATCAAGCTCCCTTTCTTCTTCTGTAATTCTTTTTACTTGCGCAGTTCCAGTTTTTCCTGCAAATTGATATTTAGGATCTTCAATTCTTGAAGAAAAAGAGGTTCCGTAGATCTCATTTGTGGATCTAAACATTGCATCTAGAACAAATTTTACATTTTCTTTATTTCTATACAATACATCATAACTTTTCTCTTCTTTTCTAAACAACCTTTCAGTTGCTGAAAGTAAATTTATATCTTCTACTTTGTTTTCTTCAGCAAATTTCATTTTTTGTTTAATAGCTTCAATAGACTCTTGTTTGTTGTCAAAAATTAATTTTGGATATATTTTGTGACCTCCATTTGCAAGTTGAGCTGTCATTAAACACAATTGCAAAGGTGTTGTTTGAATATAACCTTGTCCAATACCGTTTATTAAAGTTTCTCCTAGGTACCAATTTTGACCAATAGCTTGTTTTTTCCATTTTGTTGAAGGAACAACGCCTTTTTTTTCGTTATAATATTCTCCTAAAACAACGTTTCCTAAGCCAAATTTTTTTGCTGTTTCATTTAATCTATCTACGCCCAATAACCTCGCTGCTTCATAGAAATAAGTATCGCAAGATTGTTTAATAGCATTTTGAAGAGACATGTATCCATGTCCCTTTTTTTTCCAGCAATGGTATTTCATCCCATATAATTCCAAAGGATGTTTGTGCCCTCTGCAATTAACTTTCATATTTGTTGTTATTACATCATTTTCTAATGCAGAAAGTGCTACCAGAGGTTTGATTGTAGAACCTGGAGAATACAAGCCTGAAACAGTTTTATTTAATAGAGGTTTTAATGGATTTTTTTTAATTTCTTTCCACTTATTTTGCTCAATTCCGTATAAAAATAAATTTGGATCAAAAGATGGAGAAGAATTCATTGCAATTATTTCTCCAGTATAAATATCCATAACGGAAATTGATCCAGCTTTTTCATTTAAAAGTTCATAAGTATATTTCTGAATTTCTGTATCAATCGTAAGTTTTATTGTTTTTCCTTTCTCACCTTCTTTAAAGTCTATTTGATTAATTCTTTTTCCATAAGCATTTACTTCGAATCTTTGAACTCCGTTTGTTCCTATCAATTCATTTTCTAATGCCTTTTCTAATCCAGTTTTACCCACTCTTAATCCTGGAACATTTCTATCTTTTATTGTTTCATTGCTAACCAAATCTTCAACACTTGCTTCAGAAACATATCCTAAAACATGTGTATAAATTTCATTATACGGATAGTTTCTTCCAACTGTTAAAACAGGTCTTGCGCCAGATAGTTCATGAAGATAAAAGTTAATTTTTGAAAATTCATCCCATGTCAAATTTTCAGATACAATTAAAGTTTCCCAAGGTTTTTGCTTATTCTTTTTTTTGATTAATTCTTTTAAATTATTATTACTTAAATTTAAAATATCTTTTAACCTTACCATTAAAGTTTTAAAATCCTCGACTTGTTCTGGGATAACGTGCAACTGATAAACTGTAAGATTCTTAGCAATTCTATTACCAAAATAATCTACAAATTCACCTCTTACAGGGGGCAGTCTTGCTTCTCTTAATCTATTTTTATCTGATAAAGTTAAATATTTTTTATTCTCACTAATTTGAAGAGAAAATAATCTTCCAACTATTCCAAAAAATACTACAGCTTTAGCTGCAGCAAAAATAAACATTCTCCTATTAATAGTGTTTGATTTTTTAATACCTGAATCGTGCCCACCTCCAATCATATTTTTATCCTTAAAAGAATTTTACGATAAATGTCAAAAATATGTGCGAAAATATAATATAATAAAAATGTAAATATTATATTCCCTAGTATTTCATAATAATTAATTTCTATTGAAAAAAATAATACTAGTAAGAAATAATTAATTGAATTTGCAAATGAAATTGTAAATAAAAAATATAACCAATCTTTTGTCAAACTTGGTCTTAAAGTAATATTTCTAAGATAAGCAGCAAATCCACAAATAATTAAATAAGTTAAGCTGCTAATTCCAATTGGAAATCCTAATACTGCATCATTAAACATCCCTGCTATAAAAATAAAACCATAACCTAAAGTTTCTATTCTTTTTAAACTCCAGTAAAAAATTAATATAAAAGGAAAATTAAATGAGAAATATTTATAATTTAAATAATTGAAATCAAACTCATTAAATACTGAAATAAACAATAGTAAAAGAGGCAAGTACAATAAAAATGTTTTTCCAATAGTATTTCTAAATTTAGAACTCATTAATTACTACCTTCTTCAAATGATACCAACTTAACAAAAGTTAGTTGTGATAATTTAGAAAAAAAATGTACTACTTCATATTCTTTTTCTGTTTCTATATGGTAAATACCAACTGGAATTCCTGACTTAAATAATCCTCCAGAACCTGAAGTATAAACAATACTTTTATCCTTTATTAATATATCAGTTTCTAAATATTCTATTTTTCCATTTTGTTTTCCAGTTCCTGATAAAATAGATTGAATATTGCCAGGCTCTATTCCAACAGGAATTTTGCTATTTAAATCTGAAACGAGTAGGGCTCTAGAAGTAGAATAATTAACCTCAACAATTTTACCTACTAAATAACTTCCATCTAATACAGCCATTCCAAGTTTAACTTTATCTTTGGAGCCTTTGTTTACAATTACTGATTTTAAAAAAGGACTGTTTTTGTCAATTAAAACTTTGGCAACTAATTCATCTGACTTAAAGATATATTCATTTATTGTTTTTTTTAATCTTTTATTTTCTACTTCAAGAAATTGAGTTTCATATTTTTTAGATTCAAGTGTTTTTATCTTTTCTTTGACTAAAACATAATCATTATAAACGTTATAGTGATCTTGAATTTTATTAGAAAGGTCTAGAATTTTTTTTTCCGGTACAGATACTATAAATGAAGTTCTATAAACTATTTCGTTTAAAGTAATTTTAAGATAATTAGTAAAAGGTAAATTAATTTTACTTAAAATTAATAAACCTACAGAAAAAAAAATTAATCCAATTAAAGAAAATCTTTGTTGATTGCCTTTTTTAAGAAAAGCTGAACGAATAGCTATTACAAAGTCATCTCTACTCGTTGCCATAATTTTTTAATACTCTGATAATATACTCGAAAAAGTCTCCTCTTGATCTAAAGCTTTACCTGTTCCAATTGCTACACATGCTAACGGGTCATCTGCTATGTGAACAGGTAGTCCTGTCTCTTTAGAAAATCTTTTATCAATATTTTTTAATAATGCTCCACCACCTGTTAATGTAAGACCCATATCAACTAAATCTGCTGATAATTCTGGAGGAGTGTTTTCTAAAGCATCTTTGATTCCGTTAATCATTTCTTTTAAAATAGGATTCAAAGCTTCTGATGTATCTACTTCAGAAATATTAACTTCTTTTGGAGTTCCAGATCGAATATCTCTTCCTTTAACTGGATATTTGTTATTATTTGTTGGTAATGCAGTACCAATTTCTTTTTTAATTTTTTCTGCAGTACTATCACCAATTAAAAGATTATATTCTTTTCTCATAAAATTTTGTAATGCATGATCCATTGCATCACCAGCAACTCTTAAAGAATTTGAGTAAACTACTCCACCGAGTGACATGACAGCTATTTCAGTTGTTCCACCACCAATGTCAACTACCATAGAGCCAGTTGCTTCTGAAATAGGAAGTCCAGCTCCAATAGCAGCTGCTATCGGCTCTTCAATTAACTGAACTCTTCTTGCTCCAGCAGCAAGGGCACTATCTTGAATAGCTTTTCTTTCCACTGGTGTTGATCCTGTGGGAACACAAATTAAAATTCTAGGATTTGCAAAAGTACTTCTTTTGTGAACTTTTTTTATAAAGTGTTTAATCATTTCTTCCGTAACTATAAAGTCAGCAATTACTCCGTCTCTTAAAGGTCTTATTGCTTGGATATTACCAGGAGTTCTTCCTAGCATAGTTTTGGCTTCATCACCCACAGCCAATACTGATTTTTTTCCTTTGCTATCAACAACCGCAACAACTGATGGTTCGTTTAAAACAACCCCTTGTCCTTTTAAAACTACTAGAGTGTTAGCTGTTCCAAGGTCAATTGCCATATCTTGTGACCATATTTTTGATACTTTACTAAATAATCCCATTTATATTCCTTTCACTTTTTCTTCTTTTTTTTGCTCTGGAGAATATCCAGGCGCAGTTTTGTCTCTTTTAATAATCATTTTATTTAATGCATTTATGTATGCATTGGCTGATGCAACTAGTGTATCAGTATCTGCTGCTTGACCAACAGTTGTTTTTCCATTCTCCTCAATTCGAACACTAACAGTTGCCTGGGCATCAGTTCCTTCGGTCACAGCATGAACTTGATATAGCTGTAAGTTAACATCATGAGGATAAAGTTTTTTTATACATTTAAATATTGCATCTACAGGTCCATCACCAGTTTCAGATGCTTTTTTGACTTCACCAAAAACATCTAGAGTCATTTCTGCTCTTTGAGGTTCTCCCGTTCCAGCATAAACTTTTAAAGATTTTAAATTAATAGCATTAACTTTATTATCCACAATTAAACTATCATCAACTAGTGCAATTATATCTTCGTCATAAACATGTTTTTTCTTATCTGCTAAAACTTTAAATTTACCAAATGCATTTTCTATTACATCATCAGTAACATCCACATAACCTAAACTATTTAACTTATCTTTAAAAGCGTGCCTTCCTGAGTGTTTACCCATTACTAAAGATGTTTGTTTTACTCCAACACTTTCGGGTGTCATTATTTCATAAGTTTGTCTATTTTTTAACATTCCATCTTGATGAATTCCTGACTCATGTGCAAAAGCGTTTTTTCCAACTATCGCTTTATTATATTGAACTGGAAACCCAGTTGCATTTGAAACAATTTTTGAAGCTTTGCTTAATAGAGTTGTATTAATCCCAGTTTCATATGGCATTAGATCAGGTCTTGTTTTCATTGCCATTACCACTTCTTCTAAAGCAGCATTACCTGCTCTCTCTCCTATCCCGTTTATTGTGCATTCTATTTGTCTTGCGCCCGCTTGAACACCAGCTAATGAATTTGCAACAGCTAAACCTAAATCATTATGACAATGAGTAGATAAAATTGCTTTATCTATGTTTGGAACTTTGTTTTTAAGAGTTTCAATAATTTTTGTAAATTCTGATGGCACTGTGTAACCAACTGTATCTGGAATATTTATGGTTTTTGCTCCACATTCAATTGCAAGCTCAACCGTTTTGCACATATAATCCATATCAGTTCTTGTTCCATCTTCACATGACCACTCTACATCATCAGTAAATTTTCTAGCATAAGTAACATGCTCTTTGATTGCTTCATAAACCTCTTCAGGAGATTTATTTAGCTTGTGTTTCATGTGTAGAGGGCTAGTTGATATAAAGGTATGAATTCTAAATCTTGGGGCGTGTTTTAATGCTTCATAGCATCTATCTATATCTTTTTTAGAATGTCTTGATAAACCTGCAGGAATAGAATTTTTTAAAACTTTACTTACTTCTGAAACTGCTTCGAAATCACCCGGAGATGCAATTGGAAATCCAGCTTCAATTATATCTACTCCAAGCTCATCAAACACCCTTGCAATTTGTATTTTTTCCTCCAAGCTCATTGATGCCCCTGGTGATTGCTCACCATCTCGCATGGTAGTATCAAAAATATATACTCTGTTTTTATCGGTCATTTTATTATTTTAAAGCTCCGGCATAATACATTCTCTCGCTCAGATTGCAAAATAAAATGGTTCTATTTTAATTAATAATTAGCTTTTGTCACTATCTATTAACTTCTTCTTTGCTATCCAAGGCATAAGAGCTCTTAGTCCCGCTCCAACTTTTTCGACTGGATGTTCGGCTAATTTTTCTCTAGTTTTTAAGAAGTTCTTTTGACCATTTTTACATTCGTCCATCCAATCTTTAGTAAATTTACCAGACTGAATATCTGCCAAAACTTCTTTCATTCTTTTCTTTGTCTCTTCTTTATTAATAATTTTTGGCCCTGTAACATACTCGCCATATTCTGCAGTATTTGAAATTGAATAATTCATATTAGCGATCCCACCTTCGTAAATTAAATCAACAATTAATTTTACTTCATGAACTGTTTCAAAATAAGCCATTTCTGGCTCATATCCAGCTTCAACTAAAGTTTCATATCCATTTTTGATTAATTCTACTAAACCTCCACAAAGAACAGTCTGTTCCCCAAATAGATCGGTTTCAACTTCATCTTTAAATGTAGTTTCAATAATTCCTGATCTTCCACCACCAACTGCTGAAGCATACGACATTGCTAATTCTCTTGCCTTACCCGATCCATTTTGATGGACAGCAAATAAACAAGGTACTCCTCCTCCTTTTTCATATTCACTTCTAACTAAATGTCCAGGACCCTTTGGCGCTACCATAAATACATCTAAATCTTTTCTTGCTTTAATTAAATCATAATGAATGTTTAAACCATGTGCGAATGCAATAGATGTTCCTTCTCTAACTCTTTGCTCTATGTGATTTTTATAAATTGTTGCTTGAAGTTCATCAGGAGTTAAAACCATAACTACATCAGCCCATTCAGCTGCATCAGACAAATTCATAACTTTTAATCCTTTAGATTCGGCTTTTGTTTTGCTAGCTGAGCCTTCTCTTAACGCAACTACCACTTCCTTTACTCCGCTATCTTTTAGATTAAGTGCATGTGCATGACCTTGGCTACCATAACCAAAAATTGCGATCTTTTTATCTTTAATCAGGTTTACATCAGTGTCTTTTTCATAAAACATTTTCATATTTTTCTCCTTTAAATTTATTTAAATACTTCGGCTCCTCTAGTCATAGCAACAGCTCCTGTTCTTGAAATGCTTACCAGACCAAATTTTTTCAAATTTTTTGACATTAAATCTATTTCTCTTCTTAAAGCTGTTATTTGTATAACATAAGATTTGTTTGATTTATCCAATATTATAGCATTATATTTTTTACATGCTTTTAAAGCACTTTCTTTTTTAGATTGGCTTCCTACTATTTTAAATAAAGCCATTTCTTTAAATATAACTTTTTTATCTTCTCTTTTAAAATCAGCAACTTTATGAACTGGTACTAATTTTTTTAATTGTAGTTTAATTTGTTCTATAACTTGTGGTGTTCCAGTAGTTACAATTGTAATTCTAGATATATTTAATTTTGGATCAATTTCAGCAACTGCTAAAGATTCAATGTTATATCCTCTACCAGAAAATAAACCTACAACCCTTGCCAATA
The DNA here is from genome assembly GCA_902560685.1 of uncultured Pelagibacteraceae bacterium. Taxonomy (GTDB): domain Bacteria; phylum Pseudomonadota; class Alphaproteobacteria; order Pelagibacterales; family Pelagibacteraceae; genus Pelagibacter. The sequence goes on along the minus strand of CACEMT010000016.1, from coordinate 7,885 downwards.
CTCCCGCTTCGTTGTCTACCCAAACAACAATAATATGAGTATCAAGTTTTCCTTGTTTGCCTGGAATACTATATGCTGATTTTGCTTTTGCCATTAAACTAAAGTCTTGCCTTTCCCTGTAATTTTATTTTCTTTTTGGTCTTTTGGTCCTAAAAGCATCTGATTATGTGGTTTTCCTGATGGTATCATTGGAAAACAATTTTCTTGTTTATCAACTCTACAATCAAATATTACTGGCCTATCTGTATTAATCATTTCTATAATTTTGTCGTCTAATTCTCCTGGTGTTTCAGCTCTGATACCTACACATCCATATGCTTCTGCAAGTTTTACAAAGTCAGGTAGAGCAGCAGTATAACTTTCTGAATAATTTTTATCATGTAATAATTCCTGCCATTGTCTAACCATTCCCATGTATTCATTATTTAAAATAAATATTTTAATAGGTAAACTATACTGAACTGCAGTAGACATTTCTTGCATAGTCATCAAAACTGACGCTTCTCCTGCAATATCAATTACCAACTTATTTGGATGGGCAACTTGAACTCCAACTGCTGCTGGCAATCCATATCCCATTGTGCCAAGTCCACCCGAGGTCATCCAACGATTAGGTTTATCAAACTTGTAATGTTGAGCTGCCCACATTTGATGTTGTCCTACTTCAGTTGTTATATAGGTATCTTTATTTTTAGTTAGTTCATAAAGTCTTTGAACTGCATATTGTGGTTTTATACTTTCAGTACTATTAACAAAATCAAATGAATTAATAGATCTCCATTTTTGAATTTGTTGCCACCATTTAGAAATTTGTTGTTTATTTGATTTTGCAAAATTAGGTTTTGCTTTTTTTATAGTTTTAATTGTTGAGGTAATAACTTCAGTAACATCACCTACAATAGGCAAATCGACTTTAACATTTTTATTAATTGAAGATGGATCAATATCGATATGAACTTTTTTTGACTTAGGAGAGAATTCATCTATCTTTCCTGTTATTCGATCATCGAACCTAGCTCCAATGTTTATCATCAAGTCACAATCATGCATTGCATTGTTAGCTTCATATGATCCGTGCATGCCAAGCATACCCAAAAATTGACTATCTTCACCTGGATAAGAACCTAGCCCTTGCAGTGTAGATGTTATTGGAAATCCAGTTGTGTTAACTAATTCTCTTAAAAGTTCACTTGCTTTTGGTCCTGAGTTTATTACACCTCCACCAGTATAAAAAATTGGTTTTGATGCCTTGCTCATTAATTTTATTAATTCATCAATATCTTTTTGCGTAAATTGACTATTAACTTTACCGTTTAAACTCTTTTGCTTTTTGAATTTAGTATAATTTGTTTTCTGAAACTGTACATCTTTTGGAATATCAACTAATACAGGTCCTGGTCTTCCCGTTGTTGCAACTTCAAAAGCTTTGTGAATTGTTTTTTCTAAATCTTTTACATCTTTAACTAACCAATTATGTTTGGTGCAGGGTCTTGTTATTCCTGTGGTGTCACATTCTTGAAATGCATCTGTACCTATTAAGTGAGTAGGAACCTGTCCAGAAATACATACCAGTGGAACAGAATCCATATAAGCATCTGTCAAAGCAGTCACCGCGTTTGTGGCACCAGGACCCGATGTAACTAAAAGTACTCCTGGTTTTCCACTTGATCTTGCGTATCCTTCAGCAGCGTGACCTGCTCCTTGTTCATGACGAACTAATATATGTTTTACTGAATTAAAATTTTTTAATTCATCATAGATTGGAAGAACTGCACCACCAGGATATCCAAAAATAAATTCTACATTTTGGTCTTCCAAGCATTTAAATACTATTTCAGCTCCTGAATACAATTTTGACATCCAGCCAATCTAGCTGAAGTTGTGCTAATAGGTCAAGTTTAAGAGGCAATTATTTTAAATTTTTTAAAGCTAAACTTAAATTTTTTGGATCAATCTTTTGCCAAGACTGCATTTGTCCTCTCGCCCACGTGGCTTGCCTTTTGGCATATTGCCTTGTTTTAATAGCAATTAACTCCTTAGCTTGTTCAAGATTGCACCGTTTATCCAATAAATTTGAAATTTCTTTAATTCCAATAACTTTATTTGAACTATTTTCTTTTTTTACTTTGAGCTTATTAAATCTCCTAACTTCTTGAATGGCTCCATTTACAAACATTTCATATACTCTCAAATTAATTCTACTTATGAGCTTTTCTCTAGGGTAATCAATATAAAGTTTAATAAATTGATCTGAGGAAATATATTTTTTCGTTTTTTTATACCAATTTATAATTGATTTTTTTGTGTGATATTTAATTTCATATGCTCTTATAGATCTCTGAATATCATTTTTTTCAATTTTATATTTTATTAAAGGATCAAGCGTTAATAGTTTTTTATAAAATTTTTTTTGACCTAATTGTTTTTGCATTAGTCTAATTTTGTTTCTTAATCTAATTGGAATATTAGGTATTTTTACTAAACCATCGGTTAGAGCCTTAAAATACAATCCTGTTCCACCTACGATTATTGGGACTTTCTTTTTTTTTCGAATTTCCTTTATTTTTTTTATAGAAAGCTTTAGCCATTCTCCTGTTGAAAAATTTTTTTTTACATCACAAAAACCATAAAGATGATGTTTAATTTTTTTTATATCTTTTTTGATGGGTCTTGCTGTTAAAACTTGAAGTTGTTTATAGACCTGCATACTATCAGCGTTTATGACTTCACCATTAATTTTTTTCGCTAATTTTAATGAGAAGTTTGATTTTCCACTTGCTGTTGGGCCTGCGATTAAAATGATTTTGGACTTAAGGTCCATTAATTAATCTAACTTAACACCAATATATCTTCTTTGGCTTTGATTATTATAAATAACTATCATAATTGTTTTATCTGAGCTTCTTAAAGCCGAATTAACAATATTTTTAAGATCTCCAACCGTTTTAATTTTCTTTTTCTGTGCCTCTACAATTATGTTATTTACATTTAGATAGTTAATTGGACTATCATTTTCAATTTTAGTAATTACCGCTCCTGTCGTTTCTTTTGGAAGGTTTCTAGCTTCAATATCTTGCTCCGTTAAAGCTCTAACAGTTATTTTTAGACCTTCAATAACTGTTGTCTTGGGTCCTTCAGCCTTTTTAATATTAAAATGTTCAGAAGTTTCAAGTCTACCTAATTTAATTTTTTTTATTAATTCTCTTTGATTTCTCAAAACTTTTACATCGACAGTTTTTCCAACTTCTGTTTGCGCAACAATCAATGGCAGTTCTTTCATTTCATTTATTAATTTTCCATCAAACTCTAAAATTATATCACCAGATTTTATTCCACCTTTCTCTGAAGGGCTTCCTGTTGCTACAGATTGAACTAAAGCTCCTCTTGGTTTATCTAATTTTTCATTATCAGCAATTTCTTTTGTTACAGTTTGAATTGTTACTCCTAGCCAACCTCTTTTTGTTTCACCGTATTTAATTAGTTGATTAATAACTATTTTTGCATTGTTTGAAGGAATTGAAAAACCAATCCCTATATTACCTTGTCTTCCAACTATGGCGGTATTAATTCCAATTACATTTCCTTCCATATTAAATAAAGGTCCACCTGAATTTCCTTGATTGATTGATGCATCTGTTTGAATAAAATCTTCATATCTAGCCATACCTATGTTTCTATTTCTTGCTGATATAATTCCGGCTGTAACAGTTCCGCCTAAGCCTAATGGATTTCCTATGGCAATGACCGGGTCACCTATTCTTGCTTTATCTGAGTCTCCAAATTTTACAGGTAAAAATTTGTCTTTAGATTTAATTTGTAATACTGCAATATCTGACAAAGGATCTGTTCCAATTATAGTTGCTTCATATTCTTTATTTCCATTAACTCTCACCAGAATATCATCTGCATCTTTAATAACGTGGTTATTTGTAACAACAATTCCTTTTTCATCAATTATAAAACCTGAGCCAAGTGCGTAAGCTTTCCTCTCTTGTGGAGTACCAAAATCTTTAAACATATCTTCAAATGGCGAACCAGGGGGGAATTCAAATCCAGGAAATGGATTACTTTTTGTAACAACAGTTTGACTTGTTAAAATATCAACAACAGATGGCATTAATTTTTCTGCTAGATCTGCAAAAGAGGCTGGGGCATCTTTTGAGTGAGATATAGTAGATAAATTTAAAGAAATTATAACTACTAAAAATATTTTTATAAATCTAAATGCCATTTTTTTTCATATACCAAATTATAATAAAACCAATTAACGCAAAAATTAGTCCACCTGTTCTTAATTGGCTTTCTTTTGCGTCTTTCGCTTTAAGTAAAATACTTTTCATTTTTGATGGAAATAAGGCGTATAAAATTCCTTCTATAAAAAAGAATAGACCAAGTGCTATGATCAGTTCCCTCATCTTAAAATACTAATCTAATTTTGCTTTTATATTCCCAAAGAATTTAAAGAATTCACTATCTGGAGACAATATCAAAGATGTTTCTCCTCCTATTAAAGCTTTTTCATAAGCTTGCATTGCTCTATAAAATGCAAAAAAATCAGGATCTTTTCCAAAGGCGTCTGCAAATATTTTATTTCTTTGACCGTCACCTTCTCCTTTCATAATCTGAGATTGTTTTTCAGCTTCTGCCAAAATTACTGTTACTTCTTTATCTGCAGTTGACGTAATAGTTATTGCCATTTCTGCACCTTTTGCTCTAAATTCTTTAGCTTCTCTATTTCTTTCTGTTTGCATTCTTCTATAGATTGCCTCACTGTTAGCCGGCGGAAGGTCTGCTCTTTTAATTCTTACATCTACAATTTTAATACCAAATTTTTCTGCTTCATTATTTACTCCATCTTGGATTAACGCCATTTGATTTGTTCTGTCTGCAGATAATAATGTTTGTAATCTCTGAGTTCCTAAAACACTTCTAATCCTTGAGTTTATAATTGTTGATAAACGCGATCTAGCTACTCTTTCATTTCCAACGGAAATATAAAATTTTAAAGGATCAATTATTTGAAATCTTGCAAATGCATCAACTATTAATCTTTTTTGGTCTGACGCAATTACTTCTTCGGGTGGGGCATCTAAATTTAATATTCTTTTATCTAAGAAAACCACATTTTGAATAAAAGGAATTTTAAAATTAATTCCTGGAGTAGAAATAATTCTTTTTGGATCTCCAAATTGAAGAACTATTGCTTGATTAATTTCTTTAACAATAAAAATAGAAAAGAAAGCTGTCGCTGCTAATACTATAGTGATTGGTAATAATATTTTTTTCATTTAATTCACCTTTTTCAATTCTGGTAGAGGTAGATATGGAACTACTCCTGATCCTGCGTTCTTATCAATTATAACTTTATCAATATCAGCCAAAACTTTTTCCATAGTTTCAAGGTACATTCTCTCCTGAGTTACTTCCTTTGCTTTAGCATATTCATTATAGATTGACACAAATCTACTTGCCTCACCTTCTGCTCTTGCAACAACTTCTTTTTTGTACGCTTCTGCAGCTTGTAAAATTTTTGCAGCTTCTCCACGCGCCCTTGGAATTACATCATTAGCATAAGCTTCAGCTTCGTTTTTAGATCTCTCCATATCTGCTCTTGCAGCTTGAACATCTCTAAATGCATCAATAACTTGATCTGGTGGGTCAGCTTTTTGTGTTTGAACTTGTGTAATCTGTATTCCAGAAGTGTATTCATCTAAAATATTTTGAATAATTTCTTGAGTATCTATCTCTATCTTTGATCTTCCTTCGGTTAAAATTGGCTGAATGTTTGATCTAGCAATAACCTCTCTCATGGCTGTTTCTGCAGCAGCTTTAACTGTTCCTTCTGGGTCCTGGATTTTAAATAAAAAATTTCCTGCATCTTTAATTACCCAAAATACTGAAAAGTCTATGTTCACAATATTTTCGTCTCCGGTTAACATTAAGCTTTCTTCTGGAACATCTGCTACACCGCTAGATCCAAATCCACTATCTCTCTCTGATCTAAAACCAATATCCATTCTATTTACCTTGGTAACTTTAGGAGTTAGAACGCTTTCAACTGGAAAAGGTATATGATAATTCAAACCTGGTTGAGTTGTTTTTACAAATTTTCCAAATCTTAAAACTACTCCTTGTTCATCAGGTAAAACTCTATAAAGGCCACTCAAAGCCCAAATAATTAATAGTATTACCAAACCAAAAATTATTGGTTTGCCTCCAGATGCACTTCCACCTGGAATAAATCTTTTTATTTTATCTTGAATATTTTTTACAATTTCATCAATATCAGGAGGGGTTGGTCCTCTTCTGAAACCGTCTCCATTTCCTCCTCCTGGAGGAGATCCCCACGGGCTTTGGTTTTTGAAATCGCTCATATGACAATGTATATAGTGTCTTTATCAAGAAAAACAAGGTAAGTTGGATTAATGGATACAAAACCGCGACAAAAATCCTTTGAAAAAAACCCTATTAATGGAACAAAATTTACAATAGCAATTTCAAGTGCAAAAGGTGGTGTTGGGAAATCTACATTTGCCACAAATATTGCAATTGCATTAAAAAAAATAGGATGCAAAGTTGGGTTGTTAGATGCGGATATTTATGGGCCTTCACTGCCAAAATTATTTTCAATAAATGAAAAACCTAAAAGCGATGGCAAAACTTTAAACCCGATTTTAAAATATGACATTCAATGTATGTCTATTGGTTTTTTAACTGAAGAACAAACTCCAATGATATGGAGAGGACCTATGGTCACGAGTGCAATAAAAACTTTTACGCAAAAAGTTGCATGGAAAGATTTAGATTTTATAATTGTAGATATGCCACCAGGAACAGGTGATACACAGCTTACATTTTCCCAGGAAATAAAAATGGATGGAGTAATTATTATTTCTACACCGCAAGAAATTGCATTGCAGGACGTAAAACGTGGAATTAGAATGTTTGATAAGCTTGGTGTAAAGATTATTGGTTTAATTGATAACATGAGTCACTTTACTGGTGACGATGGAAAAAAATATCAAATTTTTGGAGAGGGTGGAGTTAAAAGAACTTCAGAGGAATTTAATAAAGAATTTTTAGGAGAAATTCCAATTAATCCTGAAGTTGGAAAACTTGGTGACCTTGGTACTCCAATTGTTGAAAGTAAGCCAGATCATGAAATTTCAAAAATATATATTAGTTTAGCAGAAAAGATTAAATCAACTTATCTTTAAGATCAAAAGCAATCATTAATTCGTTCCATTCTCTTTTGGATAAACCTGATTGATCTATATCGATATCTTCACCTTTGATTAACTTTTGCAATATAATTTTACCTTTTGCTGATACTTCAGTGCCACCTACCCTATAATCCATAAATGCTTCATATGTTATAGGAACCCATTTTTTTAATGTATCTAGCATTGCATCAGCATAAGTTCTTATTTCATATTGTGCATGATGGTCTGCTCTTAATCTTAAAAAATTCATTAAATTAAGCAAATCAGTTTTCCAGTACCATTGGGTGTAAGTATTTAAAGTTAAATTCATTCTAGCAAGCTCCCTTGCAAGACCTATTTCTTTTTCATTTATTACAGAACCATCATAACGTTCATTAAGCATCATTTCATAATTATTATAAGTTTGCTCTGCATCATTTTTTAAAAGTTCTAAAACTTTTTTTGCTTGCTCTCCTTGGAGCACATCTCCTCTTCCTTGTCTATTGCTTTGAGATTGAGCCGCTAAATTTTCTGTTTTAGGTAAATAAAATTCTTTGTCTAAAATAGAATATCTCGCAGAGTATTCATTTACATTTGCTGTTCTATGTCTAATCCATTGCCTTGCAATAAAGATTGGCAACTTTACGTGATATTTTATTTCGCACATTTCAAATGGTGTACTA
>CACEMT010000015.1 GCA_902560685.1 uncultured Pelagibacteraceae bacterium | reverse complement strand
CTTAGATTTTTTTGCTTTAGCTTTTTTCTTTTTATTTTTCTTTTTATTTTTTGCTTTAGCTTTTTTCTTTTTATTATTCTTTTTAGCTAACGCTTTTTTCTTTTTCTTCTTTTTATTTTTCTCTTTAATAGCTACTTTTTTCTTTTTGTCTTTTTTGATATTTGTTTTTATTATTTTTTTAATTTCTTCTTTTTCTAAACCTAAAGACCTTAATTCTTTTCTTAATTCTTTTTTAAGAGCTTTTCTTTCTTGTCTACTTTCACCACTACTAAGCTTAGCAACCTTCAAGGCTTTCATTTTCTTATTAAATTTCTTTAATTGGTTTTTTGTTATTTTTTGTGCTTGTCCAGGTGCTTTATCTTTGGTCATTGATGCCATACTGTATGGATTATCAAGTAAAGTTGAACCAAGTTTATTTCCAACTAGAACTGCACCAGGTCTCATACCTAAAGTATTATTTTTTCCTGGTCCAATTAATAAAGTATCTGTTCTTCCTTTCGAAACCATAGTTTGGAATTCAGTTCCTCTTGAACCTAGTGTTCCCTCTGGGACTTCTACTGTTAAGGCATCAGGATTTTTTTTACTTATTAGACCTGAAATAACTTTTAAACTTCCTTGTTTAACACTTGCAACTATTTTTCCGTCATTTGTTGCAGGATCGTAAATAAATGTATCCATTACTACTTCTGAATCTTCTCCAATAGTAAATGTAGATTGGTCTAAAAGTAAAATTTGTGTACCCGATGCTGCTCCAGCAGAGATTGTCTCGTTTAAATAAATTTTATCTCCAGCTTTTAATTCTCTTGTTTCAGTTTTAACTGTACCTGATATTGCGCCAACTATTCCTACTAGTTGCTTCTCTATGCTTAATGTTTCACTTGCAAATGCGTTAACATTAAATAAAAATATAAAGCTTATTAAAGTGGCAAGAATTCTTTTCATGCTGGAAAACTAACAAAATTTGAGGAAATATAAACCTTTTTATTCATAAAATATGACGTGTATAAACAAGGTAAATTCTTATTTTTTGGTAAAATTGTAATAAAATTCATAATATTTTTAATTTAATTTCAAGGATTTTGAAAAACTTAAAGAATAAGAATCTGCCTCATAATCGTAATTTATAATGTTAGCCTCAGACACAACATGTTCATAACCCAAATTAATAAACGTACTTCTATTTGGATCTAAAGTAGGAAAGAAATCACCTATTGCTTTGGTAAGTCCTATACTAAATGTGTTAGAATAGTCTGATCTAGCTATATCTGATACTACAGAACTATCTGCTTTTTTATAATCATTAAAACTATGTGCGCTGCTCACTGAAATGAAAGCCCACGGAAAGGCAAAATTTAAACCGATACTAAAGTCATAAGTTTCAGCATCATTTCCAGCATCAACTTTAGCATCACTATCACTATAACCTAAACCAATAGATGTTGAGATTAAACTGTTTACAATAAAATCGTGTCCCAAAGTAAAGCCATGTCCAATTGCGTTAGCTTCATTTGCTGTATCATCTTCAGAATTATGATTTGATTTTGAATCTGTGAATGCATATCCATAACTAATTGAATTTCTTTCACCTACAGAAAAAAAACCTCCTAATCCGTACATGAAAGAAAAAGCGTCAGCATCAGTCATGTTATCTGTTTTGCTCATTATTATATATGGGCTCAAATTTTGATTGCCTAAACTAGTATCAAGCCCAAAAGTTAAACCATAGCTTTGAGAGTCATCATCTTTTTCTTGATATTGGTCAGATGTTGTATGAGAAAAATTAATCAGTAAAGATGATCCTTCGCCAATAGGTCTTGTTGCAGAAATTCCCATAGAACCACTTCCAGTTCTGTCATGTTTTGCTGAAGCAAATGTATCTATGCTATCTGATGACTTTTTTAATCCAGTTTTTGAAACGCTATTAACATTGTTTGACCATACACTAGCGATACCTGTATCAAGTCTAAACGCCCATAAGCTTGGTTCTCTATCTTCTAGTTCCTGCTCAATTTCTTTAAGAGTTTCCAAATCTTCTGCTTGAAGATCTCGTCTAAGCTTCATCTCCTCAATTATCGTATTTGCTTTTTCTGGTGAATCAATCTGAACTAAAACGGATAATAAATATAATTTGATTTCAACATTATCTGGATAAATCATATTTAATCTTTCCAGAGTAGAAATCGTTTGTTTATAATTTCCCATTTTGCCTTGTTGTTGTGCGTACTTAAGGTTTAAATCTAAATCATTGGGATTTTGTAAAATTTGAATGTAAGTAATATTTTTATTATTAATTGAAGTTCCAGTTCCTTCAGCTTCACTAATATCATCTAAAGCTTTTAGAAGTTTATTTTCTGTTTCTTCTGCTAGCTTGATAGTTTCTTCAACTTTTGGAATTTCAATTATTTCAGCTTTAGTTTTCTCTTCATTTAATATTTTTGTATCAATTTTTTCAATTATTTTTTCAGGAACTTTTGCAATAAATATTGGTTCTTTTTTTTTTATTATTTGATTTTTAGAAATAATATTTTCTTCTTTAATAATGATTTTATCTATTGTGTTTTTGTAATCTGCATTATTACTCACTAAAACAGCTTTATTTATTATTTTATTTTCAATTGATTGAGAATTTAGCTTTGGTACTTCAAAAGAGTTTTTAAATGATTTTTCACTAGAAGCACCAGCGGGTACTGTTCTTACTGTTTCAGAAAATAAAGCTAGCAAAGCAACAATGAATAATACTGGTATTATTCCGGAAGATGTACTTCTTACTTTCTTTTTAAGTTTTCTTTTTCTTGTAATTTTTTTTTTAACTGTTTTTTTCACAAAATTCACTCTTCTTTTTTCCAAATAAGATAAAGAACAAATGGAGCAATGGCAGGTACAAAACCAAACCAAATCCATTCATCCCACTTAAAACTTTTATCAAATCCAGGATCGGATATACCATTCCACCAAACTAAATACCCTATAATAACCATCCAAATTATACCTATAGTTGAAAAAATTTTTATTTTTGTGGAGTGCTGACCTGAAAATAATTTATTGAAATATTCCTGTAAATTTTGAGTAAACATTTTTTCAAATACATTAATCTAAAAATTATTTGCACCTTTCGCATCTAATGTTAAAACTTTTCCACTACAAGTACCATCATTGTTAACGCAAGCTTTTATTAAAAAACCAACTTTTATACCATCTTCTACTTCATCTTCAGAACAAAATTCGTACTGTTCTACATTAATAACATTTTCATCACCTGCAGTTGAATCTACATCAAATAAAACTTCGTTTATTGCTTCAGTTCCAGCAGCGTTTGGACTACAAGTTGAAACTCCATAGTAACCACCGGTAATAGAGTAATGTTCTGTCTGCATTAAAGCAATTTGTTGCATTGCATTTTGTGCGGCCGACGTTCTTGCGCCTTTAACATATCCATTGTACGCAACTGTGCCTACGGCGGCGAGGGCGCCTATAATCGCCACCACCACCAAAAGCTCAATTAAACTAAATCCACAATTTCTTTTTTTAATCAACTTAACTATTATTTAGTATTCTCTTACTCGATCTTTATAGTATTCTCGAGAACATCAGTTGTCGTTTTTGAAAACTGAGTTTTTATAGTTATTTCTGATTTTCCAGTTGTTGCATCTGCTTCCGTTCCTTCAATTACAGAATCTCCTTCTGGTTTTGTAGCATCAGCCGCGGAAACCGCTGCACTACCACCATCAAAAGGATCTTTATCTGATAAAGGTGAATTGCCACCAGTAAGCATAGTAGCAAGAGTACTTCCATCAGAACTACAATCAACTGAGTCAGCGGCATCAAATATTGTAGAATCTGAGTCCAGTTCACATTTTGCTCTTTCAGATGCAATGTACTTAACTATGTTAGCGTGAATTGATTTTGATGAATTTTTCTTAGCAGCTGCTGTGTAACCATTATAAGCAACAACACCTACTGCTGCTAGAGCTCCAATAATTGCAACAACAACCAATAATTCTATAAGTGTAAAACCTTTTTCTCTTTTTTTCATAAACCTCCAAAATAATTATATTTTACAAAGATTCTTATTATAATTTATCATTAATATAAAGAATGAAGTTAGACCATAAAACATAGTAAAATCAACAAAACTAAATCTTGAGTGCTCGTTTTGCCTTTAATTTTAGGATTTTCATAATTAGTAAATAATGTTATCAGTAAACCCCTATGAGTTACAAAATTACAGAAGAAGGCAATATATCCACTGTTTTTTTAAATGGTGAAATTGACATGGATGTAACTGAAACTGCAAAAGAAGCTATTCTGCCAATAATAGATTCTGGAAAAGAGGTTCACCTTAATTTGAAAGATGTGTCCTACATGGACTCATCTGGAATTTCTGTATTAATTGAAAGTCACCAAAGAGCTCTAGAAAAGGGAACAAAAGTTGTAATCAAAGAGGTAAGCAAATCTGTATTAAAAGTGATTATGATGGCTAAGTTAGAGCAAATATTAAATTTAGAGTAATGAATTTACATGAATCAAAAGATTTTTTGGTACATACCTCAAGCTTAAAAGAAGTAAGAATTTTTTCTAGAGAAGTATTTGAAAAATTAAATTTAGATGAAGATTTAAAAGAGGAGTTAGTTTTAGCAATTGCTGAGGCTGCGCAAAATATTGTCAAACATGGTTACAAAGGAGTTGAAGAAACAAGTGATAGAATGGAAATTAAAATTTCTTTAAAAGACAATAATTTAGAAATTGGTTTTTTTGATAAAGGAAAACCAGTTATCCCTGAAAATATTCAGCATAGAAAACTTGATGATATTAAGCCGGGAGGGCTAGGAACTTTTTTTATAAAACAAATTATGGATGATGCTGTTTTTAAAAAAGATGAGCAGCAATGGGTAAATCACTTAGTTTTAACAAAAAAAATTTAGCCGATTAAAGCTCCAACATTAAATATTGGAGAATACATCGCAATCATCAATCCTCCAATCATTAAACCCATAAATACAATCATGATAGGCTCAATTAAACTAGACATGTTATCAACTGCTGCATCGAATTCACTTTCATAATAAGAAGCAACTGAATTAAACATCTCATCCAGTTGTCCTGTTTGTTCACCAACTGATATTAGCTGACTAAATGTTGGTGGAAATAAAGGTTCTTTTAAAAAAAGTTTTGTTAATGTGTCTCCAGAAAAAACACCTTTTTTTACATTTTCCAAAGCTTCGGTAACAACAACATTGTTACTAACAGACTTTGCAATCTCTAAACTTTCTAATAAATTAACTCCTGCAGCACTTAGATTTCCCATGATTAGAGAAATTCTTGCAAGTAATGATTTTAAAATTAAATCTCCAAAGACTGGTAATTTTAAAATTTGTTTGTGCCATCTATATTTTATTTTTTCATTTTTAGTTGTTAAAAATCTAAATAGAAAAAATCCTCCCACAATTGAGACAAACATTATCATACCACCTGTGCCTCTTAGAAAATCACTCATGGCCATTATGACAGCTGTTGGTTTTGGTAAAGCAATTCCCATTCCATCATACATACCTGCAAATACTGGAACTACTTTTATTAACATAAACGCGCTTACTCCTATTGCAACGGTAAACATTATGCTTGGATACATTAAAGCACCTTTTATCTTTTTTTTTATATTCTCTTTTTTCTCCAAAGAATCTACTATCTTTAAAAGAAATACATCTAGCTTACCGCTAGCTTCACCAGCTTTTATTAAGTTGCAATATACATTATCAAAATATTGTGGATATTTTTCAAAACATTTTGATAAAGTTACACCTCCTTCAAGACTCTTTCTTATATCTTCAACGACTTCTTTTATTGCATCGCCTTCAAGCTGATCTCTTAGCATTGCAAGCACCTCTAGAATAGGTAGGCCTGCTTTGACCATTGTTGCAAACTGTTTAGAAAAAATTAAAATTTCTTCTACTTTTACTTTTTTTTTACCAAATAATGAAAAACCTTTGCTTTTTACTTTCTTTTTTTCACCTTTTTTCTTTGCAGATTTGATTAGGTTTGTGATTATTACTTTTTGTTCTTTAAGTTTAAATGATGCTTCGTCTTGGTTAAGAGCCTCAATTTCACCCTCAACATATTTACCTTCTGAAATACCTTTATATGTAAATGCTTCCATTGAAATATTTTTTAGCTAGATGACAGTACTCTTTCGAACTCTCTAAAGCTAAGTTCACCATTTGCGATCATTCTTCTGCCCATGTCTTGCATTGTTTGAAATCCCTCTTTTACTGCAATTTCTCTTAATTCAGGAGTGGTCGCTTGTCTTAATATTGCTTCTTTAATTGGTTTTGAAATAACCATAATTTCGTAAATTCCTTGACGGCCCTTATAACCAGTATCTTTGCACTTTGCACAACCTTTGCCTTTAACTGCTTTAACACGTGATGCTTGTTCAGGTGAAAAACCGAGATCAGTCAAAACTTTTGGCGTTACATCTTCATCTGGAGCTCTACAATCTTTACAATTTCGTCTTGCTAATCTTTGAGCTAGCACCATTTGAGTTGCAGCACTGATAAGGTAATCAGGAGTTCCCATATTTTGTAATCTAGTAATAGTACTAGGGGCATCATTTGTGTGAAGTGTGCTAAATACTAAGTGTCCAGTTAATGCAGCTTTTAATCCTATATCAACTGTCTCTTTATCTCTCATCTCTCCGACTAAAATAATTTCTGGGTCTTGACGTAAAAAAGACCTTAGAGCAGATGCAAAGCTTAAACCTATGTCATCTTTAATTTGTACTTGTCCAACACCTTCTAATTCATATTCAACCGGATCTTCTGCTGTTAAAATATTCAAGTGAGGTTTACTAACTTCTTTTAAAATACTATAAAGAGTAGTTGATTTTCCTGAACCCGTTGGCCCTGTAACTAATATTAATCCTTGAGTACTATGGATAGCTTTTCTTAAATTTTTTAAATCAACATCTTCAAAATTTAATTGTTCAAGTGTTATATCTCCAGCATCCTTATTTAAAATACGCATTACAATTCTTTCATTGTTTGCTGTTGGCAATATAGACAATCGAAGGTCAACAACTTTCCCATCTATTTTAAAATTTATAGCGCCGTCTTGTGGTAATCTTCTTTCAGCAATATCAAGTTTTCCCATAATTTTAAAACGAGTTACAACTGCTCCATAGTTATCATGTAGGAACTGTTTGTATTGATCTTGCTCTTGTAACATACCGTCCAATCTATATCTTACTCTTGATGAATGTCTGTATGGCTCAATATGGATATCACTTACTCCTAATTTTATTGCATCAGCAACAACTGCGGTACTAAACTTGATAACTTCTGACTCGTTTTCTATTGCTTCAATTTCTTCTTCAGGTTTTTTATCTAAAACTTCCCCCGCTTCACCTAATTCTGAATCAAATGTTTTTGTTTTTTCTCTATTTTCTTTTCTTATAGTCTCTGTTGTAACATCTCCACTTTCACTTTGAAGTTTTTGTATAAATTCTGAGATCTGAGATACTTTAGCAGCATGCAATTCAATTTCTTTTTTTGTAATTGCTTTCAAGTTTCTCATTAAGCCTAATTTAGAACTATCTGAAATAGCTATATGAAGATTTTTACCTTCTACTTTAAATGGCGCGACAAAATTCATATTTATATAATTTGACGGAAGTACTGATTTTATTTCGTCAGTGATTTGAACTTTTGACAAATCAATTGTATCTAAACTTTGCTCTTTTACTAAAACATCTAAAATTTTACTTTCATCAGTAAGTTTTAATTCAAAAACAGCATCTATTTGAGATTTATTTTTTTCTGTACTAACTTTTTTTATATTTACAAGATCTTTTCCAGATATAATATCATTATCAATTAAGACATTGATTAAGTTAATTTCACTTTCTCTGCTTATTTTTAACATTTTATAAAACCCTCGGAGCTATGAATATTAAAAGTTCATCCATGCTATCGCTTTTCTTTTGACCTTTAAATATATTTCCTATTACAGGTACATTGCCAAGTCCTGGAAGGTTTTCTTTAGTATCAAAAACCTTATTTTTCTTAATTCCACCAATAACCACTATATCTCCATCGGCAATTAAAAGCTTGGTTGCTATTGCCATTGTATTTATACCTGGCTCTCCAGCGACTGCTCTATTAACTGAGTCATTATTAACAGAAACATCTAAAAGTACATTACCATCACCTATAATACTTGGTGTAACTTCTAATTTTAAAACTGCTGGTTTAAATGAAGTATTTGCACCATCTGCTCCGGTTGCCTGGAATTGAATTTCTTCACCTTGAGTTATTGTTGCAACTTGATTATCTAGTGTAAATACCTTTGGATTAGAAATAGTTTTTCCTAAACCCAAAGATTCCAAAGCTTGTATCTCAGCTTTTAATACTGCAGAACCTGTTCTTTTTAAAATTCCTATTCCACTTGTTGCACCGGCAGCTGAACCCATAAAATCTCCTATAGAGTCTGAGTTACCTCCTAATGCAGCGCTCGAAGATGTGATTGCATTATTTGCTGTAGTTCCACCAATCATACCTCCAATTGACTCTGCATTTCTTTGATAGGCTCCACCAAGTCTTGTGCCTAAAGCTCTTTCAAATTCTGAGTCTGCTTCAACAATAAATGCTTCTATTAAAACTTGTTTTGTTCTTACATCAATTTCACTAATTATTCTGTCTACAACATCTAGATCTTCACTTTTTCCTCTAACAATAATTGATCGTGTTGTAATCTCTTCTGTAATTTGTATAGGAGAAAATCCCGACTCTCCAGTTGAAGTAAATAATTCATTTAATGTTGCTTTGGCTTGAGCAGGAGAAATATAATAAAGTCTAAAAATTTCTGAATCAATTGGTTCAACAGAATCTTCTAATTCAACTTTTTTCTTGACTGCTGCGGCTCTTGTAGATTTATAATTTTCTTGAGCAGTTAATGTGGATGGCGTATGTACTCTTATTAAATTGCTTGTAACATCAATATCAGCTGCAAAATTTTTCATATCTAACAAAGCATTAAAAGCTTTATCCCAGGGAACTTGAACTAGTTCAGCGCTAATAGATCCTGCAACTTCATCTCCTACTAGAACATTTATACCTCCTATTTTTCCCATCAGCTGCATTGCTTCTTTGTAATCTAGATTTTTAAATCTAAAACTTACAGTTTGTTTTAAAGACGTAAATTCATCAGGTATTAACAAATAATTTCTTTTTGTCTGTGAGGATATTTTTTTTCTTTTTTCTAATTTATCTGTATCTCCCAAGACAGGCTGTGGACCCATTTCTACAGTTTTTTCAATTTCTTTTTTACCTTTTACTCTAATATCATCTTTAATTAGTGGAGTATTATGTTTAAAACCTTTCGATTTAGAAAGTTGCCCTTGGGTACAACCATTCAAAAAAGCAATTGTAAATACAAGTAATGCAAAAATCTTTAAAAATTTAATATTCACTTGTCTCCTTTATTTCATTTTTGAAGTTCATAATTAAATACGAGTCTGACTCTTCAACTAAGAAAATTGCTTCTTTTTGATTCATGTCTACTAGTTTAACTCCATCATTTAACGTCTCGTTCATTTCAAGTGTTATATTTTCTCCGTCTTGATTAATTAATGAGATAAAACTTGTTTGATTTGATCGTATGATTCCAACTAGTTTGTAATCGAATAAATCTATTCTTTTTTGCTCAGTAGATGTCCCATCTGATATAACCTTAACTCCTCCTGAAAATGATGAGTCTCCAACAAAAGGATCGTTTAAAGGCAGTGGTTCTTCTTTACTTTTATTATCATCTGCTAAAAGTTGGCTGCTCATAGTCATAAGCAAAACCACTAATAAATTAAAAAATAAGTTTCTAAAAAAAATCATCTGCTAACCCCACAATAGTAAGCGTTCCGGATACTTTTATCGCTCCAGTTGAATCTCTTTGTACCACTTTTATTGATTCATTGTCAAAATTTAACATCTTATTAGACAAAGAGAGTGCTCTTTTAAATTTAATATAACCAAGAAAATTGCCCATAATTTCAAATTTAACGGGTATTTTATAATAAGCGATATTTTTGATTGCACTTTCTTTAGAGGCTTTTTTCTTCTTTTTCTTCTTTTTCTTCTTTTTCTTCTGATTTAAAACTTCCGACTTTGATACGACTATTGGTTTTCCTTTTTCAATTTTTGAAATTACTAATCCATTTATAGCCGCAAATTCACTTAAGTTTTGATAGAGACCCTCAACTTCTGCTCTTGAATGAAATAAAGTTGAATAATTTTCGTACTGAGGTTTTAATTTTTTTATTTTCTTTTTAGTCTTTTGAATATCTTGATTAAATTTTGTAATTTCCTCTTGCTTAATTTTCATGTCACTTATTTTAGCTTTTTTATCATTTACGATCGGGTTTAGAATTGAATAGTAAATTATTAAAAAAATAATTATTGAACCCAGACTAATACCAATTTTAATTAGAGTTTTCTTATCAGCAAAAGCAAGTACTTTTGCTTTTAAATCTTGCATATTCAAATTTTTTAATTCATTTAGATCCATAACTATCCTTTAATCCTTACAAAAATTTTAAATCCTTTCATAGCTTGATCTCCCGCTTTCGATTTAGGCAGATTCATTGTCGATAGAGAAGCTTGATTAATTAAATTTTTAGTTTGTAAATTTCTAATTAATTGAAGAATGTCATTATCACCTGCAGCTATGCCAGTAATAATAACTTGTTTTTTTCCATCGAATTGAACTTCACTAAATTTTACTCTGTTTGGAACACTCGATGCTATTTGGGCTAATATTCTATAACTTAAATCTTTATTTGACTTTAAACTATTACTTAATTTAAGTGTGGCTGTTATTTTTTTAAGCTCTTTATTGAATTTGTTAAATTTTTTTTCAGTGACTTGGTGCTGTTGTACAACTTGATCATAAACTTTTAATTCGTTGTTGTATCTATAAATATTCCAAAAAGCTAAAGTAAATAAAATTAAATATATTCCAGCAACCGCTCCAACAAATCCTTTGTAAGCAAAATTAGAAAATGCTTTCATTTTCTTTTGTTTAATCATACCTTCTCTGTTTGGAAGTAAATTTATATTTTTAACAGCAGTAACAAACTTATAATAACCAAATACATCTAATTTTCTAAATGCAAGACCAACAACAGTTGAGAAATAAGATCTGTTTTCATAATTGATTTTTTCTTCTAATTGTTTTGGAATTTTTAAACCATCGAGTGGATCAAATAAGTTAAATCCAGTATTAATTAAACTTTTTCTAAAACTTGATAAATAGTCTTCAACATTTGGTAAATTAGATACAACTTTAATATTTCTTACTCTTTTTTCGTATTTTGTTTCAAAATCCTGAACTGCTTGTTTAACTTGAGTCATAAATCTTCTTACCAATGCGTCCTTTTCTTCTTGATTTTGTGACTCTTTTAAAATCTGTCTATCTTGGCCCCTTAAAAATATGTCAGTAATTATTGGATTATTGTTATATAAAATCATTACATAGTTTTCATCTAAACCAAATTCTAATAGAGCTGTAAAATTTACATCTTCAGTTTTGTTTGCTATTTGGTTTATTTGATCTACAGCTGATTTTAATGCAAAACACTTAACATCTATTATAACTGGATTTAATCCGCTGTTTTTAATTATTGATGTATAATTATTTATGTCTGATAATTTTGAAGCTACAAATAAAATATCCATAGTATTTTCTTTTGGATTTCTATTTATAACTTGGTGAAATATAGAGTAATCATCTAAATTATCAGTAAGTTGAACAAGATTTTCCCATAAAGAATTTGTATCAATTGCCTTTTTTAATTCCTCATCGTTCATTAGTGGAGCGGTAACAACACGAATGATTGCATTGGTAACAGGAATAGCTATTGCAGCATTTGGTGTTGTAATTTTAGATTTTTGTAAAGCAATATTTAATTCTTCACTTACTTTTGTTGCATGTTCAATGATTGCTGCATCATCTGGTAAATCAATTGGATGTACGTAAAATCTATCTAACACCCATTGATTACCTTTGTTTGATGAAATCTGTGAAAGTCTTATCTCCTTGTTAGTTATTTCGACACCAACAATTTCTTCACCTTGAGCAGTCTTTTTACCAAGCCTTGCACTTATAAAGTTATTAAATTTTTCTTTTACATTTCCTCCCTTGGGTTTAAATTTTGGTGCGTTAGAATCTTTTTTTCCAAAAGAAGGTGCTTTAAATTTAATATTTTTTAATTTTTCAAAAATATTTTTTGGTTTTACATCTTCTTTGGTATCTGTATTTATATTTTCATTTGATAAAGTTGTGCTTTGTTTAGTTTGATTTTTAATTTCCTCTGTTTGTTTTGTTTGAGATTGAATTGATGCTTCAGAAGGTATTACTTCTTGAGTCGTAGGTTGTTCTTCTGATTTTTTTAATTCTTTTTGCTTTTGGTTGTGAACGTCATCAAACCATTTTTCGAGAATTGGAATAGCTTGTTCTAAATTTGGAGTTCCAGATGATGAAATTTTTTGTTTTCCATCAATATAAAGTCTACCAACCCAATTTTTAGATTTTAATTCACCTTTATATTTGTCTTGTCTTACATAGATATGAAGTCTTCCATCTTTTTTGTGAATAACTTCATGCTCTTTCTTTTCTTCTTCATTATTATTTTCATTATTTTCTTGAGTTATAGTCTCTTGATTTGATTCATCAGGTTTATTTTCGTTATTTTCTGAAATTGTCACTTCTTGATTTGACTCAGAAGACTCATTTTCGTTTTCAGGTTGTTTTTTTTCTGAAAAATCATTATTTTCTGGTTTTGGTTCTAAATTTTCGGACTCCAAAGTTTTTTCCTCAACTTTAGGTTGCTCACTTTCAGGTTGCTTTTCTTTATCTATTACAACTCCGAACTTTTCTTTTTCTTTATCGTCCATAACTTTATCAAAATTTTTTATTTCTCTAACACAATTTTATGAATCTCTAACACAAAAACAAATAATGTCCAATAAATAATTTTCAAAATCTATAAATTTTATCTTTCAAGCCAAAAAAACGTTGATTTTAAAGGATTTTTTTAATTTTACAAATTTTAATTTTATTTTCTAAAATATGCTAATCTGAGCTTGACTCTAACACAAGTTATTTTTATAAAATTGTGTTAGAGTTTTACTAAAATTAAAAAAAAATAAAAACATAATAAAATCAATGCTTTTTTGTAATTTAGGAAAAAATATTTTTTTTGTGTTAGAGTCCATTTTTTTTTACAAAATTAAAAAAAAAATAGTAAAAATTATTTATTCGCTCATAAAGTGTAAAGATAATTTATTTTTACATGTAGCAAAAATGTAACATTTATGTCTCAAGAACAAAAAAATTGCTTTTTTTTGAAATTTTCTACTAAAAATAGAATTTTAACTTAAAAAATAGTAAATATTTTTTTTTAATTAATTAATTTCCATCAACAACGACTATTGTTAGGTCATCTTTTTGAATTTTTCCTGATTTGACAATATCTTCAACAATATTTCTTAATCTTTCATTGCTTGGTCTGTCTTGAAACTTTTTAATATAGTTTTGAAACCCTTCAGCACCTAACATTTCTCCAGAAGGATCTTTTATTTCAGTAATGCCATCTGTAAAAATATACATTGAGCTGTTAGAAAACTTTAAAATTGTTTCTTTGTATTTAATTTTAGACATTATTCCAAGTGGAGGACCTGCTTCAGTATAATTAGAAAAATTTCCGTCTTTAGAATAAATTAAAGGTGGTTCATGACCAGCATTTGCTAAAAGTAATTCTTTTTTTTCACTATCATATATTCCAATCAACATTGTTACAAACATTCCTCTTGCAGCTGTTTCACAAATTTCTTTATTAAGTAATTCTAATAGTGCTGAGGCTGAATAAATAGTTTTACTTAAACACCTATATAAGCTTGAAGCCTTCGACATAAGTAAAGAAGATTTAATTCCTTTACCTGAAACATCGGCAACTCCAAAACCATACTTTCCATTACCAAGATCAGAGAAATTATAAAAATCTCCTGAAACAACTTTTGCAGGAATATTAATTCCAGCAATAGGAAATTTTTCATCTTTGTTTTGAGATAACAAAGTTTTTTGAATTTCGCCTACAATTTCAATTTCTTTTTGCATTCTATTTTTTTCTATAAGTTCTTTTGCCATCTTTGCATTTCTTATAGCAAGTGCCGCGGGTCCAGATAAAATTTCTAATAACTTTCGATCTCCTTCTTCAAATAATTTATTTGTACCTTTTTTATTTAAACAATGTATTACTCCTATACATTCGTTAGCAACAATTAATGGTGAACAAAGAACTGAGTAAGTAGTAAAGTTAGTTTTATTATCTAAATCAAAATAAAATTCTGCAATTTCTCTTACATCTTTTCTAACATCTCCAACTCTAATACATTTTTTTTGTAAAACTGCTTTTCCCATAACACCTTGTGTTAATGGTATTTCGTATTCATCAAGATACGATTGATATTTTGAAGCTATGCATTGGAATACTTGTTTTTTTTCTTCTATTAAAAATATATTCGCAGCTTGAGCATTTAATCTTTTAATAATTACTTCTAAAGCTTTTTGCAATGTCTCACTCAAGTCAAGTGATGTAGCAAATTCTTGGTTCATCTTTGTAATGATGGCCAAATCTTGATTCAGAGCTAAATCTTCCTTATTTGTCTCAATTTTTTTTGGTTTAAAAAACATTTTTATATTTGGCATTCTACTGCTTTTTTGATATTTTAGATCACTTATGGAAATCATAATTAATACACCAAATTTCTATCTTCATCTCCAAGAAGCAGTTGTGTTTGTCCAATTTTGCATTGATGGTATTCTTAATATAGCCTCACAATTTAAAATTTGATTAGTGTTTTTCATACTTTTCTTCATTTTAGGGAGTATCTGGGGAAGCTTTTCTAACGTTTGCATACATCGCCTTCCAAAAGATCAAAGTGTTACTTTTAGCCGATCCCATTGCCCTAAGTGCAAAAATACTATCAGATGGTACGATAATATTCCATTAATTTCTTATTTATTATTAAAAGCAAAATGTAGAAATTGCGATTATAAAATAAACATTCAGTATTTTATCGTAGAACTATTATCAGCTTTTACTTTTGTTATTATATATTATTTTTACGGATTAACCATCACTTCTTTACTGTTAATAATTTTAAGTATTTTTTTCATCATTATATATTTTATTGATTTAAAGCATTACATCATACCTAATGAGCTTACTTACCCATTAATGTTTATAGGTTTCATAAAATCTTTTTATCCGAATTTAAACCTAATGATTTTTCCTAATTTTATAAATTCACTGATTGGAGGAATTTTTGGTTATTTAATTATATGGTCAATAATTTTTTTTTATAAAAAGTTTAGAAAAAAAGAAGGGATGGGTCTTGGTGATGCAAAGTTACTAGCTGCAATTGGTTTTTGGTTTGGATGGTTCAGTATTCCAATTATAATTTTTACTTCCTCTATTGTCGCGTTATTAATTGTTCTACCTTCACTAGTAAATAAGACTAGAAAAATGTCTTCTCAAATTCCTTTTGGTCCATACATTATAATTGGATGTTTGGTTTATATATCTTTAATAAATTTAGAAATATTAAAATTAATTTAAAGTATTTTAATAAATGAAATGTTAGCACCAATACTGCTTACATCTTGAGTGGTTTGCATACCATCAATTGATATTAAGATTTTTCCAAATTTGTAGAATTTTTTTTCATAATTGATGCTCACAGATAAAGTCATTTCTTTTGTTAAATCATCATCTTGCTTATAAGTTGCTTTTGTACCATTAACTGAATAGTCAGTTTTAGAACCTGTAATCAAAGTCCTATAATCTAAAATCCAACCAATTCCAAATTTACTTTTTGATTTTTCTCTTTCTATACTAAATTCATCATTCAAATCTAATGAGAAATTTGCAACGTGTTTGTCATCCCAAGAATAATATTTACTTTCTGAATGGTCAGGTGTGTAAGAATAAGATAAGTTTGTTCCAATATTTGGAATTAAACTTTTATTTTTAAATCTTTTTCCAGCATGAATTTCGAAAGATTCATATGTGTCAGTAATATTTAGAGTACCAGAAGAAGTTGTGTTCGTTAGTATTTTTCTTTCACCTTCGTTTAGAGTAGCACCTGCTAAAATAAAACTATTGTTTTTTAATTTATTAATTTCTGTTTCATTATAATGTAAACCAAATAAAAGGTTATATCTTCTAATGTTATGGTCTTTTTGAAAATCTTGTTCACTGTATTCAAAACTAGCTATTACATTTTCATTTTCTGATGGCCTGATTATATTTACACCTAAGCTAATAAACTCATATCCTAATGCTAAATTTTTTGTGTGCTCTTTTCTTTCTAAGCTTGTTGCTTGAATTCCTTGCCATTCAGTTTCTTTATTTTTAAAACCTTCTGATTTCACAAATTTATCTAAAGACTTACGAATATTTAAAGATTTATATCCTAATAATTCATCTATATTTTCATTTCCTCCTTGGCCTACTGATCCTGCTGACCCCTTAACTATTTGGTTACCATCAAGGTCTTGAAGTGTCATATCATTGCCTGATGTCTTGTAAAAATATGACTGACCAACACCATGTTGTATTTTTAATGTATTACCTGTTGTAGATCCTGCAGCAATTGTACCAACTACTTTTCCACCATCTTTCAAAGTAATTGTATTGTTATTACCAACTAATGTAATTGAACTATTGCTCGGACTATTTCTATTTTCTATTGTACCGCTATTTGTTAAAGTAGAACTCGTGCCCAATTGAACTGTTGGATTATCGGCAGTATTATAAATAAGACCTGATGAATTATTGGTTAATGTTGTACTTGTTGCATTTTCGTAAAAGTAAATTGTTCGATTTTCGACACTTGAGATTGTACCCGAGTTGCTGATTGTAACATTCTCAGCATTTTCTGTACCTGCTGCTTCTTGCACGATTGCGTTAGTATTTGCAGTAATAGTTGCACCTTTTTTATTTGTAATAGTAGTATTTTGAGCATCTCTTAAATTAATTGCTTTTGAAGTTGATGCTGAAATAGTTCCAGAATTAGTAATTGTAAGATTATTAGTTTCTCTTCCCATAATTGCATTACTTTTACCTTTTATTGAAGCATTAGACTCAATTATAACTGTGGCACCATCAATTTCATTTCCAGCTGCAATATAGCCTCGAGCTATATTATTTAAATTAGTATTAACTAAAGATCCACCAGACTGGATTGTTAAAGTTGAGTCTGCTTGTAAATCTTCCCTGGTAGTTTGAGTGCCTGTAATAGTGTCGTCTGCACTATAAGCATAATTAAAAAATAATATTAGAAAAATAAAACAATATTGAAAAAAATATAAAAATTTCTTTTTCATATAAAAACCTTATTTTAAAAATTCTCTCTCCAAGATTTTCTATATGTTCTAAATTGTTTTTCACTCGCAAGAATTTCAACCAATGTATCTTTATCTAGTGTAGGACCAGCAAGGTTTGCAAACATTCTTGAACCAAAAACTACAAGTTTTGATAAAATACCTGTTCCAACCTCAAAACATTTTCCTTGTGCAACACTGCTATCAATATGCATTGAATCTAATGATCCACACTCATCATCATGTGCACAAACAAAAGCTAAACCTAAATTACAGTTATTTTCTTTATCAGGCTGATAAACTGGGAAGTAAACTTTTCCACGATAAATGGTAGGAGCAGCTGAAGTTTTTCTAAACATATTTTCTGTTTCTCCAGTAGGCAAACCATCTGCAACACCTAAATGATATCTCCAACCAATTTTTCCAGGAGCAACGCTACACGTAGGAAAGTTTTCACCAGTTACATCGACACATTCACTTAGACTTTCAATGGTTGGTACTCCACCTACTGCATCCAAGGCTTCCATTGACTTGCTAATAAAGTCATCAGATCCACTTAATGGTAAAGCGTATTGATCGTGAGGTATAAAATATGGAAAATCATAATCACGAATACCATAAACTATATTATCCATGAGACTTTGATTATCATCAATTTCTCCAATTCTGTTAAAATCTCCTGTTCCTCCAAACAGCCAAAAATTACCAGTACTTGTTCCCATCGCTGCATCCATTTCAAAATAACTTAGTCTTTTGTTTTTATCATTAGCTTTTAAATTCATAATAGTTTGTTGATCAAATAAGAATTTGTCAGAAGTTAAATTTATTTTTGTTATCTTTCCTTCCATGTCATTTATGTAAACTAGGCCGCCTCTCCATGGAGCGTCGTTTCCAACAGAATCTGAGGTGATAACAACTGGGTTTGCAGTTACAGCATTTTTGACATTACTTCCGTTTGCGTAAGTTCCAGTAAGACCAATTTTATTACCATCTGGATCACTGTCTACAATTTTTAATGCACCTCCTAGAAGTTCTGTTCCATACATTTTGCCAGCTTCATGTGTTAATGCATTATCTTCTTCATCCATTTCAACTGTTTGATCGCCGCCGCCTTCCAGATCAACTAAATATACTCCAGATCCTGAACACCTCGATGAGCTAGGATAACCACCTCCCATAACAGCAACATATCTATCATTTATAAGAGTTCCGCTAGATTTACCGGTTGATTCATCAAATTGTGGGACTCTTAATATTCTTGGTGTAGACCAAGTTTCTCCTAATTGACTGTAATCAAATTTTTTATTTGTAGTTCCCGCACCTTCGCATGAAGTTTCTATTTTATAAATGTTGGAATCTTCTATACCAGTTCCATCGTTATATATTTTATCTGAAGTAAACGTTAAAATTAATTTTGTATTAGTAACTTTTGCTGTTACTTCTCCTGATGCCCCAAATTGAATTGGAAACCAATCATCGCCTATCTTTTCTGATACTATTAAAGCTCCTTCTATAACATTTCCACCAGAGTCAGTCGCTCCTTCTGGCAATGTTATATCAGAAAATGTAAATGTTGATCCTTTATAACATGCTGTATCACCTTCGGTTCTAAAATTTGTGTCGGGAAAATCAGCATCTGTTTTACAGCCAGCAATTGCATCTCTATTTGTAAAATCAGTATCGCTGTCATTATCTGCTGATTTTGCTGTGGCTTGATTATTTCTTGCTTGTATTCCTTCATCAGAATCTCTTAAATCAAATGAACCATCATCATATGGAAAGTGATTCTCTATGCCATTATGATCAATTCTTATTACTTTTTTATTATATGTATCGTTAAAAATTGAAAACATATGCAATGGTCCTTTGCCTCCTCCTGTCTTATTGCCTTCATCATCTTGTGCTAAATTTCCATTTTCGTCAGTTTCGCCTTCTACAATCGCAGGGTTTGTTACATCAAGCACTGAAAAACCAGCTCCACCTCTTCCATAAGGAATAAATAAAATTGTTCTCCAAGATTTAACATCCTCATATTCTGAACCATCTGGATTTAAACCTTTTATTTTAACATCATGAATTACAGGTGAACCATCAACACCAAATATTGCATTAGATCCTCCAGCTTTTGCAGATTTTTTAAATTTACCATCATAACTTTTATTAATAACTAAAGGTAGACTTGATGCAATCATTGGAGGAATAAAAGCCCATTCTTCTTTACCAGTATCAGCTCTAAAAGCGTGAAGCATACCTCCGTTTGAACCTGCATAAATAATTCTTGGTCTATCTATATGTGATCTTTTAAATTGAGAATATCCTTGCGATGCTCTCCAATAAGCTTCTTGGTTATTTGAAGTAAATAATGTATTTGCGCCAGGTGGACCAACCTCTACAAGCTGTGAATGATAGATATCTGCTAATATAGAAGCTCTATCTTCATCAAGAACGCACCCACCGTTGTAATCAAAATAATCTTTTCCTCTTACAAAATCAATAAGTCCTTTTATGTCATCGGTGTTACCGTCATCAACACTATCATTATCTTTACAAGTTGAAGATGCAGTGTGATAGTCTAGAACTACATTGCCTGTTCGTTCAAAAAGTGAATTTATATCTAAATAATTTTCTGCTCTCCAATTATTCCAATTACCAAAATAGTTTAATTTAGGACTCTCATCTGCATCCATTACAGTCCAAATATTTCTTGTTTCTGATCCTCCTGGTCTTTCTGCCAATACTTTACCGGCATCCCAGTTACAGCCATGCTCTGCGCTACAATAAGGTGGGTCCATTGCATCAGCAATACCTCCAGGATCTACAGGGTCGCTCGCTGGTTTAATTTGTTTTCTTAAAAGTCTTCCTCTCCATTCACCATTTTGCTCATAATTAAACTGGGCCTGGTAAATCGATCCTCCTTCTTGGAGTGTTGCTGTAATTGATGGTGCGCTAAATGACAATCTATCTGCTATAATCTGTCGAATTTTACTATCAATCTCTTCTTTTAATTTTTGAGGTGTGCTAGCTACAATTGTGTCTTCGCACTCTATGGAGCCGTCAACATCACATGATCCTGCTTTAGCAAATCTATCAAAAATAGGTACAGCAACACCTGTGTATGAACCCCCATATGCAACGAATAAAGTTCTTACTCCAAGATCTTGTCTTAGACTTTTAATATTTGGAATTGAACGATCTTCATTAAACATCCTTCCATCACTAATAACTATTACATAATGGAGTTGACATGGTCTTCTAGAGTCAATTATTGGTGTCAATCCATCTAAGTTATTAAAATAACCGTAAGCAACATCTGCAAAAGCATCCGAGTCAGTAGCAAACGCCATACCCAGACCTGCCATTACACCTGGGATTTTTTTCCAACCATCACGATGTACAGCAACATTTAAACATGAGTGTTTAGTGCACATACCTGAAGTTCCTTCTGGGTGCACCCCTCCTTTCCAAGCAAGGCCCCCTGGCTGTGGTCCTGCAGAAGCTTGTCCCCTTCCATCACCATCTTGTCTATAATAATAACAACTATTATCATTGTCCCATTTAATTTTATCTTGGGGATCGTCTCTACCATGTTTATGGCAATAGCCTTCACCAGGATTAATATTTCTCCACTTATAACCACCTGGTCCATTTCCACTAAAGTGATCGTGTTCTCCTCCATTCCAATGTCCAAAACCAAAATTCGCTCCTGCTTGTAAAGAACTATCAGATACTATATCTTCAATTGCGTCTATAGCCCCAGTAAATCTAGTTGTTTTTCCACCACCGTACTGTCCTTGCCAAGCAGTATCCTTATCAGTTGAATTAAATTTATCTTCATCAATTAATTGAATAGCTCCATTCTTACTAGTTACTAATATTGTCGATGAACTTACCCAAAGATTTTGAGCATTTTTAGAATTAGTTGTACGTCCAGGCTCTGAAAATTTAATATCTGCAGCTGCAACTGTACCAGCGTCTCCAGTAGTTTTGTTTCCCTGTTTTCCTGCTGTTACCAATATCTGATAACTAGCACCCGGAATATCCAATTGTAATTTTTGAAGTGTGTGTGAACTTTTACTTGTTACATATATTATATTGTCATCATCACTTGATGCTCTTATTGAATATATACCATTTATACCTGATGTCGTAGAAGAAGCTCCAGTTTCTTCGTTTTTAATTAAGCCATTATCACCATTTAAAATTGAAATTTGCTTATTGCCAGGATCGTTTTTAGGACAAATTAAACCATCTGCATCAGTTGTAGTTCTAAAGCTAAAAATTTTATTTGCTCTTGAAAAGTGATAATATGTTCCATCTTTACTTAAAGTCATTGATATAGCTTTATCTTTTTTTGTTGTATGACCAAGTTGATGAGACTGAACGCTGCATCTTTTCTGTTTGCCTTTAAGATCTGAACCGGCCCCTAAATTCATGACATACATAAATCCTTTATGCTGTCTAGAACCATTCATAAATGTTTTGCCTAAAACGAATAATATATCATCACCATCACTATTTTCTCTTATTTCAAGATATTTTGGCATTGCAATTCCATGTTTGCTTTTTGGTATAACTCCTACACATTTTCCAGTGCTATCAATTGCAACTATTTTATTTGGTGCGCCAAAGAAAATTGTTCCATTTGAAGAAACATCGCCTGACATAGTAGTGTTCACTGTTGAGTTTTTTGTGCCAGTCCCACCAACACAATCAGAATCATTATTTTTCCCCCTAAAGTTTTTTGTGTTTTTTGCAAAAGTAGGATCGATTAATTTATCAGTTGTATTAATTTTAACTACACCCTTACCAGGTTCTGCAACTATTAAATCTCCATCTGCTAGTTCTACAGCCCAATCTACTCCTGAAAGGCCTAGATCTGTACCACTAATGGGAGCTTGCATACTTAGAGAGCTATCTAGTAAAAATAAAATATTAGCCGGAACATCTCCTTCACCAGAGCCTGGTGGAATAGGTTTTGCATAAACTTTTGGAATTATAATTGTTAGCGCTAAAACAATTAAAATATTTATTTTAAAAAAATTAAACATATTTTTTAAATTTTTTTTTTTATTCATAATTATCATGAAGCAACACATCATAATATTTTTTACTTGTTACAACAATGCCCTCGTCAGTTGGTTGATTTTTACTTTCATATGCATAATAATAAATTTGCTTTGATCCAATATCCCAAATTTTATAACCATTCCATAGTTCGCTTTCCATGTCTAAGTTTCCAAAATTTGACTCAGCATAACCTTTGATCAAACCTTTTTTGCTCTCTTCATTATCTGTTCCATTTTGAACTTTAATTTCTACTGCTCCTATTTTACCTTTACCTGTTATATAAGTTTTGAGTATTACATTGCCTAAATCAATATTTGTACAAAAACTATCTATTGTTGTTTCAAATACAGTCACGCTACTGTCAAGATCAATATCTTCGTCTTCAATTTCTATAAAATTTAATGTAGATTTATCTCCACCTATGTTTACACTTAAGAGGTCACAAGCTTCTATGGACTTAATCATTAAAACATTAAGTAAAATAACTAGAATTGAAATTTTAAATTTTTTCATTTTTTTTTAACTATAAAATAATTTTTTTTTATAAAAATTCTACTAATCATATTTGTTATTTAACCTGGTAAAACCATCACACTTTCTAATGGAATTATAACATCATCTTCATTATATATCCCACAAGCATAAATCCTAAACGCTGTTCCTTCCTGAATAGTATCAACAGAAGTGCTAGCTATACTAGATCCAGACTCTCTGTAAGGAGCTTTACCAATATTCACCATAAAATATTCATAGGTATATTTTTCTAAAATTTTTTTTTCTCTTGCCAATTCATCACTATCTGCTTCTGTAGCGTCAAGTTCATCAAAAATAGGTTCAATTAAATCGTAAAAACTTATACCTTTTACGTGTTTAACAACTTGAAGTTTTTCTTCATCAGTGGATCCGTGTAAAGTTATATTTTTAAAACTTTTATAACAAGGGGTTGAAGTGGTAGCAGAAGTACTATTTGATGGTGCTAGGCCTTTGGTAGGTGACCTTTCAAAGCCTATTTTATTTCCATCATCATCTTTATTAACCACCCACTCTCCCATAAAATAATTTATTAAATCTTTTTCACCTTCTAACAGTCCTGTTTCTGCTACATAAAATGCCTGTTGGTATTCATCGCTACTATTATTGCCTTTGTGATCACTAGAAGAAATCACAACAAGTGCTCCCCCCATAAGAGACATTACCATTAAAAGAATTAAAGATAATATTAACGCAAAACCTTTTTCATTTTTTTTTATCATCAATCAAGTCCTAAATTTCTTGTACTAATACTTACAACAACAGAGTCTCTTAAATATTTATCATTAAAATTTTCAGCTGCTCTTCCATCTCCAAGTCCCAATACAAGTCTCTGTTTTTTATCAGTACCTATGGTTCTATAAAAATTTTTTTTTGATCTAAATGATAATCTTAAATCTACTTGTGCTATTCTATAAAGATCTACGCTGCTTGCATTATTAGGTTGGGGGTAAGTACCAGTTCCTGAATTATAAAGATGTTTGCCATTTTCATCGAACAATAAAAATTCCATATCTACTAAATGTGATCTTACTAGCTGATTTGAATAGCATTCTGAGCAAGTGCTATCCCAGGAACCACTAAATTCATCTGTTTCTAACCAGCTTTCTTTTGTTTTGTAGACGCCATAAAATTTATCGTTTTCATTTTTTTGCATTGGCTTTGCAAAATATGTAATTCTATATTTCTTGTAATTTTGATCTTCACCTTTAATAAAGTCTCCGTATACAATACGAATTTGGTCACAACATTTATTTTTTAACCCTTGCCACTTGGATTCACTGTCACCAGTGCCTGCAAGAGTTTCATCTGAAGGAGTATAACCAAGTCTATCTCTAAAAACTATAATTGGATCATGGCTATCATCAATTGTTCTATCCTCCTCATTTCCAGACACATGAGTTAAATCTTCAAAATTTGCAATTCCTTCATCATTTTTTCCAAAATAATATTTAAAGCCAGCCAATCTTATATCTCTTACTATCATTCCAACTATATCCCTTGAAGATCGACTTACTTGCGCTCTATCAGTAACCTGGTTATAGCTATTGTTTACTACTGTGTAACTTGAAAACATAGCACCCATCATTAATGCTGTGACCGCTACTCCTATTAATATTTCTATTAAAGTCAGGCCTTTTATATTTTTTATATTTTGTTTATTCATCATTCTTGAAATATGTAGTCAGCTTGGAAATATAAAAATTTTCTTTTCTTTCCTCCGTTAGTATTTATTTGGACTCTACCTATATATAATTCATCTCTAACCAGATCTGAAGTTGTGGCTAAACAAC
>CACEMT010000014.1 GCA_902560685.1 uncultured Pelagibacteraceae bacterium | reverse complement strand
AAAACTTTTAATTGTGGAGTTGGGTTTTGTATAATAATAAATCAGAAAAAATATAAGAAAGTTAAAAAATATTTTTCAAAGAATTTTGAGCCTTTTATAATAGGAAAAGTAATAAATGGAAAAAAAAATATTGAATTAAATGGAAAAATTAGATGGTAAGAAAATAAAAATTTGTGTTTTTATATCTGGTAGAGGAACTAATTTAAAATCTCTTATAAATTTTTCAAAACAAAAAAAAAATAAAATTGAAATAACTTTAGTTATAAGCAATAAAAGAAATGCTAAAGGTCTTTATTTTGCAAAAAAGAATAATATTAAATTTACAATTGTTAATTATAAGAATAAAAAAAATGCCGAAACGAGAATTTTAAAAATATTAAATCAAAATCATATTGAGTTAATATGTTTGGCAGGATTTATGAAAATTTTATCAAAAAGAATTATTAAAAAATATAAAAATAAAATTTTAAATATACATCCGTCTCTTTTGCCTAGATACAAAGGTTTGAATACTCATAAAAGAGTTATTGAAAATAAAGAAGCTTTTACAGGTTGCACTGTACATCTGGTAAACTCTAAATTAGACTCAGGTAAAATTATTATTCAAAAAAAAATCAAAGTATTGAAAAAAGATAATGTAAAAAGTTTATCAAAAAGATTATTAAAAGTTGAAAATCAAATTTACCCTAAAGCTTTGAAAAAGTTTATTTCAACTAGTCTTTAAAAAAAAAATCTATTTCAATTCTTGCATTTTCCAAACTATCGGAACCATGAACTGAATTTTTGTCTATAGATATACCAAATTTTTTCCTTAAAGTTCCTTCTTCAGCTTTAGTTGGGTCAGTTGCCCCCATTAATTCTCTGTTTTTTAGCACTGCATTTTCACTTTCCAGCACCATTACAACAATTGGACCTGATGACAAATAAGAGCATAAATCATTATAAAATGGTTTAGTTTGGTGAACTTTATAAAATTTTTCTGCTTCTTGTTTTTCAAGCTTGATTTTTTTTTCTTTTAAGATCGTAAAATTATTTTTTTTAAACTCTTGTTTTATTTCTTCAATTAGATTTCTTTCAACTGCATCAGGTTTAATTATTGATAATGTTTGTTCTAAACTACTCATAATTATCTTCTACAAATTGATTTAGTAGTCTTACACCATAACCTGTGGCACCACCTGTATTTAAAGCACCTGCATATTTTGAAAAAGCCATTCCAGCTATATCAAGGTGAGCCCAAGGAGTTTTGTTAATAATGAATCTTTGTAAAAATTGTGCTGCAGTTGTAGAACCGGCACCTCCTACATAATTAATATTTTGCATATCAGCATTTTTAGAATCCATAAGTTTGTCAAAGTTTTTATGAAGAGGCATTCTCCATAATTTTTCATCAACTATTTCACCAGCATTAATTAATTGTTTTGATAATTTGTCATCGTTAGAGAAAAGTCCTGCGTACTCTGAGCCCAAGGAAACAATTATAGCACCAGTTAAAGTTGCTAAATCAACCATCAATTTAGGTTTAAATTTTTTTTCAGTAAAAGTTAAAGCGTCTGCTAAAACTAATCTACCTTCAGCGTCAGTGTTTAATACTTCTATAGTTTTTCCGCTATAAGATTTTACAATATCTCCAGGTCTTTGAGCATTTCCACTTACCATGTTCTCAACAAGTCCTACTGCACCGACTGCATTAATTTTTGCTTTTCTTAAAGCTAAAGTTTTCATTAAACCCACGACGGCAGCTGAGCCTGCCATATCATAAGTCATATCTTCCATAAATCTTGCTGGTTTTAATGAATAACCACCTGTATCAAAACAAACTCCTTTTCCAACAAATGCTAAAGGTTTTGATTTTGATTTATTTCCTTTCCATTCAATAGTTACAAGATAAGAACCTTTTATGCTTCCTTGCCCAACTCCTAACAAAGCATTGCATCCTAATTTTTTTAATTTTTTTTGATCATATACTGTGACTTTTAATCCATACTTTTTTAATTTAATTAGCCTTTTTGCATATTCATCTGGATGTAAAATATTTCCTGGTTCTGAAACTAAGTCTCTTGTAAAATTTACTCCTTTTAAAATAGCTTCTAATTTATACTTTTTTTTCAGATCAATAAAATTTTTCTTTTTTAAAATATTAAAATAGATTTCTTTTTTATTTTTTTTTGATTTATAAAGATTAAATTCGTAAGCCTTTAATTCAGATCCATGTAAAAATTCATTTAGTTGGATTTTTTTTTTTACAGATGAAAAAATAGTGCCTATTAAATAAATTTCATTTATTTCATTTTTTTTTATATAATCATAAAATTTAGCTCCTAATTCTTCTGCTTCTTGAGAGCTGTTCTTGGTGGCTAACAAAATTATTATAAGCTTTTGATCAAACTCAAGGTTTAACGATGATATTTTGTTCTTCGTTATCTTTTGATTTTGTTTTAAAAATTTGAGTACTTTTTGATTTATTTTGTCATCAAAAATCCCTTTAAAATCAGAAATTTTCGCATCTTTCCCTAAAAACAGAGCCATGTTTTTGGATAAATCTTTTTGACGATCTAAATAATTTATTTTTAAAGTCATTTGTAATAAATATAGTATAGGTTGAAACGTATATATGTATCAAAATAATAAATTTCAATGAAAAAATTAATTTTTAGAAGATTTAGTATAGATATAGCTGGCTTCTTTTTATTAGCGGTAGTTAGTATTGGCTTAATTGTATGGATTATACAGGCAGTTAACTACTTAGATTTTGTTTCTGAAGATGGTCATAGCTTAAAAGTTTATTTCATGTACTCAGTATTAAGCCTACCAAAAATAGTAGGAAAACTAACAATTTTTGTTTTTTTTATTTCTGTTTTTTTCATAATATCAAAATACGAAGACAAAAATGAAATGATAGTTTTTTGGACTTCTGGCGTAAAAAAAATTGAATTTATAAATAATTTATTTAAAATTTCTGTATTATTATTAATTATTCAACTTTTGTTGAATTTATTTTTAATCCCCAAATCGCAGGATTCAGCTAGATCTTTTTTAAGAAATTCTGAAATAGATTTTTTTCCTTTTCTAATTAAATCAAAAAAATTTATAGATACAGTTTCAGATTTAACAATTTTTATTGATAGCAAAGATAATAATGGAATATTTGAGAATATTTATATTCAAGATAATTCAGATAACGAAAAAACTCAAGTAGTTTTAGCTCAAAAAGGATTATTGGGTAAAAAAAATGATAATATTTTTTTAATTTTATATTCTGGAAAAATATTAAATATAAATAGTAAAAAAACTTCAATAGTTAATTTTGAAAAAACTGAATTTAATCTCTCAAGATTTAGCACTAAAACTATTCTATTTCCAAAAATACAAGAACAAAAAACAACAAATTTACTACAATGTTTAAATTCTTATTATAAATATAACAAAACTTATAATACAAGATTATTTAGATGTGAAGCAAATGTAATAGATAGTGTTTCGAGAGAAATGTACAAAAGATTAGTTTCACCTTTATATATTCTTATTGTTTCATTAATTGCAAGTCTATTAATTATTAAGTCTAAAAATGATTTCAGTTATTCTAGATTTAAATTTATTACTTTTTTAGCTGGTATATTATTAATAATATTTGCAGAAATCTCTATTGAATTTATAACTGATGACCTATTTAAAAATTCAATTCTCGTTGCTTTTCCTTTAATAATAACGTTCATGATGTATTTCTATCTTAAATCAAAATCTAAATTTATAAATTCTTAAATTATGTTTTTTAAAATATATCAAAACTATCTTATAAAATTATTTCTAAAAAACATTTTGACTGTTTTATTTGTTTTTTTATCGTTAAGTTTTTTTTTAAATATACTTGGAGAAATAAAATTTTTCGAAAATTATGATGTAAGTATATTTTTTACAATATTTTTAACTTTACTTAATATTCCATCAATAGCATTTGAGCTATTTCCTTTTATATTTTTAATATCTACACAATTATTTTTTATGAAGTTGCACGATAATGGTGAATTAATTGTTTTAAAAAATTACGGCCTAAGTAATTTAAAAATAATTAAATTACTTTTATATATAAGTTTATGTTGTGGAATATTCATTATCACAATATTTTATAATTTTTCATCTGAACTAAAACACTCATATTTATCATTTAAAAATAATTATACTGAAGACAATAAATACCTGGCTGTTGTAAATGAAAACGGTCTCTGGATAAAAGATGAAATAAACAATAAAATCAACATTATTAACGCTGAGTCACTAAATGAAAATATTTTAGAAAAAGTAATAATAAGTCA
Source organism: uncultured Pelagibacteraceae bacterium (assembly GCA_902560685.1). Taxonomy (GTDB): domain Bacteria; phylum Pseudomonadota; class Alphaproteobacteria; order Pelagibacterales; family Pelagibacteraceae; genus Pelagibacter. The sequence goes on along the minus strand of CACEMT010000014.1, from coordinate 21,643 downwards.
ATTTACTAATGATTACGAATTTATAAAAACTATTAATTCAAAAAAAGTTAATATTAAAAATTATGAATGGATATTGCAAGATAGCTTGATTTTTGAAGAAAATAAATTACCAATTGAGAAAGAAAAAATTCTTTTTGAAAGTAATTTTGATAACAATAAAATAAGAAGTTTTTTTTCTAATTTAACATCTCAAAATATTTTGGAGTTAATCAAAACTGAAAAAGATTATAAGCTACTAGGTTACTCAACAATTGAAATTAATCTTTTTATTCAAAAATTAATTTCACTTCCAATATATTTAACAATTATGGTAATATTGGGCAGTATTTTAATGTTAAATACTAAAAATAATCGCTCAAAAGTTTTAAATATTATATTGGGTATTATAAGTTCAGTTATAATATATTATTTAAATTATTTTATTAATTTAATGGGTGAGGCTGAAAGAATTCCTTTTATGATTTCTATTTGGACACCATTTTTGTTGCTAAGTATTATCTGTTTAATAGGTTTAATTAGAATAAATGAAAAGTAAAAATTTTATAATTTATACAATTTTATTAATAATGTTATTTGCCAATTATAGTTTTGGCGAAGATTTTAAATTTGAGGCTGCAGATATAAAAATTCTTAATAAAGGAAATATAGTCCAAGGTTCAGGAGGTATAAAAATAATTTCAAATGATAACTTGGAAATAATTGCTGATAAATTTTTTTACGATAAAGATAAATCAATATTAAAACTAGACGGAAATATCTCAGTAAATGATACTCAAAATAATGTAAAAATATTTACAAATAAAATTAATTATTTTAAAAAAAAAGAAATAATTATTGCTGAAAAAAAAGTAAGATCTGAAATAAAAGGTAAGTATACTATTAATTCAGGTAAATTAATTTTCGATCGTAACTTATTAGAAATATCCTCATCTAGTAGGACTATTTTAAAAGATAATTTTGATAATATTTTTAGTTCAGATAATTTTTTGTTTAGGATAAAAGATGATATTTTAAATGCAAAAAATTTGAATTTGAAAGATGGTGAAAATAATGATTTATTTTTAGAAAATGCAATAGTTGATTTAAAAAAAAGTGAAATTATTGGAAAAAATATTAATATAGATTTTGATAATTCTTTATTTTCAAATAATGAAAATGATCCTCGTTTAAAAGGTAACAGTATTATTTATAACCAAAATGAAACAGCGGTTTATAAGGGAGTTTTTACAACATGTAAAAAAAATAAAAAAAATTGTCCTCCTTGGAAAATATATGCTGACAAAGTTACTCATAAAAAAAATAAAAAATTAATTGAGTACAAAAATGCCTGGCTAGCTATATATAACAAACCAATATTGTATATTCCTTATTTTTTTCATCCAGACCCCACTGTTAAAAGACAATCTGGTTTTTTAATTCCCAGTATAATTAATTCAAGTAATTATGGATCTTCTGTACAAATCCCATATTACAATGTGATTTCTGAAAACAAAGATTTAACAATATCACCTAGAATTTTTTTTGATAATAACGCGATAATTCAAACAGAATATAGGCAGGTAAATAAATCAAGCAGTGGTATTGTTGATTTAAGTATTAATAAAGATAGTAGCAATACTCGAACCCACTTATTTTCAAATTATAGTGGAAAATTCAGCAATAGCTCAAATATAGAAATTAATTTTCAGAGAGTTACTGGTGATAATTACCTTAAAATGCATGATATCAAATCTCCATTAATTAAAAACAAAACAACTTTAAATAATTTTATTAGATTTGATGATTTTAATGATGATTATCAATATGAAATAAGTTTTGAAACTTTTGAAGATTTATCAAAAAGTAAGTCTGATAGATTTGAATATATCTATCCTAATTATATGTATTCTAAAGATTTAGAAAATTCTTATTTCTCAAATGGAAACTTAAATTTTGAGTCTCATGGATACCAGAAACAATATAATACTAATGTATATGATGGAGTTTTAATAAATGATATTAACTTCGATTCAAACCCTTCTTATTCCAAAAAAGGAATAAAAAATAATTACCAAATACTTTTTAGAAATGTGAATTCTAAAGCGTCAAATTCAGGAAACTACAATGAAGATGCAAATTCAAAACTTCTTTCTTCATTGCAATTTAATACAAAATTTCCATTATACAAAAAAACACCTAAATCTGAAAATTATTTAACACCTTTGGCGTCTCTTAGATTAAGCCCAAACAATACTAAAAATATTAAAGATTTAGATAGGCCTGTTAATTATAACAGTATTTTTTCTTTAGACAGATTTGGACAAAATGATTTGGTAGAAGGTGGTGGATCACTTACTATTGGTTTAGAATATTCAAATAGAAATAAAAATAATAGAGAAATTATAAATATATCTTTAGCAAATGTACTTAGGCCAAGTAAAAATGAAGACTTGCCTCTTAATAATTCAATAGGCGAAAAAAGATCAGATATAATTGGTAATTTCAATTTCATGCCATCAGATTCATTTGATTTGGATTATGAATTTTCTCTAGATAATAATTTAAAAGATTCAAATTTAAATCTCATTAGAACAAACTTTAGTGTAAATAATTTTATTACATCTTTTGAATTTTTAGAAGAAGATAACTTAATGGGTTCCAAAAGTTATATATCAAATAAAACTACTTTAAATTTAGACAATAATAATTCAATTTCATTTAAAACAAATAAAGATTTAGATAAAAATATAACAGAATATTATAATTTAATTTACGAATATAAAAACGATTGTTTAATTGCTGGTGTTGAGTACAACAAATCTAATTATGCAGATGGAGATCTAAGACCAGAAGAAAATTTATTTTTTAAAATTAAAATAATACCTTTTGGTGAATTAAATACACCAAGTGTAAAACAATGAAAAAAAGTATAAAATTAATTTGCATTGTTATTTTAATATTTTTTAAAAATAATTTAGTCTTTTCAAATAGTGAAATAGAAATATTATTTAAAGTAGACAATGAAATAATTACTAACATAGATGTTGAAAAGGAAAAAAGATATCTGATAGCATTAAACAATAAATTAAGCGAAATACCAGCCTCACAATTAAATATTATCGCTAAACAATCTTTAATTAAGGAAATCATTAAAAAAAAAGAATTAAATAAGTTTTTTGACCTTAATAAAACAAACGAACACTCTGAAAAAGTTGCAAAAAACTTTTATAAAAGATTAAATTTTAAAAGCGAAAAAGAATTTGAATCATATTTAAAAAACTTCAATATAAAAAAAAAATTTATAATGGAAAAAATTAAACAAGAATCTCTATGGAATCAGATGATATACGATAGATTTAGGTATCAGATAAACATAGATAAAAAAAAACTAAGAAAAATATTACAAAAAAAAATAAGTAATAATGAATATAAAAATGAAGATTTCAATATTAGTGAAATTTTATTTCAGTTAAATTCAAATGAAGATTTAGATACTAAATTAAATGTTATAAAAAAAAGTATAAGTGAACTGGGATTTGAAAATACTGCAAATATTTATAGTGTTTCTCCATCATCAAAATTTGGTGGAAAGATAGGCTGGATTCAGAAAAATCAGCTATCAGAAGTTTTGCTTAAAGAAATAATGCAAGTTAAAAAAAATGAATTAACCCAGCCAATTCAAGCCAATAACGGTTATCTAATAATAAAATTAAATGATAAAAGAATTGTTAATAAAGAAGTTAATTTCGAAGATGAATTAAATAAATTAGTTAATTTTGAAAAAGAAAAGCAATATAACCAAATTTCAAATATATTTTATAATAAAATAAAACAAAATACATATATAAGTGAACAATAAACCTATTTTAATTGTCCTGGGTGAGCCTAATAGCGTTTTCTCAGAATTGTTATTTAAAGTATTTAAAAATAAAATTAATAAAAAAATAAATAGACCCTTACTAATTATAGGATCTGAAAAACTGTTAAAAGCGCAAATGAAAGCTTTAAAATATTATTTAAATATTAGAAAAATTAAATTTTCTGATAATGCTAAATTAAATAATAAAAATATTAACATTATTGATGTTAAATATAATTTTAAAAAAGCATTTGATAAAATTTCAAACAAATCTGAAAAATATATTAATAACTGTTTTAAAGTTGCTTTAGAATTGCTTAAAAAAAAACAAGCATTTGGTTTAATTAATGGTCCAATATCTAAAACTCATTTTTTAAAAAAAAAATATTTAGGAATTACTGAATACTTATCAAGAAAATTGAATATGAAAAAAGAACCAACTATGTTGATATTTAATCCAAATTTTTCAGTATGCCCAGTCACAACACATGTTCCACTCAATAAAGTAAGTAAAATTTTAACAAAAAAAAAAATTATTAATGATGTAGTTAATATTAATAATTTTTACAAAAAAAAAATAAGAATAAAACCAAAGATTGCTATTTTAGGATTAAACCCACATTGTGAATCAGTTCAAAAAATAAGTGAGGAAGATAACGTAATCAAGCCTGCTATTAAAAATTTGTTAAAAAATAAAATTAATGTTAATGGTCCCTTTTCTGCTGACACTTTTTTTTGTAAGAAAAACTTAACTAGTTATGATGTTGCTGTTGGGATGTACCATGATCAAGTTTTAACACCAATGAAAACTATATTTAATTTTGATGCAATAAATTTAACCTTGGGTTTACCTTTTATTAGAGTTTCTCCTGATCATGGAATAAACTCAATTATGTTAGGAAAAAACAAATCAGACCCACGATCTCTTGTATGTTCAGTTAATTTTTTTAAAAAAATTAAATGAATCTCATAAAACCTAAAAAAAGTTTAGGGCAAAATTTTTTAATTGATAAAAATGTAATTAATTTAATTATAGATGCTGGAAATATTAAAAAAAATGATGTGGTTTTTGAAGTTGGACCAGGAACAGGTAATCTTACACAAAAAATCTTGTCTAAAGAGCCAAAAAAAATTTTTACAGTAGAAAAAGATAAAATATTAGCAAAAAAGCTAGTTGAAAAATTCAAAGATAAAATATGTATGATTAACAAAGATATATTGCATATAAACGAAGAAAATTTATCTGATCGGCCTATGATTGTTTTTGGAAATCTTCCTTACAATATATCTACACAAATTTTAGCTAAATGGATAAAAATTATAAACCTAAATAATACTTTTAAAAGGTTTATACTAATGTTTCAAAAAGAAGTAGGTGAAAGAATAGTTGCTGATACAAATAAAAAAAATTATGGAAGATTGTCTATTTTAACCTCTTGGAGAATGAATGTTAAAAAAATTACAGATGTATCTCCTAAATCTTTTTTTCCAATACCTAAAGTTAAAAGCACTATTTTGTTAATTGAACCTAAAATTAAATATTACAATTTAAAAAATCCTAAAAATTTAGAATATATTACTAGTGTATTTTTTAATCAAAGACGTAAAATGATTAAAAAGCCAATTAATTTACTTTTTAAAAATGCAAATGAATTATCGAGCAAACTTAATATTAATCTTAATGATAGACCTCAAAATTTATCACCTACAAAATATTTTCAAATTTGTGATGAATATGAAAAATTATCCTCTTAAATTTACTATGTGATTTTGGATATTTTTCTTATCAAAAGTATGATCTGATTTTTCAATCTTCTTATTAATAAACTCAATAATTTCTTTATAACATCTATCAATATTATCATTTATAACTACAAAGTCGTAGTTTTCCCAATGGTTAATATCTTCATTGAATTGTTTCATTCTTTCTTCGACAATATTTTTATCCTTCATATCTCTATTTTTTAGTCTATTAAATAATTCAGTTTTACTGGGTGGCAAAATAAAAAAAGTAATCAACTTATAATTTAAGTTCTTTTTTTTTATTTGTTCGGTTCCTTGCCAATCTATATCAAATATTACATTTTCACCTTTCTTCAACCGCTCAATTACTTTGCTTTTTGTAGATCCATAATAATTTTCAAAGACTTTTGCATGTTCTAAAAACTCACCTTTATCAACTAAATTTTTAAATTCCTCTTTGTTTACAAAAAAATAATCTTTGCCATTTACTTCATTAGTTCTGGGTTTTCTTGTTGTATGAGAAATTGAAATTTTAAAATTATTTTCTATTGAAATTTTTTTTACTAGTGTAGTTTTTCCAGCACCAGACGGAGATGACAATACAACTATTATTCCGTCTTTTTCTGCGGACATTTTTAAATTTGTTTTTTTAATTAGCTTTACTTTCTATAAATTTTACAGCATCTCCAACTGTAAGAATTTTTTCAGCTTCACTATCAGAAATCTCAGAACCAAATTCTTCTTCGAAAGCCATTACTAGCTCAACCGTATCTAAGCTATCTGCACCTAAATCATCGATAAAACTTGATTCCTCCGTTACCTTTGCTTCTTCAATTCCTAAATGATCTGCTACTATTTTTTTTACTTTGCTCGAAATATCATCTGACATATAAATCCTTTGTGTTATTCCGTTAATAATTTATTAAACTTGTTTGTCAAGCCATATACATGCCTCCATTAACATGTATAGTTTCTCCTGTTACATATGAAGCTTGGTCAGATGATAGAAAAGCGACTGAATTGGCCACATCTTCAGCATTTCCTAGTCTAGACATGGGTATTCTGGAAGTTAAAGTGGCTTTTACACTTTCGTTAATATTATCTGTCATCTTTGATTGAATAAATCCAGGCGAAACACAATTTAGTGTAATATTTTTTTTTGCATATTCTATTGCTAGTGACTTTGTCATGCCAATAATTCCTGCTTTTGAAGCAGAATAATTTGCCTGTCCTAAATTTCCAGTATGGCCAACTACTGAACTAATATTTACTATTCTTCCGTATTTGTTTTTTAACATTTTTTTTATTGCATACTTGCTTAATAAAAAAGTTGATGTTAAATTAATATCAATTACTTTCTGCCATTCTTCATCTTTCATTCTTAATGATAAATTGTCCATATTTGTTCCAGCATTGTTTATTAAAATATCTAATCCAGATAATTGAGTAAATACATTGTCTATAAATTCTTCAATTTTAGAATGCTCTGAAATATCAAATTTTACAACATTAACATTTGGAAAATCTTTTTTTAGTAAATCTAGTCTCTCTAAATTTGTTCCAGTTGCAACAACTGTTCCTTCTAAGGAGATAAATTTTTTAACAATTTCTCTTCCAATCCCTCCTGAGGCGCCAGTCACTAATATTTTTTTATTTTTAAAGTTAATCATTAAATTTTATATCTTTTAAATCTTCAAATTTATTAACAGTATTTACATTAATTGTTTTATCTATTCTTTTTACTAAACCAGATAATACTTTTCCAGGGCCAATTTCAATAAAATTTGTAACTCCATTTTTTATCATATAAATTACACTTTCTCTCCAACGAACAGGGCTTTCGATTTGTTTTATAAGTAAATCCTTTATTTTATCTACTTCTTGAGTTTCTTTTGCTGTTACATTTGAAATAATACAATTTTTTGGTTTTTCAAAATTTGTATTGTTAATTTTTTCTCTCATTATAGAGGTAGCTTTATTCATTAATTTACAATGAAATGGGGCACTAACTGGAAGCTTAACATTTTTAATTTTTTTTGATTTTAAAGTATCAATAAATTTATCAACGTCTGAATTAAGCCCACTCAAAACAATTTGGCCATTTGAATTGTCATTTGCAATATAACATTTGTAATTATTTTGATTTTCTTCTAACAAATTATTTATATCTTTTATGTCTACACCTAAAACAGCTACCATTCCTCCAGTTCCTTTTGGTACAGCTGTTTGCATTGCCTTTCCTCGTTCATTTAAAAGTTTTATTGCATTTTTAAAATCTAATGAACCGCTTGTAGCTAGAGCTGAATATTCTCCAAGTGAATGTCCAGCAAAATATTTTGCGTTGTCGAGTTTGATATCTTTTTCTTTTTTAATCATTTCAAATATTGAATAGCTGGCTAAAAAAATTGCTGGTTGCGTATTTTCGGTTAAATCTAAATCTTCTTTAGGTCCTTCTAATATTATTTTACTAATAGAGTAGCCTAGCTCATCATCTGCTTGTTTGAATAGATCCTTAATATATGTGAAATTATCATAGAGTTCTTTGGTCATTCCAATTGACTGTGAACCTTGGCCTGGAAAAATTACTGAAAACATAGATATTATTATTAATTTTAATTGTTTTTTGTGTTGTAATTAAATTTTTATAATAGTATATCCCTTTTTTTTATAACATTAAATTATGAACTTTTACGAACATACAATAATTGCTAGACAAGACACCAGTCCAAGCCAATTAAAACAAATTCAAGAGAAATACACAAACCTAGTTAATAAAAATGAAGGAGATGTTGTAAAAGTTGAAAATTGGGGATTATTAAACCTCTCGTATTTAATTAAAAAAAACAAAAAAGGTATATACATTCATTTTAAGTTAAAAGGTGTTGGAAAAACTATAAGTGAGCTTGAAAAAAATGAAAAGATTGACAAAAATCTACTAAGATATCTAACTGTAAAAGTTAAAAAATTAGACTTAAAAACAAACTATTTCGAAAAAAATCTAGATGAAAAAAAAGAAACAGTAAAAAAATATGAAAAAAACTAATAGAAGAAAATCATCAGGACAAAGTAACTTTGTAAAATTAAGTATTTTTCAGCCTCAAAAATATAAATTCAAGCGAAAATGCCCTTTATCAGGAAAAGGAGCTCCAACTATAGATTATAAAAATGTAAGACTTTTAAAAAAATATATTACAGAGAATGGTAAAATAATGCCATCAAGAATAACTTCTATTAGCCAAAAAAAACAACGTGAGCTATCTTTGTCTATAAAAAGAGCAAGAAACTTAGCATTATTATAATGAAAATTATTTTACTAGAAAATGTAAGGAAAGTTGGTTCAATCGGAGATGTGATTGATGTTAAAAGAGGTTTTGCAAGAAATTTTTTAATTTCAAAAAAAAAAGCACTTTTTGCCTCAAAAGAAAATATTAAAGAAGTAGAAAAAATTAAAAATGATTTATCAAAAAAAGATTTAGAAAAGAAAAAAGAAGCAAGAGAAATTAACGATAAAATCAAAGATAAAGAATATAAAGTCAAAAAACTAGCAACAGAAAATAAAGAATTATACGGTTCAGTAAAACCTACAGAGATAGCTAAATTATTAGAGGAAATAGAAAAAATTAAAGTTAATCCTTCATTAATACAACCAATTAAAGAAATAAAATCTATTGGTATATTTAAAGTTGTGCTTAACCTTCACCCAGAGGTTCAGTCACAAATCTCCATCAATGTTATCTCGGAAGATAACAAATAATTATACATTTTTTTCCCCAGCTTTTTTTATTATTGTTTTAATTAGTATCTAGAATTATCTATTTCCATGTCAAGACAGTTCAATATAATACAAAACGATTCAAAAGAACTTCCCAACAACATAGAAGCTGAACAATCAGTAATTGGATCTGTATTAGTGTCAAATGAAATTTTTGATGAAATAAATATGATGGTAGCTAGTAAAAATTTCTATGATCCTATGCATCAAAAAATTTTTGCAGCTATTGAAAAACTTATTTATAGTGGAATGCTTGCAAACCCTATAACTTTAAAAAATCATTTTGAAAATGAAAAAGATGAAATTAATATTCCAGAATATTTAGTTAAAATCACAAAATTTTCAACATCTTCACGCCAAACTATTGAGTACTCAAAACTAATTTATGATCTTTTCGTAAAAAGGGAATTAATAAAAATTTCTGAAAATATTATTGATACAGCTCAACTAAATGATCTGGATCAAGATGGTCAATCTATAATTGAAAATTTTGAAAAATCTCTATTCGACTTAGCTGAAAAAGGATCATTTAGTTCATCGCTAGTAAAATTTGATGAAGCTATGAAAATGACAATAGAAATGGCATCCAATGCATATAAAAATGATGAAGGAATAGTTGGTGTTCCAACTGGATTAACTGATCTTGATGATAGATTGGGAGGATTGCATAAATCCGATTTATTAATAATTGCTGGAAGACCATCGATGGGTAAAACTGCGCTAGCTACTAATATTGCATTTAATGCAGCAAAAAAAATTCAAGATGATGGTAGAAAATCTACAATTGCATTTTTTTCACTTGAAATGTCATCAGAGCAGCTTTCAACAAGAATTCTAGCTGAGCAATCAAGAATTAAATCTAATGATATTAGAAGAGGAAGAATTTCAGAAGAACAATTTGATAAGTTTATAGAAACTTCAAAAAACATTTCTGAACTCCCACTTTATATTGATGAAACCCCAGCAATAAGTATTGCTGCTTTAAGTAATAGAGCGAGAAGAATAAAGAGGCTTTATGGTTTGGATATGGTGGTAGTTGACTATATTCAGTTAATGAGAGCTGCTAATTTTAGAGATGGAAGAGTACAAGAGATTTCTGAAATTACTCAAGGTTTAAAAGCATTAGCAAAAGAATTATCTGTTCCAGTATTAGCTTTATCTCAACTTTCAAGAGCTGTTGAACAAAGAGATGATAAGAAACCTCAGCTTGCTGATTTAAGAGAATCTGGATCTATTGAGCAGGATGCCGATGTTGTAATGTTTGTTTATAGAGAAGCATATTACCTTGAAAGAAAAGAGCCAAGACCAGCTACCGTTGAACATGCGGAATGGCAATCAAAAATGAATGAAGTTTCAAATTTAGCTGAAATAATAATTGGAAAACAAAGGCATGGGCCTACTGGCAATATAATGCTTGAATTTGAGCCTATGTTTACCAAATTTAAGGATATTCAAAATAGTTAATTTAAATTATATAAGTTGGTATTAGATGTTTTCACATTTTTACCAAAAAAATATAATAGAAAAACCAAAAATAATTTTTGTAATTTTATTACTTGGTCTTGCCAGTTTTGGTTTTTTTTCAAAAGATTTTAAACTGGATGCCTCATCAGAAACTTTATTAATTGAAGGTGACCCGGATTTAAAATACTTAAGAGAAATATCAAAAAGATATAATTCTAAAGAATTTCTTATTTTAACCTATACACCCAATGAAGATATAATTTCTGAAAATTCTATTAATAATTTACTTAGTTTAAAATATAAAATACAAAGTTTAGATTGGGTTCATAGCGTTATAACAATTTTAGATATTCCTCTTTTGAACAGTACCGATGAAACATTAACTAAGAGATTACAAAATTTTAGTACACTTAAAAGCGATGGAATTGATAAAGTTAAAGGATTTGATGAAATTTTAAATAGTCCAGTTTTTAGAAACTTTGTAATTAGTGAAGATGGTAGAACAAGCGGAATAATTGTAAATATTAAAAAAAACGAAATCCCTAAAGAAATTAAGACAAAAAAAGAAGTAGAAATTTATAAAGAAAATTTAAAGAAAAAAAATCATAAAAATATTATTGAAATAAGAGAAGTAATAAAATCATATAATAAAGTAGCCAAAATACATTTGGGAGGAATTCCAATGATTGCTGACGACATGATGTCATTTATAAAAAATGATATTGTAGTTTTTGGTATTGGAGTTTTAGCATTTATTGTAGCTACTCTTTGGTTTGTTTTTAAAAAAATTGTTTGGGTTGTTGTACCAATTAGTAGCTGTTTTTTTTCAGTTGTAATAATGATGGGTCTACTTGGTCTGCTAGGTTGGAAAGTTACAGTCATATCATCAAACTTTATCGCGTTGATGCTAATTTTAACTATGGCAATGAATATCCATATGAGTACTAGGTTTTTGCAGTTAAAAAAAGAAAAGCCAAACCTAGGTAAAAAAGAAATAGTTCTTCAAACAACAAGTAAAATGTTTTGGCCGATTCTTTATACAGTTCTTACAACAATTTGTGCTTTTATTTCCTTAATCTTTAGCGAAATTAAACCAATAATAGACTTTGGCTGGATGATGACATTGGGTTTAATTGTTTCGTTTACTGTCACATTTAGTTTGCTACCAACTTTAATTAGCTTTGTTCCTGATGTAAGTGTAAATATTAATGAAAATAGAAATTCAGTTTTTACAAATATTTTAGGTCAACTATCAATTAATAATAAAAATTTAATTTTTATTATTAGTATAGCAATATTTTTTATAAGTATTTTTGGTATTTCTCGTCTTGAGGTAGAAAATAGTTTTATTAATTATTTTAGTAAAAATACAGAAATTTACAAAGGTATGAAACTTATAGACGAAAAATTAGGTGGAACTACTCCACTTGAAGTTATTATAAAATTTCCAAAAAAAGACACCGAGACAGTTGATGATGAAGATGAATGGGGTGAAAGTGAAACTGAAGATGATGAATCAAAATATTGGTTTACAAAAGACAAGATAGATAAAATTGATAAAGTTCACAATTATTTAGATAGTTTACCTCATGTAGGAAAGGTTTTATCCTTTTCCTCAATAATTCAGGTAGCAACAAGTTTAAATGATAATAAGCCACTTGGTAGCCTGGAAATGGGTGTTCTATATTCAAAAATTCCTGAAACAATTAGAAAAGAAATAGTTGATCCTTACATTTCAATAGCTGACTCAGAAGCCAGAATTAATTTAAGAATAAAAGACTCACAAGATGGGTTAAGAAGAAATGAACTTATTAATCAAATTAATTATGATTTAGAAAATAAAATAGGATTAAAAAAAGAAGAATTTAGACTAACTGGAGTTTTAATTTTATTTAACAATTTGTTGCAGAGTTTATTTAAATCTCAAATTTTAACTCTGGGTTTTGTCATGGTTGGAATATTTGTAATGTTTTTTATTTTATTTAAAAATATAAAATTGTCTTTAATTGGCGTTGTGCCAAACTTTATTGCTGCCTTTTTTATCTTAGGAATTATAGGAATAGTAGAAATACCTTTAGATATGATGACTATAACTATTGCGGCTATAACAATAGGTATAGCTGTTGATAATAGTATTCATTATATTTATAGGTTTAAAGAAGAATACAAAATAATAAATAATTATAAATTAACATTAAAAAAATGTCATTCGACAGTAGGTGTTGCAATATTAAATACTTCAATAACTATTGTTTTTGGATTTTCAATTTTAATTTTATCTAATTTTATCCCTACTATATATTTTGGAATATTCACTGGTATTGCAATGCTATTAGCAATGATATCGGTGCTAACATTATTGCCAGCTTTGTTATTAGTGTTTAAACCCTTTGGAAATAAATAAATTCTTATATGGAAGAGTTTTTTTAAAATTTTTAAAGGAATTTCGACTTTTGATTTAATATATATATTTTTCACAATTCTTTCTTTGATAAAATGTTCTAGAAAAGGTTTTGTTTTAAGTTTGTTAGCTGCCTCAAAATGGTTATTAGCTTACGTTTTAACTCTTATAGCATTTCCAAAGGTCAAGCCTTTTGTTGATGGGATAATTGATAATGAATATGTACTAGACGTATTTTTGGGTGTAGGAATTTTTATACTAATTATTTTTATAATATTAATGATTAACAAAGGAATTGGGAAAGCGGTAACCTACTCTGGATTGGGAACGCTTGATAAGGTGTTTGGATTCTTTTTTGGTTTTTTAAGATCATACATTATCTGCGTATGCATATTTTCAACTATAACTATAGTTTATAATCATGAAAAGTGGCCACTTAATTTAGACAAATCCTTTACCTTTTCAATTGTTGAAAAAGGTAGTAATTATTTAATTAAAGAATTTCCTAACCAAGAAAACTACAATGATGCTAAAGAAAAAGTTCAAGAGTTATAACCCAAAACTTAAAGAAGAATGTGGAGTGTTTGGCATAAGTAATAATAGCGATGCTTCAGCCCTTACTGCTTTAGGACTGCATGCTCTTCAGCACAGAGGCCAGGAAGGTTGTGGAATTGTAACTTTCGATGGTGATCAATATCATTCTGAAAAAAGATTTGGTTTGGTTGGAGACAATTTTAATAAAGAAAAAGTACTAAAAAATTTAACTGGAAAATATGCTATTGGTCATAATAGATACAGCACTACTGGAGGTACAACATTAAGAAACATTCAGCCATTTTTTGCAGATACAAACGCGGGAGGAATAAGTATTTCGCACAATGGAAACTTAACAAATGCAATAAAATTGAGATCAAAATTAGTTAAAGAAGGTGCTATTTTTTATACTACATCTGATACTGAAACTATTGTTCAGCTAATTGCTAAATCAAAAAGAACTAAAACTATAGATAAGATTGTAGAAGCATTATTTCAAATACAAGGAGGTTATGCCCTAGTCATGCTAACTCAAAAAAAATTGATAGGAGTTAGGGACCCTTTCGGAATAAGACCGCTAGTTATTGGAAAGTTAAAGAATTCATATGTATTAGCATCAGAAACTTGTGCTTTAGATATAATAGGTGCAAAATATTTAAGAGAAGTTGAAAATGGAGAAATTGTTTTGATTGAGGATGATAAGATTGAAAGTATTAAACCATTTCCAAAACAAAAAGTTCGGCCATGTGTGTTTGAATATATTTATTTCTCAAGGCCAGATAGTATTTTAAATGGCAAAACTGCTTATGAATATAGGAAAAATTTAGGTATTGAGCTTGCAAAAGAAGATGATGTTGAAGGAGATGTTGTTGTACCAGTTCCTGATTCAGGGAATGCAGCAGCTCTGGGTTATAGTCAACAAAATAAAAAAAATTTCGAATTAGGATTAATTAGAAATCATTATGTTGGAAGAACTTTTATTGAACCCTCACAAAAAATTAGAAGTCTTGGAGTTAAACTAAAATTAAATCCTAATAAAACATCAATAAAAGATAAGAGAATTATTTTAGTTGATGATTCACTAGTGAGAGGAACAACAAGTTATAAAATTGTAAAAATGTTATATGATGCTGGGGCTAAGGAAGTTCATGTAAGAATAGCGAGTCCTGAGATTAGATACCCTGATTTTTATGGAGTTGATACACCTACAAAAAAAGAACTTTTAGCAGCAAATAAAAATAATGATGAAATATGTAAGTACATTGGGGCAAAAAGTTTAAAATATTTGTCAATAAATGGTCTCTATAAAGCAATTGGATTTGAAAGTAGAAATAAAGACTACCCTCAATTAACAGATCATTATTTTACCGGAGAATATCCAGTTAAACCAATAGATAATTTAGGTGATGATAAAATTACACAACTTTCTTTATTAAGCACTGGATCAAATAATTAGTCATGAGCAAAGTAAAATTTACAGAGATGAAACATGGCACTAAAGATGACTACTTACTTTTAGATAAACATGAAAAAAAATATATTGAAGGAACTGCTGATAGAATTCTTAAATTT
Organism: uncultured Pelagibacteraceae bacterium; assembly: GCA_902560685.1. Taxonomy (GTDB): domain Bacteria; phylum Pseudomonadota; class Alphaproteobacteria; order Pelagibacterales; family Pelagibacteraceae; genus Pelagibacter. Next base: position 6,319 of record CACEMT010000014.1, on the reverse strand, counting down.
ATGTCAGGATTAACTCAGACTTTAGAAGGTTATCAAGTTTCAAGATTGGAGCACTCTCTTCAAAGTGCAACAAAAGCTTTAAAAGCAGGAGAAGATGAGGAAATTATAGTTGCAGCACTTTTGCATGATATTGGAGATGAATTGGCTCCTATGAACCACTCAGAGTATGCTGCAGCAATTTTAAAACCTTACGTCTCTGAAAAAACTCATTGGATAGTTGAAAAACATGGAGAATTTCAATTATATTATTATGCACATCATTTAGGTGGGGATAGAAATAAAAGAGAAAAATATAAAGACCATAAATACTATCAGGCAACAATCGATTTTTGTGAAAAGTATGATCAAGGATCTTTTGATCCTAATTACAAGTCCTTACCATTGGAACATTTTGAACCAATAGTAAGAAAAATATTTTCAAGAAAACCTTACTCTAATTAAGTTTTTCTTTTATAATTTCAAAATATGATGCAAAAATTATCAGATCAACAAAAAGGCTCACTTTTGGCATTTATTGGGGTTTTTCTAATAACTCCAGATTCTTTGTTGATTAGATTGTCTAATATAGAAACGTGGGGAATGTTGTTCTATAGAGGAGCAATACCTTTTGTGGTTGTTTTGATAGGTACATTAGTTTTTTATAATAAAAATTTTTTAAAAAAACTATTTGGAATAGGCTATCCAGGAATATTTTATATTTTTAGTTTCTCTGCATGTAATATTACTTTTATATTATCGATACAAAACACTAATGTTGCCAATACTTTAGTAATGATTGCTTTAGCTCCAATGCTTTCAGCTATATTGGGTGCTATATTTTTAAAGGAGGCTCCAGATAAAAAAACTTGGGTTGCTATCCTGATAACTTTTGCAGCTTGTGTATATATCTTTTATGACTCTCTCAATTTAGGAAACTTTTTAGGTGATTTTTTTGGTTTAGTTACAGCTTTTGGTCTTGCTTGCAATGCTACTTTAGCAAGATATGCTAAAGATAGAGACCTTGTCCCATCAGCTGTAATAGGTAAATTATGTGTTGCTATATTTGCCTTTTTCTTTGTTGAAAACTTTGCATTAGTTGACAATGACATGTATTTCATTCCTTTAATGTGTGTAATGTGTGTGGCTATACCTTTTGTTTTAGTAACTATAGCTCCAAGGTTTATAACTGGAGCCGAAGTTAATCTTTTTTTCCTGCTTGAGACTATACTGGGACCTGTATGGGTCTGGATGGTAATTAAAGAACAACCTAGCTTGGAAACGATTTTAGGTGGTTCAGTTATCATATTAACAATTGCTATTCATTCATTTCTAGCCTTAAAAAAAACATAAATCAGAACTAATTACTTGCAAATTTTTAACCAAGTAATAAGCAGGCAAATATATATGCAAAAAGAAGTAACCAAATCATGGGCTTTATTTATCGGAATTGGAACAATCATGATTGCTCATGGTCTTCAAATGCAGTTGATGGGTATCAGATCAGTTGTTGAAAATTTTAGTGTAATTACAACTGGTATATTTATGTCGGGTTACTTTATGGGATACTTTTTAGGATCAAACACTACTCCAAAGTTAGTACAAAAAGTTGGGCACATCAGAGTATTTGCAGCTTTTGCTTCGTTAGCTTCTTTAAGTGCATTGTTAGCAGCAGTTTATGTTAATCCTGTGATGTGGACTTTAAGTAGATTTATAACAGGAATTAGTTTGGTTAGTTGTTACATAGTAACTGAAAGCTGGTTAAATGATAGAGCCACAAATAAAAATAGAGGACAACTACTATCAGCCTATATGATAATTCTTTATAGCGGATTAGGAATAGGTATGCTTTTACTTAATATAAGCGATCCCACAAATTATGAACCATTTATTTTAGTTTCAGTCCTATTATCTTTAGCGCTAGTTCCAATTCTTTTAACAAAAAGATCTGCTCCTAAATTTAAAAAAATAGGAACAATAAGTGTAAAAGAATTATATGAAATTTCTCCATTAGGAACTGTAAGTTCTTTTTGTACAGGTTTGATACATTCTGCTTTTTTTTCTTTGATGGCCGTGTATGCTACAAAGGCTAATTTTACATTATTTGAAACTTCAATCTTACTTTTTATAGCAACAATGGCTGGTGTTGCGTTTCAAGGTCCTATTGGTTATTTTTCAGACAAGCTTGATAGAAGAAAAGTGATAGTTGCTGTTACACTTTTAAGTGCTTTTTTTTCTTTCCTTTCAATTATTTTTGGAAGTCAAAGTCTTGAAAATATGTATTTATCAACTGAATTATCAATTAGTAAAATTTTATTTTTTATAGTAGTTGGACTATATGCGGGTCTATGTCTCCCTTTGTTTTCATTAAATCTTGCACATACAAATGATTTTGTACCTAAAGAAAAATTTGTGGCAGCAGGTGGTGGATTACAGTTTATATTTGGAATTGGTGCAATAAGTGGGCCTATTGTTTGTTCACTATTTATGAACTGGTTTGATATAAATGGTTTATTTATATTTTTAATAATTTCACATATTATAATTGGAATATTTGGTATTTATAGAATGAAAATAAGAGCCGTTGCAGAAAATCCAGACTCAACTTTTACGCCTGTTCCAGCAACAATTACACCTGCTGGATTAGAATTAGACCCTACTGCAGAATATATTGAAGAACCTTATACTGAAAAAGTTAAAAAAATGCTGGACAGAAAAGGTGTTAGATACGAAAAAGAAAAAAAATAAAACGAATAAACTAGACCTTTTTCAGAAAAGAAATAGCAGCACCAATGGTCGTCAAAAATCCAGCTAAAGGCAAGATTGCAACTGCATATTTCTTTGGCATATAATTCTCTTTGAACTCAATACCTTGCATACTAATTTCAAAATACCACATTTCCCAATACTTCCCACGCATACCCTCTACAAGTTCAATTCCATAAATTATCAAGACGATACCAATTACCATAATCATAATTTTCCAAAACTGGCGTATATATAGCGACAATCTGCTTGGTAATTTTTCATAAATTAAATTTAATGCTACGTGTTCATGGTCTCTGGCTGTAAGAGAAAGTGCTATAAACATCAACCAAATATTACTTAATACTGTTAGCAGATCTCCCCAAACCGGAGGGTTGTTGAAAACATATCGCATAGTAACGTTATAAAGGGTAAAACCAACCATCGCAGCCAATAAAAGTGAACACATAGCTTCCAACGTACGATGGGTAAAACGATCTATTTTGTTTAAAAATTTCAACATATAATTAATTACTCAATAAGTTTGGAAGAAACATAGTTAACTCTGGAACAATAAGAATAAAAAATAAAAGTAAAAACAACCCAACTAGATAAGGAATTAACGCAACAGCCACCTTTTCTAAACGGACTTGTGCTATTGTTGCAGCGGTAAAGTACGCGACACCAACCGGTGGTGTTACTGATCCTATTAAGAAGCCAACTATTACAACCATAGCTGCTTGTACCTCAGGAAAGCCGGCTTGAGACATAACATTCACTAGTACCGGACCAACAATAATAATGTTAACCGCTGAGTCCATTACTGTTCCAAGAAGAAAAATGAATAGAATCACGGCTAAAATAAATAATATAGGGGAATTCGCTAAGCCTAAAAGCCAGGATTCAAGATCACCGATTGCACCAAGAGAAGTAAGCAACCAACTGAAGGGTCCAGACGCAGCTATGATAATAAAAACCATTGCCGAATTTCGGAATGCCCGACGAAAAGCACCGGTACAATCTTTCCATTTAATAGTTCGATAAACGAATACACCTGTAAATAACGCAACCATTGCTGTGATAGCACCAGCCTCAACAACCGATGCTACGCCACCCATTACTGAACCCACTAAAACCAAAGGTATCAAAAGGGCGAACGAGGATCGATATAATTCTTTACCAGCTCGACGTATCGAAAATGATTCTTCACTACGTTCGAAGTTATATTTAACTGCGAAGTAATGGTTGATTACCATTATCACAACACCTATCAAGATGCCTGGAATAATCCCAGCTGCAAATAAAGATGCAATCGAAATCTCCGTTGCATTAGCAAGCACAATCATCATGATGCTAGGTGGAATTATCCCTCCTATAGTGGAACTTACACCTGTAACTGCAGCTGAAAATGCTGCAGGATAACCTGCTTTCTTCATTGCTGGTAATACTAATGCACCAACTGTAGCTGTATCTGCTACGACAGAACCATTCATGCCAGCAAAAAACATACTAACAAGGACATTAACTTGAGCTAACCCTCCTCGTATACGCCCAATCAACGCCCTACTCAAAGCAACTAAACGGTCTGTAATCGTGGCACTTGTCATTAACTCACCTGTCAACATAAAGAATGCAATTGCAGTTAATGGAACTGAGTCAATAGCTGTAAACATTTGACTAGGGATTAAAACAAGAGGCACAGCATCTGTGAGAAGAATATAAACAAATGGAATCAGTATTAATATAAAACCAATGGGAGCACCCAATAAAATTAAAAAAAGGAGTACTACGAGTAAAATAATACTTTCCATAAATACTTATAAGTTATGATTTATTTCAGGTAAAGACCATCTAATTCTGTAGAATTAAATGGTCTTTACACAATTTTTTGTTGAACGATTTACAGAGCCCCAGCTTTCTCTAACTGAGCTACAAATCCATCCATACCTTGTTCTAGAAGTACTCTTTTAGCTACCTCAGGTTCAAAAGTACCCTTAGCGTCTAACCAGGCACCAATTGCACCTGCTCTCCACTTAGTCATTTCCGCTTCAGTTGGCACATACCATTCTTTAGCAGATGCTTTAATTGCATCTTCACCATTCTTGATCCAAGCTGCATCTAACTGGTTTACTTTTTCTCCATAAGCATCAGCTGCCTCGTGTAACCATTTTCTCTGTTGATCAGATAATGCATTATACTGTTTTGCATCCATCGCTAGAATGTTTCCTGACCACATTCCTCCGATCTCAGTGAAATACTTCGCAACTTCATGAAGTTTTGCTACGTGCTGCCATGGACTAGCAACATACTGACCTTCAACTACACCTGATTGAAGACCTTGATATAATTGGCTCCAGTCATAAGGTGTTGGTGTTGCACCCCAATTTTTAACTAGCATGAACTCAACTGGACTCTTAGTAGTACGCCATTTTAGTCCTTTCATATCATCTGGTTCATGAACAGGTCTAGTTGCATTTCCAAGCTGCCTGAATCCGCCGCTTGAATATACAGAAAGACAAATATGACCGGCATTTTCAAGAGCAAGTTTACACTGTCTTTCAGCTAGCCATTCATCCGATATTCTTTTCGCATCTTCGAGTGATTTGAAAATGAAAGGCAAATCAAAAATTGCCAACTCTGATCCAAAGTTACCATAGTTAGCCGTAGAGCTAGTCCATAGAGCTATAAGTCCTTGGTTAGCTTGTTCACCACATTTTTGCTCTGAGCATAAGCTTCTTTGATAATGTGGCTCAATTTTCATCGTACCACCAGATGCTTTCTCCATAGCTGGTATCAGCGCCTGATCTATGGCGTCACCAATTGGCATACCCAATCTACCAGTAGTCCCAAGCTTAAGAGTTACCTCTGCATAGGCCGCTTGAGCAAAGAAAGCAATTGCAAACACTTTAAGTAGTGTTCTACAAATTGTTTTAGTGTTTATTATTTTCATTATATCTCCTAATTAATTTATAAACTAAGTCTAACGCGAATGATTAAAGTGAGTCAACAGTTTAAAAAATTATTTAATTATTGTGACTTATCCAAATTGTTTTGGTTTGAAGAAATGAATTAAGTGCCTCTGTGCCCTGATCTCTTGATAAAGATCCAGATTGTTTATAACCTCCGAAAGGAGTTTTGATATCTCCCTCTGAAAAAGTATTTACTGAAACTGTACCACATGGAAGACTTTTAGCTAAATGAAATGCACGGTTTATATCTTGAGTAAATACACTTGCATGCAATCCATATTTTGAATTACTTGCAACTTGTAGGGCTTCTTCATCATTTTTAACAGTTAATACCCCTAAAACAGGTCCAAAGATTTCTTCTTGTGCAATAGTCATATTTTCTTTTAGACCATCGAACAAAGTTGGTTTTGCGTAAAAACCTTTTTGTTTTATATCTGAAATACCACCTGATAAAAGTTTTGCACCTTCATCTATTCCCTTTTGAATATAACCATCAACTGTTTGCAAATGTCCCTTTGATATCATTGATCCCATGTTAGATTTTAAATCTAGAGGATCACCAACTTTTATTTTTTTTACTTTTTTAATTACCTTATCTAGAAATTCATCTTTAACTTTTTTGTGAACTA
>CACEMT010000013.1 GCA_902560685.1 uncultured Pelagibacteraceae bacterium | reverse complement strand
ATACAACAAAATTGGTGCCAAACTAATACTTTCATGAATTGATATCCATGCCAATAAAAGTCCATAGTTAAAAGTTATTCCTAAAAATAATTGAGGCCAATATGTAAATCTCTTCATTAAAGGATAGGAAAATGCAAAAGGCATTGATGCAATTGCCAAAATTATAGTTAGAAAATTAAAATTGATAAGAACTATTAACGCCAAAAGACATAAAACTAATGCAAAAATAGATGCTAAAAAAATAGAAATTTTTCCTGAAGCCAGCGGCCTATTCTTCGTTCTCTCAACTTTTTTGTCGAAATCTCTATCAAATATATCATTTACTATACAGCCTGCAGATCTCATAAAGAGAGAACCTAGAAAAAATAATGCTAAATAAAAAAAGTATTTATTTAAATTATTTTCAAAATTATATGCAATTGTAAGACCCCAAAGACATGGCCAAAATAATAACATATATCCAATTGGCTTATCTAACCTTGTAAGCTGAATAAATAATTTAAGATTTTCCATTTAATTTTCTTGTAAATAACAAAGGCTAGATTCATAATCAAACTGATTCGTATGAATATAGATTACACAGTAACTGCATTGATGTTCCCAGCTATACCACTTATTATGAGCGTCTATTCAAATAGATTTCATACTTTAAGTTCATTAATTCGTAAAATTCATGATGAATTTGTTTTTGAAAAGCATACTCCGCCTGAGTGGAAAGCTCAGCTAATGAATTTAGATAATAGAATAGTAGTTATTAAATATAGCATAATGTTCGCAGCATTTGGTTTCTTATTTAATATGTTAACAGTTTTTGCGCTTTATCTAGAGAGCTTAATTATTGCAAGATTTATTTTTGGTTCTTGCTGCTTATCAATGATGATATCGATAGTTTTTTTTATTAGAGAAATTCAAATTTCTACTAAAGCATTAAAACTTCATTTATCAGATATGGATATACAGTTTAAGGAATAATTACTGCAGGACCAACAATTTTTCTAGATTCTATATCTATATGTGCTTGCTTAACATCATCTAATTTATATTTTTTAAAAATTTCTACTTTAACTTCTCCAGAACTTATTTTTTCAAATAATATTTTGGAAGCCTCATCTAATTCTTCTCTAGTGTGCAAATATTGACCCATCGAAGGCCTTACAAAAAACAATCCTTTTGGCTGTAACATTTTTGGAACATTAATTGGGTCTAACGCTCCAGATGCATTTCCAAAAGAAATCATCATTCCTCTTTCCTTTAAACATTTTAGAGATTTTTCTAATGTCGATTTTCCTACACCGTCGTAGACTACTGGAACTCCTTTTCCATTAGTTAATTCAATAACTTTTTTTGAAAAATCTTCTTTTGAATAATTGATTACTTCATCACAACCATTTTCTTTTGCTAAACTAATTTTATCATCACTTCCAACAGTTCCTATTACTTTACAGCCTAAACTTTTTGCCCACTGGCAAAATATTTGACCAACACCTCCGGCTGCCGCATGAAATAAGATAGTTTCACCAGAAGTAACAGGATAAGTTTTATATAATAAATAGAAAGTAGTTAAACCTTTTGTCATAAGTGTTGCTGCCAAAGTTAAATCAATTTCTTCTGGCACTTTAACTAAACTTTTAGTTTTAAAAATTCTATGTGTAGAATATGCCCCAAGAGGAACTGATGCATAAGCTACTTTATCTCCAACAGCAAAACCTTTTACATCTGGACCCGTTTCTTTAATTACACCTGTAGCTTCCATTCCTAATCCTGATGGAAATATAAGAGGATATAATCCTGATCTATGATACGTATCAATATAATTTAAACCAATAGCAGTGTGTTCAATTATGACTTCATCCCTTACTGGTTTTCTTAAAGTTATATCTTCCAACTCTAATACCTCTGGTCCACCAGCTTTTTTAATTTTTATAGCTTTCATTATTTTACAAATGTACCATTATGATAATCTTGAACTGCTTGCAAGATCTCTGATTTAGTATTCATTACAAAAGGTCCACCTCTCGCAATTTCCTCATTAATTGGTTTTCCAGAAATCACTAAGAATTTTGATTTTGATTTAGCTCTAACATTTAAATCCTCACCTTTATCTAGCAATATCAAGGTACTGTCTTTAACTTCTTTATGATTTTTTGTACCAATTTCTATTTCTCCATTAATTAAATAAATAAATGTGTTGTGAGTTATGGGAAGTTTAAAATTAAATTCTTTATCTTTGTTTAATTCAACATCAAAATATGTTGGTTCAATATTATGGCCTTTAACAGGACCTTTTGCTTTTTCAAATTTTCCAGCAATTACTTTTACTCGTTTGTCACCATCTTTATGAACACTCATTTTATCTGCATCGATATAAATATAATCAGGCTTGCTCATCTTTAATTTAGCAGGCATATTGATCCATAGCTGAAATCCATGAAGTCTACCTTCTGACATTGCAGGCATTTCAGAATGAATTATACCACTACCTGTTTTCATCCACTGGACATCACCAGAAGACATTCTACCTTTGCCACCAGTGCTATCTTCATGTTCAAATTCACCTTGAAGCATATAAGTAACAGTTTCTATTCCTCTATGAGGATGAGGAGGAAAGCCTCCAATGTAATCATCTTTATTTTCTGAACCAAATTCGTCTAACATTAGAAAAGGATCAAAGTAATCAGGCTCAACTCCAATACTTCTTTTTAATTTAACTCCAGCCCCATCAGAGGCTAGGATTGGATTAATAATTTTTTTTACTTCAATATTTGACATTTTATTTTTTGAATTTGTTATCTAAACTAAAGCCTTTAGCGCCATTTACAAAAAGTATTAAAAAACCACCAGCAAGAGCAATATTTTTTAAAAAAGATGTTAACTGCATTTGATTAGCAAAATCGTTATGAAATATAAATGCAGTAGCTATACAAAATAAACTTAACAATCCAGCGGCTAATTTTGTTTTATACCCAATAATAATTAAAACTGGACCTGCTATTTCTAAAATGATAGCTGGAATTAATAATATCCCAGGCATACCAAAGCTTTCCATCCAGCCAATAGTTCCATCGTAGTTACTAATTTTAAAAATTCCATTTAAAAGGAATAATGCTGAAATTAAAATTCTTCCAATTAGGTCTGCTATATTTGCCATAATGATTATTTTTTAGTTTTTTTTTATAAAATATCAATGAGTTGATTTAACCCACTAATTTCATTTTTAGGTTTATAATCAAGATTATCAAAAATATTTTTATTTCTATTTACCCAAATAGAAGTAAACCCATAATTTCCACCACCTGAAACATCCCAAGTATTAGCGCTTAAAAAAGCAACTTCTTCATTTTTTATACTATATTTTTTAACAGGCATATCATAGACCTTCGAACTTGGCTTATATATTTTAACTTCTTCAATCGAAAAAATATCATCAAATAAATTTTGCAGACCATTGCTTTTTACCAATTCATTAAGTAAAGCGGGAGTTCCGTTTGATAGAATAGCTAATTTATATCTTTTTTCTTTAAGCTTTTCTAAAGTTTCTTTTACTTCAGGGTAAGGTGATAAAATTTTATACAAATCTAATAGTTCATTCTTCATCGCTTTATTTATATTAAATGCCTGCATAGATTTATCTAAGCTATCCTCTGTTATTTGCCAAAAATCTTTATGCCTCCCCATTAGACTTCTAAGCCACGTATATTCTAATTGTGTTTTTCTCCAGTAATTTGCAAAACTTTCCCATTTATCTCCAATTTTACTTCTACATTTTTCTGCTGCAGAATTAACATCAAATAAAGTTCCATAAGCATCAAAAATTATTGCTTTAATATTTTTCATAAATTAACTTGTATAGATGAGCAATATTAGATTATTTTTTGAAAAAAGTTTATCATTAAATTTAAATTCTACATTAGACAAATCTCAATCTCACTATTTATCTAAAGTCATGAGAATAAATATAGGCAAAAGTTTTTCTTTATTTAATCAAAGTGGAGAATGGGAGGCAAAAGTAGAGAATATTGATAAAGGAATTGTAGAATTTTTGGTCATAAAAAAATTAAGATCTGCAAATAGAGAAAAAGAAATCTGGTTAGCGTTTGCTCCAATTAAATTAAATTACTTAAACTTGATGATTCAAAAGGCAACTGAAATAGGAGTGACTAGATTTATTCCATTATTAACTGAAAGAACAATAGTAAGAAAATTGAATGAAAAGAGAATTAATAAAATTATTATTGAAGCATCTGAACAAAGTAATAGACTAAAAGTTCCATCTTTGGACAAGCTTACAAAACTAGATACCTTCTTAAAATCAAATCAAAATGCAAATATAATTTTTGGAGATTTAAATACAAACAATAAAAAAATAGATGTCAAAAATAAAAATCCATTATGTGTTTTGATAGGCCCAGAGGGAGATTTTTCATTAAAAGAAAGAGAAGGTATTTTAAAACTAAAAAATATAATACCTCTCAAAATAAATGATAATATTTTAAGATCTGAAACTGCTGCAATTTCAATGATATCAATAATAAGTTTTAATTTATTATCTTAAATATTTATTTATATTTTTGAAAATATCTTCATATTTTGCATGATGACTTATCCTGCTAAGATATTTTCCATCTTTTAATAAAATAATTGAAGAGCTATGATTAATTAAATAGTTACCATCTTCAGTAAAAATTTTTTCTGAAAGAACACCCCAAGATTTAGACATAAGAAATATCTTTTTTGGATCTCCAGTTATTCCATAAATTTTATTTTCAAATGAATTTAAGTAATCTTTTATAACTTCTGGACTATCTCTTTCTGGATCTATACTAACAAAAAAAACTTTAAATTTATTTTTCTTTTCTTGTTCTAGATTTTTTATTGCCAAATCCAAATTATTTAGCGTCATTGGACATACGTCTGGGCAATTAGTAAAACCAAAAAATATTGCAGTTAAAGGTCCTTCAAAAGAAGATTCTGTTATAATATCATTATTTACATCATTTAATGAAAAAGAGGATCCTTGAAATTTTTTAACATACTCATCTTCTTTTTTTTCTATAGATAAGAATATAGGCAACATAACAAATAGAAAAATTACCAAACAACCTATAATAATTGTTATTGAAGTTTTTAAATTCATTGTTGTAAAATATTATTTAATAATTATATAAATAGCATGTCCTCTATTATAAAGAAACTATTTGGCACACTTTTAGAAAAACCATGGGAAGAAAGCCAGGCTTTAATCGATAATAAGCATGTAGGCAAAACTTTTGGTGTTACCAATCAAATGTCAGCGGTGATTATAATATTTGGAATAAGTACAGCAATATTTAGTTTAATTTTTACAGCTTATCTTTATTCAATACCTCCAGAACAAGATACTACTTTAATTTTAAAGAACAAATTATTATGGATTAACACTTTAGTTTTGATTTTTGTTACGTATTTTTTTAATAAAATAAGTAAAGATTTAAAAAATAATTTAACGAATAAAATAAAAAATAATATTATTATTGTAGGAGCTTTAAGTTATTTATTTTTATTTTTACAAATTATACTTTGGTATCAATTGATGAATCAAGGTCATTTTGTTTCAACAAATAATTATTTTTCTTCATACTATATTTTTACAGCATTGCATGGATTACATTTGTTAGGTGGTTTGTTTTTTTGGGGCCAAATAAGCTCAAGAATATTTAAATTGAAAGAGAAAGATTATGTTAAAGAGACAAGCAACCTACAAGCCTTATCTCTTTATTGGTTATTTCTATTTATTGTTTGGTTAGTATTTTTTACGATTATGTTTATTTATAACGATTCAGTTATAGCTTGGTGTAAATCATTAATTGCTTAAAAAAATTACAAAAATAAAACTAATATAACGCCAACAACTGCAATTATAGATAATAATATATTTACAGACTTTAAATATTTTTTTGTTCTTGAATTAGTTTCCTTCTTTGAGAATGCTCCAGCACCAAAAGAAATGACGAAATAAAATAATAAAACCAGTATTAGAATAACAGCTAAAATTTCTAATTTTCCGAGCATATAATCATTGTTATATTTGATATTTTGGCAGATTCTTAAGACATTTTGTCATAGGTTTTTATGTGATATTTATTCTATATAGGCTGTTATGCACGTAGGTATTATATTCTTTTTAGTGATTCTTGGATCAGTATTGTTCCATATTTTTACTCCATGGTATTGGACAGATGTTGCTTCAAATTGGGGAGGAATGGATGATACCATTACTCTTACATTTTGGATTGGCGGAGGAGTTTTTATAGCTGTTTGCCTTTTCATGGTTTACTGCGTTTTTAAATTTTCTTATAAAAAAGATCGTAAAGCAGAATATAAACCTGAAGATAAAAAATTAGAAAAAATACTTACTTGGGCAACAACGTTAGGTGTTGCAGCCCTTTTAGCTCCAGGATTAATAATTTGGAATCAGTATGTTAATGTTCCAAAAAACGCAATTGAGATAGATGTGATGGCATGGCAATGGGGATGGCAATATAGGCTTCCAGGAGAAGATGGAAAATTAGGAACTACAAAGGTAGTAAATATAAATGACAATAATCCTTTTGGAATTAATTTAGATGACCCTTTCGGAAATGATGATGTAATGATTCAAAGCGATGTAATTAATTTAGAAAATAATAGACCAGTTAAAATATTATTGAGATCAGTTGATGTGCTTCATAATTGGTATGTACCTCAATTTAGAGCAAAAATGGACGCAGTGCCTGGAATTGTAACTTATTACTGGTTCGAGCCTAATAAAACTGGAGAGTTTGAAGTTTTGTGTGCTGAATATTGTGGGGTTGGGCATTATGCTATGAGAGGCGGTGTAGAAGTACAAGATAAACAAGACTATGATAATTGGCTTCAAGAACAAGAAACGTTTTCAGATTTAATAGCAAAACAAAAGATTTTAGAAGACGAAAAAACAAAATTGGCAAAAAAATAAATTAAATGGTAAAAAATATATAAAGGAAACAGATGTCAGAAGATTTTAACGATAACAAAACAATACAAGCTCAATCTTCAGAAGCTATCTCAGGAGGTGGATCGGGTGTTGGAGCAGATGCAGATTATGTAAGACCTGCAGAAGTTGCAGATCAAGACCTATACCACGGGCATAGTTTCATAACAAAATGGATTTTTTGCCAGGATGCAAAAGTAATTGGAGTTCAATATTTTCTTTTGGCTACATTTACAGGAATAATTGGTTTAATTCTTTCATGGTTAATGCGTTTGCAATTAGGATTTCCAGGATTAGCTCCTTTTATGACTGCAGAACATTATTATCAATTTGTTACTATGCACGGAATGATAATGGTAGTTTATTTTTTAACCGCACTCTTTCTAGGTGGATTTGGAAATTATTTAATTCCACTGATGGTAGGAGCAAGAGATATGGTCTTTCCATATCTTAATATGGTTAGTTTTTGGAGTTTTTTTGTAGCGGTTGCAGTTTTGTTAGCTAGCTTTTTCGTTCCAGGAGGACCAACAGGTTCAGGATGGACGCTTTATCCTCCTCAAGCAATTTTAGAAGGAACCCCTGGTTCAGGTTATGGAATAATGTTGATGTGTATATCTCTAATTTTATTCGTAGCAGGATTTACTATGGGTGGTTTAAATTACTTGATTACCGTTCTTCAAGCTAGAACAAGAGGAATGACATTAATGAGAATGCCCCTAACAGTTTGGGGAATTTTTACAGCAACAGTATTAGCAATGTTAGCTTTCCCAGCATTATTGGTAGGTGCATTAATGATGAGTTTAGACAATGTTCTTGGAACAAGCTTTTTCATGCCAACAATATTAAAAGCAGGAGAAGTTTTAGAATATGGTGGAGGAAGTCCTATTCTTTTTCAACATTTATTCTGGTTCTTCGGACACCCAGAAGTTTATATAGTTGCACTACCTGCATTTGGAATAATTTCAGATTTAATTTCTGTTCACGCAAGAAAAAATATATTTGGATACAGAATGATGGTTTGGGCAATAGTTGGCATAGGTGCACTAAGCTTTTTTGTATGGGCACACCACATGTATGTTAGTGGAATGAATCCTTGGTTTGGATTCTTCTTTGCAACTACCACTCTTATAATAGCTGTTCCTACAGCAATGAAAGTTTATAATTGGATCCTAACGCTTTGGAGAGGAAATATTCGACTTAATACTGTTATGTTATGGTGTTTAGGTTTTATAGTGACTTTTGTGAATGGGGGAATTACAGGAATTTTCTTAGGAAATGTTAGTGTTGATGTTCCATTGTCAGACACATACTTCGTAATCGCGCACTTCCATATGGTTATGGGTATAGCGCCACTTATGGTAATTATGGGAGCTGTTTACCACTGGTTTCCATTAGTAGCGGGAAGGTTTTTAGATGAAAAATTAGGCAAATGGCACTTCTGGTTAACTTTCTTAGGAGCTTATTCAATTTATTTCCCAATGCACTACTTAGGATTTATTGGAGTACCAAGAAGATATTTTGAAATGTATGACAGTCCATATGTTACATCTGCTGTTGGAATGAATGAATTTATTAGTTTAGCAGCATTTATCGTTGGTGCTGCACAATTTATTTTAATTTACAATATTATTAAAACTTTAAAGGTAGGGAAACCTGCAGGACATAATCCATGGCAAGCTTGTTCTCTAGAATGGCTAACACCTACAGTACCACCTGAACATGGTAATTGGGGTGATAGACTTCCAACAGTTCACAGATGGGCTTATGACTATAGTGTTCCTGGAGCAAAAGAAGATTTTATAACACAAACTACTCCACCAAGTGAAGTTGCTAATACAGAAGTAGAAAAAACATAAAGATTTAAATATGTCTGACCCTAAAATAGAAGGCTTTGAATTAAAACCTGGCTTTAGTGGTATGGCAAAGGACACAGCTTCTGACCAAACCATGTTCAAGGGCGTTCATTGGGGAAAAGCAATGATGTGGATCTTTTTGCTAAGTGACACATTTATATTTAGCTGCTTTTTAATTTCATACATGAAGGGTAGAGGGTCAACTTTGATTGATTGGCCTAACGCAAGTGAAGTTTTTGGTCTACATGTATTTGGTGTAAACGTTCCATTATTACTTATTGCAATTATGACGTTTGTTTTAATTACTAGTAGTGGAACCATGGCACTTGCAGTGAAATATGGATACGAAAAAAATAAAAAGATGTGTGGATGGCTTATATTAGCCACAGCTATCGGAGGACTTATTTTCGTTGGTATGCAAGCCTTTGAATGGTCTAAGTTAATTCACGAAGGTGTAAGACCTTGGGAAAATCCTTTTGGTGCACCACAATTTGGATCCTTTTTCTTCATGATTACCGGATTTCATGGCACTCACGTTTCAATAGGAGTAATTTTTTTATTTATATATGCTTATAAAACTTTTGCTGGCCATTACGACGAAGGAAAAAGAGGATGGTTTACAACTATGAAGGGCGACTATGTTGAAGTTGAAATCTTAGGATTGTATTGGCACTTTGTAGATTTAGTTTGGGTATTTATTTTTGCATTCTTTTATTTATGGTAAACTAAAATATGGACAAAACAAAAAAACAAGAACAAGCATCAACACATAAGATTGGAATATATCTTTGGATATGGGGCCTTCTATTTGTTTTAAGTTTCTTTTCATACATGGTTGATTGGTATCAATTTCAAGGCATGCTTAGATGGTCTTTAATTTTATTTTTTATGTTTTTAAAAGCAGGATTAATTATGGCTTTTTTTATGCATTTATTTTGGGAACGTTACGCATTAGTTAATGTTTTATTGTGGCCAATGACAGCGATAGCATGCTTTATATTTCTTATGGTTGCAGAATTTGAATATACAGTTTTTACCAGACTTTTTTATTTTGTAACGGGAGGTGTATAAATTATGGATGGATATACTATTTTAGCTGGTTTTCTAATTTTTTTCTTATTATTTATATATCTAACTTGGTTTGGATTTTCAGTAAAAGTTGAAAATGAAAAAGAAGAGGAAGTTTCAAATATTAAAATTAATCCTTATGACAACGTTCCTCTAAGTAGAAAATTTATTGATAAGAAAAATTCAAAAGTTGGAATCTTTGATTTAGGAAATCATATTCTTATTATTGGAGTAATTTTATTAGTAGTATTTGTAAGCCTGAACGTAGATTAGTTTTGACTACGATTACTTCAAAAAATAAAAGTTCAGTATTTTTAAATACTTCATCTTATTTAAAATCTTTACTATTGTTAATGAAGCCAAGGGTTATGTCTTTGGTTATATTTACCTGTGCAGTAGGATTATTAACTTCTCAAACAACAATTCCTTTATTTGATTCATTGATAAGTATTTTCTTTGTTACCATAGGAGCGGGTGCTGCTGGAGCACTTAATATGTGGTATGAGGCTGACTTGGATAAACTAATGACAAGAACTTGTCTTAGACCAATACCAACTGGAAAAATCAATAGAGATCATGCTTTAATATTTGGTGTAGCTCTATCAATTATTTCAGTTTGTGGACTATATTATTTTTCAAATCTCTTGTCGGCATTTTTATTATTAGTAACTATTTCCTTTTATCTTTTTGTTTACACAATTTGGTTAAAAAGAAAAACACCTCAGAACATTGTTATTGGTGGAGCTTCAGGAGCCTTGCCTCCAGTTATAGGCTGGACCATTGCGACAAACTCTTTAACGATTGAGCCTATTACATTTTTTTTAATTATATTTTATTGGACGCCATCTCATTTTTGGGCCTTAAGCCTTTATAAAGCTGAAGATTACTCAAAGGCAAAAATTCCAATGCTTCCAATTACAAATGGAATTGAAGAAACAAAGAAAAAAATATTTGTTTATTCTTTGTTTATGCTGCCCGTGATTATTTTGCCATATATCATAGGTTTTACTGGCAAAATGTTTCTTGTCAGTTCTTTAGCACTTACCATTTATTATAATTACATCTGTTATGATCTATATAAATTTAAAAAAGATAAATTTGATTTAAATAAAGCAAAAAAAGTCTTTGGATATTCAATTTTATATTTATTTTTAATTTTTGTATTATTCTTAATCGACAGTTTAATTTAAGGATTGCGCCTCAAAAAAATTCCGCTAGAGTGTTTTTTGAATACCCTAGATGAAATATATAAGCACAAGAAGTAAAGAAAAAGAATACAGTTTTGGTGAAGTTTTTCTAAAAGGGCTTGCTGATGATGGTGGTCTTTATGTTCCAAAATCGATAAATAAATATAACTCAGCAGAACTATCAAAACTCAAAAACTTAAATTATAGAGAATTATCTTCCGAAATAATAAGCCAATTTTTAGGAGATTTTATCTCAAGAGAAGAACTTTCATCATTAATTAAAAAATCATATTCAACATTTAGAGAAAAAGAAGTGGTTAAACTTTCAAATGTTGGAGTAACAAAATTATTAGAATTATATCACGGCCCAACATTGGCATTTAAAGATGTTGCAATGCAATTTATTGGTAATTTATATGATTATCATCTAAGTAAAAATGACAAAAAAATAAACATAGTGGTTGCAACTTCTGGTGATACCGGGGCGGCAGCAATAGATGCAATCAAAGGAAAATCTAATTTAAATATATTTGTCTTACATCCAAACAATAAAATTTCTTCTGTTCAAAGAAAAATAATGACCACTGTTGATGACAAAAATGTATTTAATATTGCAATTGATGGAAACTTTGATGATTGTCAAAATATTGTAAAACAAATGTTTTCTGATCTTGAGTTTTCTAAATCTATAAATATGTCTGGAGTAAACTCAATAAATTGGGCAAGAATTATTGCTCAAGCAGTATATTATTTTTATTCGTATTTTAAATTAGGGAAAGAAACAATTTCTTTTTCAGTTCCAACTGGAAATTTTGGTGATGTTTTTGCAGGCTATCTTGCAAAGAAAATGGGATTACCAATTGATAAACTAATTGTTGCAACAAACGAAAATGATATTTTGCATAGAGCGATTTCAAAAGGAGATTATGTTTCAAAAGAAGTTAAAGAAACATTGTCACCTAGTATGGATATTCAATTAGCAAGTAACTTTGAAAGATTAATTTATTATGTAAATAATTCTGATTCTGAAAAAACAGCAGAAATCATGAAAAAAGTTAAGCAAAATTCTTATCAAATTGAAAAGAAAGATTTAGATATAATACAAAAGGATTTTTTATCTGAAAGTTGTAATGAACAAGAAACGTTAGATATTATTAAAAAAAATTATGAAGAAAATAATATCATATTGGATCCTCATACAGCGGTTGGAGTAGGGGCTGCAAAAAAACTATCTTTTAATGATTGTGTAGTTTTATCAACAGCACATCCATGTAAATTTCCAGACGCTACAAATAATGCGATAAATAAGCATGAAAAATTACCAAAAGAACTTCAGCATGTACTTGATAAAAAAGAAAACTTTCAAGTATTAAAAAATAATACAGATGATGTAGAAAACTTTGTTAAAAGCAAAGTTTAAGGGGGGGGGCGTTCTGTTGCCAGGTGCCCCGAACTTTGTAACATTATTCGTGAATAATTTGAATTGAAAAACGGCAATTTCATTCAAAATCCCGTACATATCCCGTACAGATTTTTTGTGCTAGGATAAGTTATGATATCGAAAGCTTTAACTAGAATATCATCCAACTATTTAGATGCGAAATCAGGATCTATGAAAGATAGCTCCCTTGCACCTTTTATAAATAAAGTTTCAAAAGAAATTATAAAACCAAATATCAAAAAAATAAGGAGCATTTTAAATACAGGAGTAGTTGTGGGCAACATTCAAACTGGGCAGACGTTCCATGGATAGCTGTACTAGATCCAGAAATAACGACATCTACTATGAGAGGTTATTATATAGTTTTCTTATTTTCTATAGATATGAAGAGAGTTTATTTAAGTTTAAATCAGGGTATGACTGACATTGAAAAAGAATTGAAAACAGAAGGAGCAGCTAAAGAGCTATTAAGAAGAGCAGAATTTATAAGAGACAGGATACCAGAATTTAAAAAAAATTTTAATTATGAACCTCTAGATCTATCAACAAAATTATCTGGCAACACAACAAGACCTTATCTTTATGAAAAAGGCCATGCTTTTGGTAGACAGTATGATTTATCAAAAGATTTAGATGAGCAACAAATAACAAAAGATTTAAATACAATATTAAATTTATATTCGCTTCTAACTTATAGAGGTGGGATAGATACGGATACTACAGAAGATGAATATAAACCTTCAGAGGGCCTAACAACGTTAAAAGAAATGAGACAATACAAAACACATAGAAGGATAGAGAGAGCATATTCAAACTCAAGAAAAGTCAAAAAAGAACTTGGTTATACTTGTGAAGCTTGCGGATTTAATTTTAAAAAAAGATATGGAGCATTAAGTTTAAATAAAAAAAAAGAAGAGTTTATAGAAGCTCATCACAAGAGACAAATCCAAGATCTACCAGAGGGAGAAGTAGTAGAGTTTAAAATTGATGATTTTTCTGTTTTATGCTCAAATTGTCATAGAATGGTTCATAGAAAAAACCCCCCTTATACTATTGAAGAAATTAAAAAAAAATTAGGCAAATATTAAAAAATGATAAAGTATGTTGTTTATTTAAATCGTTTTAATGAGGTTAAGCCCTACAAAATTGAAATCATTTTTGAAATAGGTGAAGATGCAGATGTAAGAGATTTAATAGAAAATAAAAATAAAACCTTCAAAAGATCTAATATTCTTTCAATACATAAAAATTTTGAAGACGCAGAAAAAGAAGCTGTAGAAGTTCAAAAATCATACAAAATAAAACCAAGATTTAAAACTAACAAAAGATTTGCAAATCCAGAGGATAAATTAGAAGTTTGTTTCACTGGTTTTTCTAAAAAAGATAAAGAAGAGCTAATCTCTATAGCAAAAAAAAATAATTTATTTGTAAGAACAGAAGTGACAAAAAAACTGAGCCTTTTAATTTGTGGAGATAATGCTGGTCCTTCAAAATTAATAAAAGCTAGCAAAATGAATGTACCTAAAGTTTATGGACAAGAAGGTTTTAAAGAATTTATCGAAACAGGAGAATATAGAGATTAATCCCGTACATATCCCGTATAGAATTTATTAACGATAATATTTAAAGGATTATTTTTAGTTTTTAAGGGGCGTTCTGTTGCCAGGTGCCCCGAATTTCAAACCATCATCATGATAAGTATAAATACAATTAAAACAATTACTGGAGCAAAAAAATATTGCATATTCTAAATATTTTATAAATTTGCAGCTTCTCTAGCAATCAAATCGACTTCATTATTTAATTCATCTGTTGAATGTGCTTTTACCCAATTCCAACTTATTTCAAATTGATTTGCTAAAAGATCTAACTCTTCCCAAAGTTCTTTATTTTTAACTGGTTGTTTGTCTGCAGTTTTCCATCCATTTTTTTTCCAATTATGGATCCACTCTGTTATTCCTGACTTTACATATTTAGAATCTGTAAAAATTTGAACCTCACTACCTTTTGGAATTTTTTTTAATGCTTCAATTGGAGCAAGTAACTCCATTTGATTGTTTGTAGTATTTTTTTTACTTCCTTTAATCTGAGTTTTTTTTTCATCATCAATAATTATTGCAGCCCAGCCACCATTTCCTGGATTTTCTAAACAAGAACCATCGGTATAAATTTTTATCATTTAATTATAATAATTTTTAAAATTGTTAAATTGATTATGTACCTTAAGTTTTTGAATATATTCCCTTGGGTTCTTTATCTTAATAACTGCACTTTTTGGAGTATTTAAGTAATCGTAAGTTCTTGTTAATAAATACCTAAGGGCCGCACCTCTACATAAGACATTTAAAGATTTTTTCTCTTTATCAGAGAACCTCCTTATTTTTGAATAACCCTTAATAAGGTTTTTTGATTTTTTCTTATTAAATATAAATTTATTATTTCTTTTATCGAAACATAGCGCATTAATACAAATAGCAATTTCGTACATTAAAAAATCATTACACGCGAAATAGAAGTCTATATATCCATGAAATTTGTTTTTCTTAAAAAAGATATTATCAATAAATAAATCAGCATGAATAATTCCAAAAGGTAAATTTTTTGGCCATTTATTTTTTATTTGTAGGAGACTATTTTTCATCAAACTATTTAAATTGGTGCTTATAATTTTGGATTTATTTCCAATTTTACTTAATAATTTTGGCCAATCTTTTAAAGATAAAGAATTTTTTCTATAAAGTTTTATTTTTTTAGATGCTCTGTGAAATTTAGCTATATTTTTACCAATTTCATAACAATTATTTGGGTTTAATTTTAACTTATCTTTTCCCTCAACAAAGGAAACAATAGAGGCAGTTTTATTTTTAATTTTAATTAAAAAACTTCCTCTTTTGTTTTTTTGGGGTTTTGGGCAATTAATTTTATATTTACTTAACTTATCCATTAAATTCATAAAGAAAGGTAAATCTTTTTTATGAACTCTTCTTTCAAAAAGTGTGAGTATGAACTTTTTGTCTTTTGTTTTTAAAAGATAATTAGTATTTTCAATTCCTTTTTTAATACCTTTAAAATAAACTATTTTTCCTAGATTATAATTTTTTTCAATTAACAGAATATCTTTCGAAGAAATTTTTGTATAAATTGCCATCTAGTTTAATTTTCCTGGAATTTTAAATGTTATACTTTCTTTAACTATTTCTATTTCTTCTATCGCCACTGTAAATTCTTTTTTTAAATTATTTATAAAGTTATCAACCAATATTTCTGGTGCAGAGGCTCCCGACGAAATTCCAATAGTTTTGTATTTTTCTATTTCCTCAAAAGGTACAGCACTTCCAGAATGAATTAATCTTGAATTTGTACATCCAGAATTTTTTGCAACTTCTACTAATCTTAAAGAATTAGATGAATTTCTACTTCCAATAACAAAAAACATGTCACATTTTTCTGCAATTTTTTTAACAGCAGCTTGTCTATTCGTAGTTGCGTAGCAGATATCTTCTTTTTTTGGTTCTCTAATTTCTGGAAATTTTTTCTTTAATGCTGATATTATTTCTTTTGTATCATCAACAGAAAGAGTTGTTTGGGTAACAAAAGCTAATTTTTTTTTAGATTTATTTTCATAATTATTTGCATCATCAACATTTTCAATAAGATCTATTTCACCTTCAGGAATTTGACCCATAGTTCCTATAACTTCTGGATGGTTTTTGTGTCCAATTAATAAAATTTGCAATCCATTTTTATTTAAATTTTCGGCTTCTCTATGGACCTTTGATACCAGTGGGCATGTTGCATCCACATATTCCATTTTAAAATTTTCTGCTTCAATAGGGACTTTTTTTGGTACACCGTGAGCAGAAAAAATTACTGGTCTAGTTTTATCTTTTATTTCATCTAGTTCTTCGACAAAAATAGCACCGATTTTTTTAAGACCATCAACCACATGTTTATTGTGAACAATTTCATGTCTTACATACACCGGCGCCCCATATTTATTAATACTTTTTTTTACAATTTCTATAGCTCGCTCTACGCCAGCGCAGAAGCCACGAGGGGCTGCAAGTAAAATTTTAATTTCTTTGCTTTTCATTTTTTTCTAAAAAATATTCCAGCAATATATGTGGAAAGGTTAAAGACGCCAAACCAATAAATATTACTTTTGATATAGCATTATCTAAAAAGTAATAGTTATTTAAAAAAAATAGAGAAATTAAGAATAAAATAGCAGTTAAAATAGTTAATGGCATTGCTTTTACTAAAAAGTCTTTAAACCCTTTAACAAAATTTTTTTTGTTAAGTTCATTAGATAATTTAAATGAATGTCTAATAGAGTGTAAAAAACAAAAATAAATTGTAAATGCTAAAATTGGATTTAAGAAAAAGTTTAGTAGCAGTATGGATATAAAATCCATCAGTAGTAATGATTTAATATCAATTTGTTTGTTCAATGAAATAATAATATTTGCAAAAAAACTAAGTGCTATAAATACATATAAAAATTCATTCGATATCAATAAACTTTGTGAAATATCAAAATTTAAATTATTGAAAATATTTAGAGTTTCAGTTTTATGAAATAACAATGGGGCTGTTATCACCAGAGATCCTTTAAAAAAGTAAACTAATTCAAGATTAGATTTACTGTTTATAAATTCTGCGTCTTCTTTGCCAAAATGATATGACGCAACTATTAAAAAAATTAATAATAAAATTTTAGAAAATAAAAACCATAATAAAATTACACTTAATCCAACTAATACATATAAAATATAAAATGTTGAGGTAGATTTATAATTTAAAAGTTTTAATAATTTTTTTCCTTTTATATGATCTAACGCTCCATGAGAAATTCCCAAACTTAGTATAAGAAATAAAGATAAAATAAGTAAACTATTATCTCTTAAAAATTCAAATGCTGATAATAATATACATAAATTAAAAAAAATTAACGAATGATAGTAATTTATTTTATTCATCTAATTTAAAAAATATTTTTAATAAACATCCATTTTGGCATTTTTAAAATTATTCCTAAATCCTCAAAAATGTTACTTTTATTTGATAGAAATTTTATAACTGTTTTGGAAGATGCTTTAAACATATTTAAAAATATTTTTGGCATTTTATCTGGATTATTTTTCAAAACATTTAAAAATATATTATCAAGAAACTCATATTTTTTTCCAATATGGTAAGCCTTTGTATTTTGAATTTTTTCAATATTATTACTTATATATTTGCTATGATCTTGGATATTAAGAAAAGTATATCCAGTACTTAAACGGGTCATGCCTCCAGCAGATCCAATATTAATTTTGTTTTTTTCTGAATTAACTGGTGGATAGAACAAAGGTATAGCACCCTCTTCCTGATAATTAATTTTATAATTTTTTATTTTAAGAGTTTCTTTGATATATTTTTCTAGCTGAATATCATAATCAGTTAATGTTTTATCATCCATTTTTGATAGCCAAGTTGTTTCTATTAAAGCCTTATTTTTTGAAAAAGGTAAGGTATAAAAAAAGTGGACATTATCTCTTTGATCACAATCAAAATCCATTAAGTTAAAAATTTCATCATCAAAAATATCTTTCTGTGTTTCAATTTCTATACCTTTAAAGTGTTGCCAAAGATTTGCTTGATAATCTCCTTTTGATGGGATGCTATTAAATATAAAAGAATTATCTAAGTTAATTTGATCTATATTTTTAAAAAATTGTATATTTTTATTTTGTTTTATTTCATTTAAGACTTTTTTGTAAAACAAACCACTGTCTATAGTTTGATAAGGATATTCTTTATTTATAATTTCATGAGATCCTAATTTAGAATTGACAGAAAAATTATTCCAACTTTTGATAACACAGTCATCAAAATTATGATCAGTGACTTTCCAAAATGACCACGTTTTATCTCTGTTATATTCATCTCTAGTTTCAACTATAGCTAAGGTTTTATCATTTAATTTCTTATTTATATCTAGCTCGTAAGCTAACGATAAGCCAGCACAACCACCACCTAAAATAATATAATCAAATTCTTTCATCTAGGTTTATTTCCTCTCTTATAATTTCATGCTCCCTTATTCTCTGATGAGATTCTACATCTTTTAAATAAAGAAACATTAAATCAAATAAAGATAGAATTGTTTGATATATTTTTTCAAAATTATTAACATAAATTTTTCCTGATTTTTCATAATTCTCCATATTTCTTTTTTGTATAATCTTTCTTCCTATTTGTCTGTAAACTCTTCTGGCTACAATTATTGCAAATCTATATTTGAATGGAATTTTCTTTATTGAAGTATATGAACTTTCATAAAACATATCTGCTAGTTTTAACGTTGCTTCAATATTTTCAAAATCTGGTTTAATATATTGTCTATTCATTTTTTTATCTTCAATAACATCTCTTGCTATATTTGTAAGTTGCATAGCAATACCCAAGTCTATAGCTCCCTTTAAGGATCTTGTGTCGCTTACACTTAATATTTTGGCCATCATTAAACCAACTGTTCCAGCTACTCTATATGAATAAACTAATAAATCTTTTACTGATCTTAAATAAACTTTTTGTTTTAAATCTGAGCCAACACCCTCAATTAAATCATCTAAAATAATTCGTTTAATATTGTTGTTATATGCAAGTTCAATCATATCATTTACAATTAATTCATGTTCATTTTGGTTTAATATTTTTCTATCATTATTATCTAGTTCATAAGTTTTTTTATAAATATTTGTAATTTCATCAAATCTTTGTTCTCTTAATTCTAAATTAGTTTTTTCATCAACTAAATCATCCAGAACTCTACAAAATGCATATAGTTTGGAACAATCGTGATAAACATTTTTTGGTAAAAAAAAACCAGCCCAATTAAATGATTTAGCAAATTGTGCTAGGTAGTTTACATTAGACATTAAATTATTTTATCCAATACTTTAGCTGATGATAGAACACCAGGGACACCTGCTCCCGGATGTGTTCCTGCTCCTACAAAATAAAGACCATCATAAATTTCTGATTTATTGTGAAATCTAAAGTAAGCTGATTGTGAAAATTTTGGTTGGATTGAAAAACCAGAACCATATTTAGTATTAAGTTCTTTTTCAAAGTAATCTGGTGTTAAATAAAAATCTTCAACAATATTTTCTCTAAGGTTTGGCATTAAATCTTTTTCCATCTTATCAATTACTAAATTCTTCATTTTTTCTCCCTCAATGGACCAATCAATTTTCGATTGGTTGTTTGGAACGGGAATTAGAACATAAAAACAATCCTGTCCTTCAGGAGCCATTGATTTGTCGGTAGCTGATGGTCTGTGAAGATAATAACTTATATCGTTATTTAGCTTTTTATTATCGAATATATCATCAAGGTGCTCTTTGTATTTATTACCAAACTTTATAGTATGATGTTCTACGTCATCATAAGTTTTTTTGGTTCCAAAATAATAAACAAATAATCCCATTGAATATTCCATTCTATTTTTTTTCCATTTAAACAATAGGGAGTTATTTGTATTTCCATTTAACATTTTTTCATAAACTGCAGGTGGGTCCGCATTACAAATAACATTATTGGCATCAATTTTAGTCTGGTCATCTAGTTGAATACCCGTAATTTTATTTCCATCTGTAATAATTTTATTTACTTCACGCCCTTTTATTATTTCTATACCGACCTCATTCATCAATTTTTCAAAACCTTTTATAATATTTCCCGTTCCACCCATTGAATAATGAATGCCCCATTTTTTTTCTAAGTATAAAATTAGCCCATAAATAGAAGTTGTCGTAAAAGGATTTCCACCAACCAAAAGAGGATGCATACTTAATATTCTTCTTAATTTTTCATTTTTTATATAAGACGAGACTAATGAATAAACTGACTTGTAGCTTTTGAGTTTTAATAATGCTGGCAATTGTTGCATCATTATTAATGGTTTATCAAATGGAACATCTGCAAGTTCTGTAAATCCTTTATCAAAAATTTTTTTTGTAAAATTTACTAATTTTTCATAACCCTCAACATCTTCTTTATTCATTTCTTCTATTTGTTTTTTCATTTCAATTTCATTACCTGAGTAATTAAATTTAGACTTATCTTCAAAAATAAATTGATACCAAATTTTAAGTGGAGAAAGCTCAATATAATCTTTGGGATTTTTTTTGAATAATTCGAATAATTCATCAATCAAATAGGGAGCTGTGATAACTGTTGGACCACCATCATAGGTAAATCCATTTTTTTTAAATACTCTTGCTCTTCCACCCAAATCTGGTTGCTTTTCAATTAATGTAACTTTGTGTTTTTTTGCTCTTAATCTTAAAGCTGCAGCAATACCACCAAATCCTGACCCAATAATAATTGAATTCATATAAATAATTTATATTTTTTTTAATAATAAAGTAAGATATTTTTTCGAATTACTATGAATTAATTTTTTTTAATTCAGTTTTAGCTTCTTCTAAGTCTTTTTCAAAAATTGCATCTAATTTGTTTTTGTCTACGGAAGTAGAAATTATTTTTTTAACTGAATCTACTGCTATTTTTATTGAGGTATCTTTAATTTCTTTTATAGCAGCTTCTTTCATCTGTGAAATTTTCGTTTCAGCTAATTTTTTTTTAATTTCTGCCGACTTATGGAATTTTTCATTTATTTCTATAACTAAGTTTTCACTATCTTTTTTTGACTGCTCAATTATCTTATTTGTTTCTTCACTAGCACTGTCTAACTTAGACTGAGAATTATCTAAAAGTGTCTTAGCTTCGTTTCTAAGTTTTTCACTTTCGTTAATTTCATTTTTTATATTAGAAATTAATTGATTTAATATTTCATTAACTTTTTGAGGGATTTTGAAGTAAATCAATAATCCTATAAAAAGTACAAAAGAAACGGCTACCCAAAAAGTTGCATCTATGGTCATAATTAATTTGTTTTCCTTGATACATCCTCAACTATTGCAGAAATACTGCTATTATTCACTTCAACTCCAATTATCTGCTTAATTAAATCTGAAGATGTTTCAACCGCAATTTTTCTAATTTTTTCTGGAGATTTATTTTTTAAATCTAATATTTCTTTTTCCACCTTGTCTATTTCTTCATCAATTTCTTTTTCTAGACTTTCTCTTTTTTTATCAACATCTTTTAATATTTTTTCTCTCGCTTTATTAAAATAATTTTTTGCTTCATTTTTACTATTAATTATTAATTGATCATATTCTTTTAGTTTTTTATCACTTTCTTCTCGCTGTTTTTCAGCTGCTTCAATATTTTCTGAAATTTGTGCTTTTCTTAATTCTAGGTTTTCACTTATTTTTGGTAAAACAAATTTTGATAATAATATAAACATTATTCCAAAAGTAATTATTAACCAAAAGATCTGTGAAAACCAAAACTCAGGATTAAGTTGTGGCATTCCTCCACTTTCAGCACTTTCTACATAAGAAAATAATAGAAAGTAAATTAATAGCGTTTGAGAAAATCTTAAAAACATTAATTAAAATGCAAATAAAATTATCAGTGCAACAACTAAACCAAATAAACCAGTAGCTTCTGCTAATGCAAAACCTAATAGTAAGTTTGGAAATTGTTTTTGAGCTGCCGACGGGTTTCTCATTGCTCCAGAAAGGTAATTACCAAATATAATACCAATTCCTACTCCAGCACCTGCTAAAGCAATTGCCGCAAGTCCTGCTCCGATCATCTTTGCTGCTTCTAGTTCCATTATATCCTCCTATAAATTGTTAATGGTGTAAATTTAATGCATCATTTAAATAGATGCAGGTTAATATTGCAAAAACATAAGCTTGAAGAAAAGCAACTAATATCTCCAAACCTGTTAAAGCTACTGAAAAGCCAAGCGGTAACCATCCGCCGACTATTCCAAGGCTAATCACAAAACCTCCGAATACTTTCATCATAGTATGACCTGCCATCATATTAGCAAACAATCTAACTGATAAGCTTACAGGTCTACTTAAATAAGAAATTACTTCAATTACCACTATTAATGGCAAAAGAACAACAGGAACTCCACTTGGTACAAATAGTTTTAAGTACCCAAATCCATGTTTAATAAAACCAATTATGGTAACACCAAAAAAAATAAATGCTGCTAGAACAAAAGTAACAATAATATGACTAGTTACCGTAAATGCATAAGGAATCATACCAAACATGTTGCAAAATAATACAAACATGAACAAAGAAAATATGAATGAAAAATAAGGTTTAGCTTTTGAACCAGCTGTATCACTTATCATTTTGGATACAAATGTATAACTCAATTCGGCGAGTAGTTGAATTTTATTTGGTATTAAAGAATTTTTTTTTGAACCTAAATTAAATATAATTAATACTGCTAGAGAACTAATTACCATGAATAAACTTGCATTAGTAAAAGATAAATCAACTTCACCTATTTTTATTTCTGGACCAATTCTATACACATTGAATTGGTACATTGGATTTGATGCCATTTTTGTTCTCTAATAATTTACTTTTGCATATTCTTTGCAGATCTAATTACATTTGATATTCCTGCAATTACACCAACAAAAAAAAATATTAAAATTAACCAAGGTTTAGTACCAAACCAATTGTCCAAAATAAACCCAATAATTGTCCCAACTGCAACTGCGGCTACTAGCTCTGTACTTAATTTAAAAGCTTCACCAAAATTTGAAGTTTTCTCGCTTTTTTGATTATTTTTGTTTTTATTTATCTTTTTTTTTGCAATTTCTAGGCGAGTCTTGAATGAGTCATTAGGCATCTAGGCGACCATACTCTCAGCTTTTTGCAAGTCAACTGCAACAAGCTGGCTAACTCCTTTTTCTGGCATGGTTACTCCGTAGAGTCTATCCATTTTTGACATGGTCAATGCATGATGGGTAACAATTATAAATCTAGTATTTGTAATTTTTGTTAATTCATAAAGAAGATTACAAAATCTTGTTACATTTGCATCATCAAGTGGCGCGTCGACCTCATCTAAAACACATATAGGAGACGGATTACTTAAAAATACTGCAAAAATTAAGGACAATGCTGTTAATGCCTGCTCACCTCCTGATAGCAAAGTAATCGACTGCAATCTTTTTCCCGGAGGACTAACCAAAAGTTCTAAACCTGCATCAAGAGGGTCGTCAGAGTCTACTAACTCAAGCTTAGCATTCCCACCATTAAAAAGTTTTGTATAAACCTCATTAAATTTTCTATTAACTCTTTCGAAAGCTTCCAAGAGTCTTTCTCTTCCTTTCTGATTTAATTCATTAATACCTTCTTTTAATTTAATTATTGCAGTTACAAGGTCTTGCCTATCTTGTTCCATTTTTTTTATCTCATTTTCATATTTTTCTGTTTCTTCGTCAGCTCTTAAGTTAACTGAACCTAATTTTTCTCTTGTTCTTTTCTTTTCATCCAAAAATTCTTCTTGAGCAACTACGTCTGGAAACTCTTCGTTTTCTTCTAAATTAGAAAATTCTAAAATATTGTTTTCATTCAATCCAAGTTCAGTTTCAATTCTTTCTAATAAATCATTTTTTCTTTTTTTTAGCCCTTCTATTGTTGCACCAGAACTTGCTTTTCTTTCTCTTATTTGAATAGTGTCTTCTTTTGTTTTGTTTAATTCAGAATTTAAATTAAATATTTTATTATCTGTTTCTTCTATAATTATTTCATTTTCTTGCTTTTCTTTTTCTGCCAATCTTAAACTTTCTGATATTTGCCCTTTCTTTTCTGCTTGGGATTGTGGTTGTTTTTCTAATTCTTCTAATTTTTTAATTAATTTTTGTTTTCTTTCATTTAGCTCATTTATCATTTTTTCTGAACTCATTAAAAGATTTTTCCAACTCTCTATTTCTTTTTCAATTACCTTGATTCTTTCATTTCTTTTGATTGATTCTTTTTTAATATTTTGATTTTTACTGTAACTATCTGCGTATTCATCTATAATTATTCTACAATTATCAAGAATAGTTATTGCCTCATCATTTTTATTAATTTTTATTAATTCTTTAACTTTATCTATCTCAATATTTAATTTATTTTTTGCAGTATCTAAATCTTCATTAGACTGTTTTTCAGTTTCATAGTATTTTGAATCTGTTTCAATTAATTCATTCTTTTCTTCCTTAAGCCTTTTCTCATTTGAATTTGCATCTATTACTATACTTTTCTCCCTATCTATATCTTCATCGATTGTTTTAAGTGAAGACTTTATATTAGTAATTTCTTCATCTATTCTTTGATTTTCTTCATCAAGTCCTTTTATTTCTAGATTTAATCTTTGTATTCTTGAAATATTTTCAATATTTTTATCTCTTATTGGACTTACTTTTTCAGTTTCAGATTTAATATGTTTTTCTAGTTCTTCAATTTGATCGTTAAATTTTTTAACTTCACTTTCAGCATCATTGTTTATCTCATTTTCAATATTAATTTCATTTTTAATATCTCTTAGTCTTAAATAATAAAGTCCAGCTTCAATTTTTTTGATCTCATCTGATACCAATTTATATTTTGCTGCTTCCTCAGCCTGTTTTTGTAATCCTGCTAGCTGTTTTTCTTGTTGTCTCCTTAATTCATCTGCTCTTTTTAAATTATTTTCAGCTGCACCCAATCTTAATTCAGCTTCATGTCTACGTGCATGCAGTCCTGCGATGCCCGCCGCTTCTTCAAGTATAGCTCTTCTATCAACAGGTTTTGCAGTAACCAATGCACCAATTCTTCCCTGGCTAATCAAAGATGGAGAGTGAGCTCCCGTAGACAAGTCTGCAAAAAACATTTGTGCATCTTTAGCTCTTACTTCTTTATCATTAATATAAAATTTTGATCCTTTATCTTTTTCTATCTTTCTTCTTATATGAATTTCTTCTAATTCTTTATATTGAATAGGTCCGTCCTTATTTTCATTTGAAAGAGAAATTGAAACTTCAGCAATATTTTTTGATGGTTTATTAGATGTGCCAGAAAAAATAACATCTTCCATACCAGATCCTCTCATACTTTTTGCAGAAGTTTCTCCCATACACCATCTAAGAGATTCAACTATATTTGATTTTCCACAACCGTTAGGACCAACTATTCCTGTTAGTCCATTTTCAATTAAGAAATTAGTTTTTTCAGCGAATGATTTAAATCCATTAAGTTGGATTTTTTTAAACTCCATTCACTATCTATATCAGTTTTTCTATTGTTTTTTTTAATTTTTTATAGTTTTGTGGATTATCGAACTTTTTATCATTAATTATTAGAGTAGGAGTAGAATTAATTTTGAATTCTTTTACAGCGCTGATTCGATCATTTAGTACATGATCTTCAATTTTTTTATTAACTAAGCAACCCTCAAAATTTAATCCACTTTCAATTTCTAGAACAATATTTTTTAAATTTTTATTTACATCTTCTATGGTTTTACCTTGAGCCCACTTTTCTTGATTTTCATATAAAAAATGGAGAATATCTGTTTTTCCGTCATTCTTGCAATGTGCTATTTTTGAAGCATTAAAAGATCCCAAATCTAATGGAAAGCTTCTAAATTCAATTTTAATTAAACCAGTATCTATAAAATCTTTTTTTAATTTTGGATAAACCTTTTTATGAAAATCTGCGCAGTGGCTACATGTTAAAGATTCGTAAACTATTATGCTTATCTTAGCATCAATATTTCCTTCCAATAAAGCCTTAACCTTTGTTTCTGCCAAAACAGATTCAAAGTAAAAAAATATAAATGCAAATAAAAATGTTATCTTTTTCATTTTTTTTTAAAATACTTACTTAATTCTATTAATGATTTTTTTACCTTATCATTTTTTATCTTAGAAATTTTTTCTTTATACTCATTATTTGTCGCATCTTTAGTAATTTTTTCTTTTAATTCTAACTCTTCTCCTTCAAATGAAGTAAATTTCAATTTTTCTACAGCGTTATAACCTAAATAACTATTTAATTTGTCTAAAATAGATTTTTTTGAATATTCCAAGTCAACTTCATGTCCTCTTTTTACCATTATGTTCAAATAACTTGGGCCTAATCGACTTGAGCTTTTAAATGATTTTGGAAAGCATACTTTAAATAGTTCATCACCAACAATATATTTCCAGTTATCCAGAGTTTCTGAATAAATATGACCTTTTTTGCCAATTATCTTTTTAACATTTTTTGGCAAAGTATTTTTAAATGATCTTAACCCTTGAATGGTTTTGTATCTATGCTTAGTATTATTTTTAAATTCCATATGAATAATCAAAGTATAACAAAAGAAATTCTGAAATGGTATGATAATAACAAAAGAATTTTACCCTGGAGAAAACATTTAACAAAAAAACAAAAAGAGTATTTTACATTAGTTAGTGAAATAATGCTCCAACAAACACAAGTTAAAACTGTAATACCTTATTTTAATAATTTTATAAAAAAAATTCCAAATTTAAAAAAACTCGCAAATATAAATGACCTGAAACTAATGAAATGTTGGGAAGGTCTTGGTTATTATTCCAGGGCGAAAAATTTGAAAAAAACAGCAAAAAAAATAATAAAAGAATTCAATGGAAATTTACCTGATAACATCGATCAATTAAAATCTTTACCTGGAATAGGTGATTACACATCAGCAGCAATAATGGCAATTGCTTTTAATAAGCAACTTATACCTCTTGATGGGAATGTTGAAAGAATATTAAAAAGAATTTTTTATTTAAAAACAGAAAAAGAAATTAGCAAAGATAATTTACATTTAAAGAAATCCTTTTTTGGAAAATCAAATAGATCTAGCGATTATGCTCAAGCGATAATGGAAATTGGTGCCCTAATTTGTAAACCAATAAATCCTTTATGCCTCGAGTGTCCTCTTATTAAAAATTGTAAAGCATATAAAAAAAAAGATTTTGATATAAAATCAAAAAATAAATTTAATAAAATAAAATATTTTGAGGCAGATATATACAAAAGTGAAAATAAATTTTTATTAATTAAAAATAATAAATTTAATTTTTTAAAAAATTTATTAATTTTCCCAATGAGAGAGATTAATCAAAAGGAATTCAAATCTTCCTCAAATAAAAGAATTAATATTAAAATGTCTAATATGGATATGAAGATTACAATAAATAAAAAAAATAGAAAAAAATATTTAAGTAATAGTTTCTTTTTGGATAAAGATGATATCAAAAATCATATTTTGCCATCGTTTACAAAAAAAATTTTTAAATCAATTCAAAGATATTAATGAAAAAGATTGCAATTATAGGAGCGGGAATTTCAGGTTTGTTTTTCGCAAACCTTTTAGAAAATGATAAATCCTATTCTTATAAAATTTTTGAAAAAAAATCTTCATTAAATCTTAGTGATGGATATGGAATACAATTGTCAGTAAACAGTATAAATTTATTAAATAAAATTGGTTTTCAAAAAATGAATGCAAGTGATGTTTGTTTTCCAAAAAAAGTAAATTTTTTTGATGCAAAAAATTCAAAAAAAATATGCGATATTGATTTGTCTCAATTTAATAATCAGAACAATCGATACACAACATTAAAAAGGACGAAACTTATTGAATTTCTTTTGAAAAATATTCCTTCTGAAAAAATAGTTTTTAATTCAGACCTTATTGATATTAAAAATCAGAAAAAGTTATCATTATGTTTTAGAGATAAAAAAAATGAGGAATTTGATTATCTTGTAGCTGCGGACGGAATCTATTCAAAAACTAAACAGATTTTATTTAAAGGTGAGGGTCTTCCAAAATATTTTAATTCCATTGCATTAAGAGGAAATATTCAAAACTTCAAAGACTCTGATATTTCATTGTATTTAGGACCAAATTTTCACTTCGTCATTTATCCCATAAATCAAAACAGAGAATTTAATTTTATCTCAATTATTAGAAAAGAATTAATTCAGGAAGAGATATCAAATAGAAATCTATTTAAAGAAAATAATTTTATAAATAATTTATTAAATCAGATTTCTTCAAAATCAAATTTAAATTTAGCCGAGCAAGTCGAAGAAATTACATGCTTTCCAATTTTTGTAAGCAAAAAAGTTCAAATACCTGATTCAAAAAATATTTTTTTAACCGGAGATGCATTTTATTCATTTCCACCCTCATTTGCTCAAGGTGCATCACAATCAATAGAAGCTGCAAATGAACTTTTTAATAACTTGAATAATAATTCTTCAAATTACTACAAAACAAGGATTTTAAAGACTAAGCAAATTAATTCCAGATCTTCTTTCAATCACTTTGCTTTTCATCTTTCAAATCCATTAAATGTATTTTTTAGAGACATTTTTTTAAAATATTTATCTAAAAATAAAAATTTTTTAGAAAATTATTTGGGTAAAATTTATAGTAATTAGTTTTTTGGTCTTAGACGTTGTCTAAGCTCATCGATTGGTTTTAAGCTATTTCCTGATTGATAATGCCAATAAGTCCAACCATTACAACTTTCAGAACCTAGTATTTGTGCTGCAACTTTATGAATTGACCCTTCATTTTGCTTACACTTGATACTCCCATCAACCATAACTTTTGCATAAATTTTTTTCTTTTGATCATAGATTTCTGTTCCAGGTTTAATTACTCCCAATTCAATTAATGAACCAAAAGGAATTCTAGGTTTGGACTTATTATTTTGGACTGTATCTAAATGTTCATCTTTAATTATATTTGTATTTTTTATTCTTTTATTAGCAGCTTCAAAGTAAATTTTTTCTTTTTCAATCCCAAAGTAAGATCGCCCTAATTTTTTTGAAACTACTGCTGTTGTTCCTGATCCTAAAAAAGGATCTAAAATAAAATCATCTTTATTTGAAGAGGCCAAAATAATTCTATGAAGTAAAGCTTCTGGTTTTTGTGTTGAATGAACTTTTATTCCATTATTTTTTAATCTTTCTTTACCATTGCATATAGGCAAGTTCCAAGTGGATCTCATTTGTAAATCATCGTTGAAAGATTTCATTGATTGGTAATTAAATGTATATATTGATTTCTTACTTTTTGAAGCCCATATTAATGTTTCATGAGCATTCGTAAATCTAGTACCCCTGAAGTTTGGCATAGGATTATTTTTATTCCAGATTACATCATTTAAAATCCAAAAACCTAAGTCTTGAATTATTTTGCCAACTCTAAATATATTGTGATAACTTCCGATTACCCAAATAGATCCATTTTTCTTTAAAACTCTTTTGCACTCACTCAACCATTCATTTGTAAATTTATCATATGTTTTAAAACTTTCAAATTGATCCCATTTATCATTTACTGCATTAACTTTTGATCTATCAGGTCTGACTAGACTATTTTGTAATTGTAAATTGTAAGGCGGATCTGCAAAAATTATATCAAATGTTTCGTCAGGAATTTTTTTTAATTCTTTAAGACTATCTCCATTGATAATTTTGTTATGTAAATTTTTAGTAACCATTTTTTAAAAAACAATTAGACTCCAGAGCAGATTCTACGTCAACCAGAGATTGAAAAAAATGGACTCGACTTGTTGTACGATTTAATTGGGACTCAATATATTGTGTATAGGACTGAAAGTTTTTCGATGATACTTGGTTATTCCAAATTTCTTAATTGCAATTAAATGAAGTTTAGTTCCATAACCCGCATTTTTATCCCAAGCATATTTAACAAATTTTTTTGACATTTTTGTAATAAGCCTATCTCTGGCGACCTTTGCAATTATTGATGCGGCGGATATTTCAGGTATTTTTTCATCACCTTTAATTACATATTTTAAATTATAATTTTTTATTTTTGGAATTTTATTTCCATCAATCAATACACAAGAAGGCCTTTTATTTAATTTTTTTATTGCTCTTTTCATAGCTAGTAAGCTTGCATTTAAAATATTTAATTTCTCTATTTCTTTTAATGATGCCGATCCAATAGACCAATAAGAATTTTTTTTTATATATTTTTCTAATATCTCTCGATTTTTTTTTGTTAATTTCTTAGAATCTTTTAGTTTTTTTTTATCTAATTTTTTTTTTAAAATCACTGCTGCAGCGTATACTGGCCCAATTAAACTTCCTCTACCTACCTCATCTACTCCAGCTATAATAAATTTCATTTCAAATTTTTAATTTTAATAAATCAATTTTTTTTCTTATTTCTTTTAAATCAGCCCATGAATATTTTTTTTGATCAGCTTGTCTAAGCAGATAAGCAGGGTGAAAAGTTATCATAGTAAGGTAAGTTTTATTATTTATAATTACCTCTTTCCAGGCACCTCTCTCTTTTGATATTTTAATTTTAGATCCGAATAAAGACTCCATAGCCGTACTACCCATAAGTATTAATATTTTTGGATCTATAATTGATACATGCTCTCTTAAAAATTCTGAGTATCTATTTATTTCTGCTGCTTCTGGCTTCCTATTATTTGGAGGCCTATAATTAACAAC
>CACEMT010000012.1 GCA_902560685.1 uncultured Pelagibacteraceae bacterium | reverse complement strand
CCATTGAATAACTCCTGGTAAAGCAAAATATCCGTTATAGTCTCCACCACCGTAACCATTTGTATTTCCCCATGAACTAATTGTGGTACTTGCAATATTTGCTAATGATTTACCAAATGAATCTAGATCACCAATAAAAGAATAAATAATAATGCCTAAAAGAATTACAGTTATAAAATATAACCATGACTGAACAACACCAACGCTAACAATTGATTTAAATCCCCCTCTTGTAACATAAAAAAGTACAATTGTAGAAACTACCCACATTCCCATTTCTCTAGAGACATAACCTTCACTTAAAATATTTATCAAATAACCAGTTGCTCCAAAAAAAACTGCTATAAGTGGAATTGCTATAAAAAAAGTTACTAAAACAGATAAGATTCGAATAGTGTCACTTTTATAGTAATCATAATACATTTCACCCGGTGTAATATATCCAAATTTTCTACTTAACATCCACTGACGTTTAAAAAAAAATATACTTCCAAGCGGTACTGTTATTGCAATAAAAGCTGTTCCTACATATTGAAAACCATCATTAAAAATTAAATTTGTTTGGGATATTACTGTTAACCCTGAAAAAGTGGCTGCTGTTGCGGCAAAGAAAAATACCCAAGAAGATACATTTTTATTTGCTAAATAAAATTTTTCTGGACTATCTGAATTATAATTAGATCCTCTTACGCCCCAAAAAAAACAAAATGCGGCATAAACTAATATAAATATTAATAACCAAAGAGATTTTTCGGACATTTAATCCTTTCACTTTAGGTACAACGCATTGGCGCTGACTCGCCACGTTCTTTTTTAATTCTTTCTGCTTCTTCCTGTGCTTTTTCAATTGAACTAAAAACTTTATCTTCAAATAAAATAAAAGGCTTTGCTCTATCTGCATTAAGTTGCGCCACACACCATTCTTTGCCAGGTTTTGTACACATTACCATATACGCTCCTGGTATAGGTCCATAACGTCTATTGTTTAGTGTAAAAAGACACTTAGCAAGTTCAGTTAATTTATCTTCATCTAAATTTCCTAAAGCATTCTTTTCTAATTCATTCAATGGTGTAACATTATCAGATCCTAGTACACTTTTACCGCCAGTTCCTTCTGGTCTTGTAAATTGAGGTTTGTTCATTATGGTAATGGCCCTTCTTTTAAAAATCCTTTGATTGCATTCTCTAAAATTTTTGAAACATTATTATTATAATTGTTATAAGATAAACTTCCGCACCAAGATAATGAACCTGGCGCAAACAAAGCTCCATCGTTTGGAGTTTTATAATAAATCATGTCGGCTCTAACCATTGGGTTTTCAGTACCTCCACCGTAAAAACCTCTTACTGTAAAATGAATTTCCTCATTAACTTGCATCATTAAGTTTGTATGATTTTCAGATCTAGCTAACAAATATGCATTA
Organism: uncultured Pelagibacteraceae bacterium; assembly: GCA_902560685.1. GTDB lineage: Bacteria > Pseudomonadota > Alphaproteobacteria > Pelagibacterales > Pelagibacteraceae > Pelagibacter. The sequence continues at coordinate 30,268 of CACEMT010000012.1, read as the reverse complement.
TGTGGAGTTCCAAACTCTAAATCATATCTATCAAGTTCTAAACCCGCAGCTCCTCCTCCAACTAAACCAAAATCTCCGATAACTTCATCTTCACCAACTCCATCAAAAATCCATGAACACTCTGGTCTTTTGCTATCAGGACATCTTTTATAATATGAGCTGACATCAAAACCATAAGCTGTAAAAGTTAATCCACAAACCTTTGATGGTATTCTTCCTCTTGCTCTCCACATTCCTCCATATTTTCCATCAAAAGCATTATTGTATTCTCCTGGGTTAGCAGTCCATGCTCGTGTTCCTGCTTCACCTTTTCTTACTTCAATTATATTTGGATTGTCTGGGTGGTATTCACTTATCCAATAAAATCCATCAGACCCTAGATAAATCCATCTTCCACCATTTAATTGATACTGCTCATAAGCTGCTAACATTTTTTCTGAGCTATACTCAGGGTGCGAACCCGTTAAAACACATTTGTATCGATTTAATAGTTCTACTCCTTCTAAATGCAAATCCTCATCTGTTACCACATCAAAATCAATTTTTTTTTCTTCCAACCAGTCTGTTAAATGCAAATCTGCATTTAATTGCCAAAGTGAAGGTGATAGCCAGTGCCTATATTTAGGTCTCATATTTAAAATTGGTCTTAATCTAGAAGAGATAGCTACACCACTTCCGTCAGAATGTTTAGAATATGTTGATAAACCGTACTCTCTATGTTCATTTAAATATAAATCTGATGCAGCTAACACTGGAACTTTTCCTGCTAGTAATTGTGCTACTACAGAATTTGTTCCTAAATTGTCGTTCGAATATGCTAAATAACTGTTTGTAGGTAATACAAAACAAAGTTTAGATGTTGCTTTTCCTTTTGGTGGTTTTATTACAAATGGAATAAAATCCTCGGTTTCTGCAGATTCTTCACCATTAATTCTTAATCTTGCAGCGTAAACTCCACTACGAATTATATCAGGAATTTTAAATGTAAAGTCTACATCCCATCTTGCGTCATCTATATCATCATCGTGAAAATGAATTGCGCCGTATTCCTCTGGTTTGTGATGAAAAACCATTTCATCTGCAGTCCAATTATAACCTGTCATACCTCTGCAAGGTAAATTAATAATAAATCCATTTAAGTGATTAGATGTAGTGTCAATTATATAAGTAGAGGCTATATTTTTTGTTATATTTGCATGAAAGTCCCACGCTCCTACTACCTCTGATCTAAGTTCAGATGTACACCCACTATATCCTCTTGCCAAAGATTCTATTTCAGATTTCGATAAAGCTTTTTTACTAAGTCTTGGTCTATCTATTTTACCGTTATAAGTTAATGTTTGTTCTGGTAATTCAATTGGACTTAATGCTTCTTTATAATGTCCTCCATGAATGTGTCTTCCTGATCTATCATTATAGGTACATGCTGCCATTAGAAAAGGTGCATCATTAGCTCTAGGTTTTAAATTATTTACTGATTCAACATAAGAAGTTGTTTCATCCGCTGGATGAAGTAAGGACATTCCTAAACCACCATTTGTAGGTGTTACACAAGGTTCTTGATAAAGTTTTAATTTTCCAGTCTCAGCATCGTAACTAGCTGCAACTAAATACCAAACTTTTCTCATTAATTCTTTTTCGCTTGAAAGAGTCGTGACCTGGCCTCCTCCATCTCCAATCATGACTGATAAACATTTATTCTCATCTATAAAAAGACCAAAGCCACTTTTAGTTTTATCATTCCATTTGGTTAAAATTCCTTGTTTACCTTTTTCTGGAGTTGTTGGAAAAATATATGCTTGTAGTGTAAAACTAGTTGTATTTAATCTATCATCTTGAGGTATTATTACATATGAACCACCATGAATTCTCTGATTTCTTCCTTGAAAAGTTCTATTGCACTCAGCTCCAATTTCTTCATCTTTGTAACCAGGGCCTTCGGGATTGGTATCCCCATGAATAAGTCTTACAATTTGAACATCATAATTTTCATTTTTTTCAGCATTAACATAAAACTTAATTTCCTCACCAGGAAAAGCTTGGTACTTATCACTATAGCCAGTAATTCTTAACATTATGCAAACCTCTTTAAATTAATCATCCACCGTGCCTTTCAAGTAAATCTACAACTCTTTTTAAAAATATTGCATGTTCGCAAGCTTCTTCTGAAGAGAATGACTCTTCTAAAATTTCTACAGGCTGGCCTCTTACTCCAGTTACAATTCCAATTCTATAATCTTCAAAATCTTTTTTACATATAGTTACATACTTTTTTATATGCATTGGTTGTCTTCTAAGTTTGTCTAAAACTATTTGTAATTCTTTACTATGCTCAACCATTGGCTGACCTTTGTGGGGCTGTGCAGCTTTACCAACTGGACATGCTCTATGTTCTTCAATTAACTTATTTCGCATCTTTTCATCTCTTAACAGGGGCAAAACATATTTTTCAGTTATAAAATCATCAGTGCTAGTATGTCCTAGATCTAGCTGAACACCTGTTTTATCTTTTTTCATATTGAACCTCTTTTAATACTTACTTGTTTGTTCTTTCTTGAATTATTTTTAAAGCCTCAATCAAATAAACCCTAAATACTTCGTGATTTTCACTCATTGGAAAATGGCCAATATCGGTCATTTCTATATAAACTCCTCCTTTAATTTGCCTTGCTGTATTTTCTGTTGCTTCTGGTGGAGTTAAATAATCATAAGTACCCGTTAACATTATTACTGGACATTTATGTCCATCAATATTTTTTAATTCATTTCTCAAATCATGATCAACTGAATAAAAATATAAATCTCCTTTAAATGCCTCTGACCCTTGAGTGTAGTAATGCCAAGTTAACCATCTATCTTTGTCTGGTGATTGTGGTGCCATCAAGTCCCAAGTTCCACTTGCACAAACTTGTGCTGCATTAGCATGTGGGTGTCTCCACCAATCTAAATAAAAACCTGGAGCATAATCAGCAGCCTCAACTGGTATAACTGCTCTAAATTTATTTGGATGTCTTAAAGCAAGTTGCAGAGCCACATTGCCACCAAATGAAGACCCCATAAATATTGGATCTTTTAAATTCAAAGCTTCACATAATTTTACAATGAAATTACAATAATGTTCTGCAGTTAATTTATATTCTTCTTTCCACCATTCTTTATTGTGCGGTGGGTCAGATTTACCATGCCTAGGTAAATCATAAGCTATAACATTATAATTTTTTGTTATTTCTTCATCTTCTAAAAGTCCTCGCCACTGATGGTTATGACATCCAGCTGTGTGCTGACAAATTAGAGGAATTCCTTTTCCGTTTTGCAAATAGAAAACTTTGTATTCGCAATCATCTACTTCAATAGTAACGTAACGTCCTACGACATCGTGATGCTTTACCATTTAATTTCTCCCTTTAAATTAAAATATCTCATTAAACTGGAACTCCTGTTTTTCTTAATAGTTCAAATTGAACTGTAAAATTTCTCAAATTTTTCATTAAAATTAAGTGATTACCTTCAATTTTTAGATCTTTTAAAAAACTTGCAGACCATATTCCATGGTACATAGGCTTCGGCATAGGTTGTCCAAATTCTCTCCATGTTTGTGCTGAAGCTCTTAAAGCAAAATCATATGGATCTAATGGAGATGGACTTGTATTAATATTTTTTACTTTACCATCATGCATTTCAATTATCACTTTTGCTTTTTCCATATCAAACATAAAAGAGCATGTATAATATTTTGCCATGGCTTTAATGGTATCATCGCCATTTGTAAGATCTTCATATTTTTTTGCCCAATTTTCTATTTCTGTGCTCATAAAATATTTAATTTAAATTATTTGTTTTTTGGATTATTGGCTCCTTTTAAATTTTTTGCATCTTCACCAAAGTTCATATGATAATCTTTTTTTGGATTTCCATAATCACCAAGGATATTTCTGATGTTACTAATTTCTCCAGGATTCATTCCAATTTCTTTAAGAAGACTATCTAAAAACGGTTGATGAGCTCTATATCTTAAAGCTGAACTAACTACATTATCTGCCAAGTTTCCTCCTCCACTTTTAGACCCACCAGAAGTACCTGATCCGCCACCTCCTGAAGGTGAAACACTTGTCCCGCTAAATCCAGGAAGACCGCTGACATCAACAATTTTAATGTCACCAATATTTGCCATAGGTTTAACGCTTTCTCTAATAATTGATTCAATTTTTTCAGCAAGTTTTATTCTTAATGCACTTCTTCTATTTGCATCGCTTCTCACATTCTCAGCAAGATTTAAAGCTTCTTTACCTGCAGCATCTATTTCATATCTTAATTTAGCAGCCATAGTTGCATGTTTATCTTGTTCAGCTTTTGCAGATGCCTCAATTACATCTACTTGCTTAATTCCTTCAGCTTTTTCAATGTATCTAGTTGAATTGGCTTTTTCTTCGGCTTCTATAGCTTTAGCTCTTGTATTTTGTTCCTCAGCTTTTGATGCAAGAACTTCTTTAGATTTTTCAATTATCTCCAACTCTTTTTGGTGCTCCTCAATTTGCAACCTCTTAGCCTTTTCAATGTCTAAAGTTCTAACTTCTTTTTCTGACTCAATTCTATGTGAATCTATATTTCTCTGCTGGGCAATTTTAGCATTTTTAATTTCTTGTTCAGAAATTATTTGTGCTTCTTCAGCTTCTTTTTGTCTTTCTGATTGCTCTTTTATTATTGATGTTTTTTCTTGAGCTCGTTTAATATCAACTAGTCTTTGTTTTTCTAAACGTGCATATTCACTTTCTTTATCTAGATTTAAAATCTTAACTTCAGTTTCAAGATCTTTTTGTCTTATATCAAGAGCTGAATTTTTTTCTAATTCATTTTGTTCTTTTCTTCTCTTTTCAATTTCCTCTATCAATCTTGTTTCTGTGAGCTTTCTTTCAACTTCAATAACTTGATTTTGAGAGATTTTTGCAACTTCAATTGCTTCTTGACTTTTTATTTCTGCTTCTTCGGCTTCTCTTTCTTTTTCTGCTCTTTGTTTTATTGACTCAGTTTTTTCGTTAGCCTTTTGAATAGAAACTTCTCTTTCTTGTTTAAATTTTGAAAACTCTTCATTTTTTTTAATTTCTAATTCCTTTTGAATTGTTTCTAAATTTTTATTTTCAATAGAAATTTTTGTATCTTGAGTAATATCGTTTCTTTTCTTTTTTCTAGTTTCGATTTGTTCAGTTAGTTGTGTTAAACCTTGTGAGTCGAAAGTATTTGCTGGATTAAATTGTTCAATTGGAGTTTGGTCCAAAGAAATTATTGAAACCGTTTCTAATGCTAAACCTGTGTGGCCAATTGATCCATCGGCAATTTTTGTTACTTCTTTTACAAACTGTCCTCTATTCTCTTGTATTTCGTCTAGAGTCATTTTTGCAGCAACCTCTCCTAATGCATCTGCGAAACGTCCTTGAACTACTTCTCTTAAATGTTCAGGATCAAGTGTTCTATTACCTAAAGTTTGTGCAGCTGTTGAAACAGCTCTTGGATCAGGTGGAACTTTTGTAAAAAATTCTGTAACAAGCTCTGCTCTCATTCTATCTTTTGTTATCAAAGATTTGTCACCTCCTCTTTTTATAGTAATACTTAATGTTCGCATACCTACTTGGGTGATATTATGAATAATTGGTAAAACAAATGCACCGCCGGATATAACAACTTTCTCCCCGAGCATTCCTGTTCTTACAAAAGAAACTTCTTTTGAAGATCTTCTGTATAGCCAATGCAATAAATAAACTATAATCGCTATTGCAAGTGCTAATAAAATTATCGCTGCTATTATATCTGCTCCTCTAGTCATAATTGTTCCTCCTTAAATCTAAGTACCTTTCTGTGTGTCTTGTTTTGCTGCGCTATAAATTATCATTCCAAATATTATTTTATTTAAAAAATCAGCTAGGTTATAAATTACATTTAGGCTATTTATGTTTGCTCCTCCCGCCAGATGTTCAATAAAATATCCGATATGATAAATTGAAAAACCTATTGTTATAATTAGTCTATTTGCAAAAAAAGCCATTTGAACATTTTCGTTACCACAAGAAGCATTTTTTCTTCCTGTGTCACCCATATAAAGTTCACCTATTATGTATAACCATCCAACTATACCAACCAAAAACCCTAAAGTTACACTCATGTAACCGTAAGCTCCTAGAAGTTGAGCAATAACCCAAACTAAAGTTCCAACTAACAAACGCCAAAACATTCCTCTTTTGATGTCGGTAACTGAATTTAGCATCACATAAAAAGTTAAAATTGTTAATGGAAAAGTAAGAAGCCAATCAATATATCTTAATGCTATTGGTGCTTGTCCATTTAGTACCCATAAGTTTTTTGCATAGAAATAATGTATGGATGACATTAGAGCGATCACTCCAATAAGGTTCATTACTGTAGCCCATCTATTTGATAATCGCCCTCTCTCTAAAAAGAAAAATATTGCTGCACCTATCATTGCAACAGAAATAAGCCAAAAAGATCCTCCGACAATATCCTGTGGTAATAATAGCTTATTCATAATTCCGCATTTCTCCCTTTATAAAAATAACCTAATTAAATAGAGAGTTTCTCATAAATCAAATTAAAAATATCATATTTTTTTTAGTTATATTTTTTAGAAGGTTTATAAACTATTATTTTCAACGAAAAAAAAATTTTAAACTTTAAAATACAATCTTCGGTAGAAATTTTTTTTAATCTTAAAATAGAATAATAATTTTATTTCGAGAAACATTTAATAATTATATTATAAAGAATGCTCTCAAAAGTTATAACTATTTCACAACAAAAAGGCGGGACAGGTAAAACTACTTTGGCTGTTCACTTAGCTATGGGCTTTATAAAATATCACAATTTTAAAGTAGCTGTTGTTGATACTGATCCACAAGGAAGCCTTGGAAAATGGTTTATGATAAGATCAGAAAACAAAATAGCAAACGATAACTTAACTTTTAAAACTGCTAGTTTATGGGGTGCACAATATGAGTCTAAAACATTAAAAAAAGACCACGACGTAGTTATTATTGATACACCGCCAAAAATTGAATCTGATGCTCGTCCTTCTATAGAAGCTTCCGACTTAGTATTAATTCCTATGAGTCCATCACATGTTGATTTTTGGGCTACTGAAGCAATTATTGATATTGCAAAAAAAGCAAATAAAAAAATTATGATTCAAATAAACAGGGCCAATCAAAGATCAAAACTTATTATTAAAACAAATGATTACATAAAGAGTCTTAATGTTCCATCAGTAGATACAATTATAGGAAACAGACAAATATATGCATCATCGATGGGAGAAGGGAAAACAGCAATTGAAAAACAAAGAAAAGGTAGTGCTGTAGATGAAATCAAGAAACTCTCAGACCAAATTCTATCTGAATTAAATTAATAATGTCTCTTCTTCTGAAAACTACAAAAATAATTAATGATTGGACTGATTATAACGGTCACATGAATTTATCTTATTACATATTGGTGTTTGATAAAGGTGCAGAAGTAATTTTATCTAAATTTAAAATGGGTGAACATTCTGCAAAAACAGAAAAAAAAAGCACAATGGTTGTTGAAACTCACACTACATATAACAATGAAGTTAAAGAAGGTGAAGAAGTAGATGTTTTTATTTCTAATTTTGATCATGATAGAAAAAGACTGCATTACAAATTAGAAATGTATGAAAAAAGTAAAAATATTTTATCTGCTACAACTGAAGTTTTATCTTTGTATATTGATCTAAATCACAGAAAAGTTGCTGAGTTTGAAGAAGAAAAACTAAAGATAATGGATCAATTTATCAAAGAAAATAAACCTAAATTTAAAATTGATAACTTACAATTTTCAAATAAACTTAAAAAATAATTAAAAACAAAAATATACATGGAAGTAAAGTTATTATCAGGTGCTTTAGGAGCAGAAATTAAAGGTATAGACCTTACAGATACTTCCGACAAAAATTTTAACAAAATAAATAATTTATTATTAGAACATAAAGTTATTTTTTTTAGGGACCAACCTTTAACAACTGATCAACATATTGCACTTGCTGAAAAATTTGGACCATTAGAAACTCATGCCTATGTTAAAGGTATAAAAGACTATCCAGAAATCGTAAGAATTATAAAAGCTGAAGATGAAAAAAATCAGTGGGGTGAGAATTGGCATAGCGATGTGAGTTATAATTTTAAGCCAACTAAAGCGGTAATACTTAAATCTATTAAAATTCCTCCAGTTGGTGGGGACACTTGTTTCTCTAATATGGAACTTGCATGGGAAACTTTGGATGAAAAAATAAAAGATAAAATAAAAGATAAAAAAGCAATTCATAGTTCACTGGGTGCCGAATTTTTTATAAAAAATTATAAGAAAATGGAAGGTAATAAGAAAAAAAATTATGATGAATATTCTAACGAACATCCAATTGTAAGAACTCATCCAGAAACCGGGAAAAAAATTTTGTATGTTAATTGGACATATACCAAAAAAATAATTGGTATGGGTAAAGAAGAAAGTGATGAAATTTTAAAACAAATTTTTGAACATCAGGCAAGACTTGATTTAACTTGTAGATTTAACTGGACAGAAAATACAGTTTGTATTTGGGATAATAGAAGTGTTATTCATTATGCAATAGCAGATTTTTATCCAGGAAAAGGTCTTGGCTATGAAAGAGTAATGGATAGAATTGCTATTGAAGGAGACAATCCTCAATAAGAAATGCATATATTAGATAAAATTATTTCTAATTTTAAAAATAACAAATCCCTCTACATCGGTGAAAAAATTACAATTTCAGAACACATGATTCAATCTGCTATGTTGGCAGAAAAAGCTAAATCTAAAGATATTTTAGTTTGCTCTTGTTTGCTTCATGATTATGGACATTTTATTATTGAAGATCCTGATGAGTTAGTAAAAAACAATAAAGATGGTAACCATGAAACAATAGGCTATGAATATCTTAAAAATTTTTTTAAAAAAGAAGTAGTTGAACCAATAAAATATCACGTATTGGCTAAAAGATACTTGGCTAGAAACAAAAGATACTATAATCATCTTTCAAATGCATCAAAGGTAAGTTTAAAATTACAAGGTGGTGTACTAAATAAGAAACAAAGAGATGAATTTGAAAAAATGCCTTATTTTAAAAATGCAATAAAACTAAGAAAATTCGATGAATTAGCAAAAAAAGATAATATAAAAATAAAAAATATTGATGAATATAAAAAATTACTAAATTCTCAGCTTTTATGAAATTTGATTATATAATTATTGGCGCTGGTTCAGCTGGCTGTGTTCTTTCAAATAGATTGTCAGAAAATCAAGATAACAAAGTTGCTGTGTTCGAAGCTGGAGGAACGAGTGATATTTGGAAGGTAAAAATGCCTCTAGCTTTACTTTATACAATGCATGATCCAAAATATAATTGGAAATACTACTCTGAACCAGAACCATATTTAAATAATAGAAGATTATTTTGTCCAAGAGGCAAAATGATTGGGGGATGTTCTGCGCATAATGGAATGGTTTTTGTAAGAGGAAACCGAAATGATTATGAAAGATGGGAAAACTTTGGATTAAAGTCTTGGTCTTATAAAAAAGTTTTACCTTATTTTAAAAAAATTGAAACATGGTCTGGTGGAGAAAACCAATATAGAGGTTCACTGGGACCACTTCCTGTTAATCAGTCTAAAAATGATAACCCTTTGTTTAAAGCTTTTATAAACTCAGCCTCAGAAGCTGGACATACAGTTAATCCTGACATGAATGGAGAAGAGCAAGAAGGATTTGGTATGTTTGATACAACAATTCATGAAGGTCAAAGAGCCAGTGCAACAAAATATTATTTAAATCCTGCAAAAAAAAGAAAGAATTTAAATATTTTTTCCAATTCTTTTGTCGAAAAAATTATTTTTGAAGGAAAAAAAGCAATAGGTATTGAAGTAAAAATAAAAAATAAAGTTGAAAAAGTTTATGCTGAAAAAGAAGTAATATTAAGTGGTGGCTCAATTAATTCTCCACAATTATTAATGCTTTCAGGAGTTGGCAATTCAGATCATTTGAAAGAAAAAGGAATTGATGTAGTTAGTGATATAAAAGGAGTTGGAAAAAATCTTCAAGATCATTTGGAAACATATATTATGCAAGAATGCAAAACACCTGACACTCTTTATACTTATACAAAACTAATTCCGAAAGTTTTAGCTGGTATTCAGTGGTTTTTATCTAAATCAGGACCTTGTTCTAAATCTTTTTTAGAAGCTGGTGGGTTTGCAAAATCTTCTCCAGAAAGAGAAATAGCAAATATACAATTTCATTTTTTTCCATCATTTGTTATTGATCATGGTTTAGTTAATCCTAGCTCGCATGGATATCAACTTCATGCAAGTCCAAATCATCCAAAAAGCAGAGGACAAATAACTCTGAATTCTTCTAATCCTTATGATTATCCAAAAATATTATTTAATTATTTAGAAGATGAAGACGATTTAAAACAAACTAGAGAATGCATTCATGTTGCAAGAAAAATCTTATCTCAACCTTCTTTAGCAAAACATTCAGGTAAAGAAGTTGGCCCAGGTTCTGATAAACAAAACGATGATGAATTGGATGAATATATTAGATCAAAGGCAGAAACTGCTTATCACCCATGTGGTACTTGCAAAATGGGTGTTGATGATATGGCAGTAGTTGATGAAAATTTAAAAGTTAAAGGAATACAGAACTTAAGAGTTGTAGATGCTTCGGTTATGCCGGAAATCCCTAGTGCAAACTTAAATGCTCCTACTCTAATGATTGCTGAAAAAGCCTCAGACCTTATATTAAATTCAATTTAAATTTATTTTAAATTTTTAAAATTTTGTGTTTCTTCATTAACATTAAAGACATATATTAAAATTACATGAAAAAAACTATCGTTAGTAGCTGGAATGAATGGGATCCATTAAAACATGTAATTGTTGGAAGAGCAGACAATTGTTGCATTCCTGCACCTGAGCCTGCTGTGGATGTAAAAATTCCACCAGATTCAGTTATGAAAGGTAAACATGGCAGAAGAACTCAAGACTCTATAGATAAAGCAAATGAACTTTTAGATAAATTTGTAAAAACCCTAGAAAGCCGTGGGATTAGAGTTGATAGACCAACTCCCTTAAAATTCGATGAAAAAATTGGCACTCCAGATTGGAAAGCTGAACATATGTTCGGATGTATGCCATCGAGAGATGTAATTATTACTGTTGGAAAAGAAATGTTGGAAGCAACTATGAGCTTTCGATGTAGATGGTTTGAATATTTAGCTTATAGACCATTAATACAAAAATACTTCATGGAAGATCCAAATATGAAACATGAGTCTGCTCCTAAGCCTAGGTTGACAGATAAAGATTACCATAAAAATTATTTGTCTGATGAAGTAAGTATTGAACAACGATTGGAATGGGCAGAAAAAAAATATTTTGTAACAACTGAAGAAGAGCCTTTATTTGATGCCGCAGATATTTTAAGGTTTGGTAAAGACTTGATTGTTCAACATGGTTTTACGACAAATTTAAAAGGTATAGATTGGTTAAAAAGACATTTTCCTGATCATCGTGTTCACACTGTAAATTTTCCAGGCGATCCTTATCCTATTCATATAGATGCAACTTTTACTCCGATCAGACCTGGTCTAATATTAAATAACCCTGTAAGAAAACTTCCTAAAGAGCAAAGAAAACTTTTTGAAGATAACGATTGGGAAATTATTGAAGCAGCACAACCAGCACATAATTCTCCACCTCCTCTTACTTATTATTCAATATGGTTATCAATGAATATTTTAGTTTTAGATCCAAAAACAGTATGTGTGGAAAAAAGTGAAGTATATCAAGCTGAGCAACTTGATAAACTGGGTATGGAAGTTTTACCTGTAGATTTTAGGGAAGCTTATGGGTTTGGTGGAAGTTTGCATTGTAGTACAACCGATGTTTATAGAGAAGGTGACTTGCAAGATTATTTTCCTAAGCAACAATAATTTTATCTTAATCTTAATAATTCTGTGATATATGGGCTAATGTCCAAAAAAAATAATAATCCCAGAGGAATAATTTTAATACTGATAGCAATGATGGTTTTTTCAGTGCAAGACGGGATTATGAAACATATTTTTAATTTTGTTTCACTTTACGAAGTTTATTTAATAAGAACTTTAGTTAGCTTTGGGCTTATTTTAATATTTTTAAAAGTAAAAAAGGAAAAAATAGTCTTTAAATCCCAATATCCTCTCTTAACTTTTTGTCGCGTGATTCTTTTCTTTTTCGGATTTAGCTCTTTTTATGTTTCATTAACTGTATTGCCTTTAGGATTTGCAACAGCCTTGTTTTTTGTTACCCCTTTTTTAATTACAATATTTGCACATTTCTTTTTAAAAGAAGAGATAGGAATAAGAAGATGGTCTGCAGTGGTTGTCGGCTTTATTGGTGTATACATAACATTAAATCCTGATTTTAATAATTTTAATTATCTAAGTTTATTACCAATTTTGTGTGCATTTTGTTATTCGTTATCAATGATAATTATAAAAAAAACCTCTGAGAAAGATAGTGTTTACACTCAAACATTTACTTTTTATTTTGGAGCAATAATTTTTAGTACTATTTTCTATTTTTTAATTGGAGATGGGCAATATAATACTTCAGATCATCCAGCTTCCCAATTTATCTTTAGAGAATGGTTTGTAGACTTAGAATCTAGTATATTATTTATGGCTACAACTGGATTGACAGCTACTGTAGCTTTTCTTCTTTTATTTACCGCTTACAGCATAGCATCTCCTGCAGTGGTTTCTCCTTTTGAATATTCAATATTATTATGGTCACCTTTAATAGGTTGGATATATTTTAATGAAATACCAACCTTAAATACAGTCATTGGAATACTAATAATTGTATCTAGTGGTATTTATATTTTTATGCGTGAAAAAGCCCAAGAACAATTAATTGCTACTGAAAAACCTTTAAGATAAATGACAAAAAATATAATTCCTACAATAAATATTTCTTCAATAGTAAAAAATGGTTATGAATACCAAAAATCATTTGAAACAATAAATAAAATTAAAAAAGCTTGTATTGATATTGGCTTTTTTCAAGTAACTGGTCACGGCATAAGTCAAAAAAAAATAAAAAATATATGCAATGTAGGAAATAAATTCTTCAATTCATCTGAAAAAAATAAAAGAAAACTTTCACCAAAAAAATGGAATTCTAAAAATAAAAATATTTATAGAGGATATTTTCCAAATGATGTGAATGGAAAAGAAGGCTTGGATATTGGTGATCTAAAAGTTACAAAAAAATATGCCAATAATATTAAAAATCAATATATAGAGTATATTGATCTAAATAAATCTATAGATAAAAGTTCAATAAAAATATTATCAAATTATTTCGATGATATTTACGATCTATGTGAAATTCTATTTCAAGGAATAATTAAGCTTTACAATAAAGATATTAAAATTTCAAAAAATGCATTTTCAAGATATAAAACATTAAGTACTTTAAGATTTAACTACTATCCTAATCAATCAAAACCTATTGAGATATCAAAACAGGACGGTGTTGCTCTTGGATGTGAAACTCATGTTGATAGCGGCATATTTACAGTTCTTTATCAGGATAAAAAAGGTGGTCTCCAAGTACAAAATAGAAAAAATCAAAAATGGTACGATGTTCCATTTAATAAAAATGCCTTAGTGGTAAATACTGGAAGAGCATTAGAGTTCTTAAGTAAAGGAAAATTTAAAGCCACAAACCACCGTGTGCTTTGGAATAAAAAAAAGAGAATGTCTATACCTTTCTTTTTTGAGCCATCTTATGATTTTAAAATGAATAAATCTTATTTGAATGGTTCAAAATTAAAAAACAAAGGTCTGATTTATGAAAAATTTTTAAATCTCTCTCTTAAAAAATTTGTTGAATACCAAAGATAGTTTTAGTTTTTTCTAATACTATAGTTTGTGTAATTAAAATAACCAAATATTAGTAATAAGATAAATGAAAATACATAAACTACATCTTTATTTGGTCGATCAAAATTTTCTGTTTTTAACTCAGTGATGATATCATCCATCTCTAAACCACTTTTTTTAGCCTCTCCTTTCCAATTAAGTGTATCAACAATAATTTTATTATCTTTTTTAACTAGGCTTAGACCGTAATTTTCTAAGTTAAATTCTCCATCAAATGTTCCTTTTTTAATTTCAAATAATTTATATCTTTCTCCGTATGGACTCGGTCTTGTAATTTTTATATGGACATCTTTTTGGGGCTGAAAAGTAACTACATTAGCATCATTTAAATTTACATAATTAAATTTTGGATAAAATTTATTTAAAACAAATTCTGGTGACAAAAATGATATGGATACAATAAAAAAGATTATTATTTCAAACCATCTTAATTTATTTATAAACCATCCTTGTGTAGCTGCTGAAAAAACTAATATTCCTATTAATGATGTTATAATTACTAATATTGCATGCCAAATGTTTTCAATACCAATTAACAAAAGTTCGTGATTAAATAAAAATACAATAGGTAAAACTCCCGTTCTTAAACTGTACCATAATGCTTGAACACCTGTTTTTAATGGATCTCCTCCAGATATTCCTGCAGCAGCATAAGACGCTAAACCAACAGGTGGGGTGACATCAGCCATTAAGCCAAAATAAAAAACAAATAAATGAACAGCGATTAGAGGAAAAATATAACCTGATGCATTTCCAACATCTACAAGCACCATAGACATTAGTGATGCAACAACAACATAATTTGCGGTAGTTGGTAGCCCCATTCCAAGTAACAAACATAAAATAATTGTTAAAAAGAGTAAAATAACAACGTTATCTTTTGCAATAGATTCAATAACAATAATTAGATTTGTACTTAATCCAGTTGATCCAACCGCTCCAACAATTACTCCGGCTGTTGCTATTGCAACTCCAACAGCAATCATATTAATTGCTCCTTTCTGAAGTCCAACAACAGTTTCATTATACCAAATTGATAAATTTTCTTTAAAATTATTATTCTTTCTTGAAATAACAATTTTGTATAAAAGATTTACAAAAACTAATGAGATAGTTGCATAATAAATTGAGTAGGAAGCTGTAAGCCTCAAATAAACCAATAAATAAATTAAAACAAATATAGGAATTAAAAAATGAAGACCTGATAAAAAAGTTTCTTTTAATTTAGGTAATTTATCTTCTTCAATTCCTTTTAGTCCTAGTTTTAATGCTTCTAGGTGTGAAATATAAAAAAGAGCTATATATGAAATTATTGCTGGTAAGAATGCATGTTTTACTATTTCAAAATAAGTAACTCCTATAAAGCTTGCCATTACAAATGCGGCAGCACCCATAACGGGTGGCATTATTTGCCCATTAACAGATGAAGCAACTTCTATTGCGCCAGCTTTTTCTTTTGAAAATCCTGTTTGCTTCATAATTGGAATTGTAAATGTTCCAGTTGTAACCGTATTTGCAACAGAAGATCCAGAAATCATTCCAGTCATTCCAGATCCAAGAATTGCAGCTTTTGCTGGGCCTCCTCTTGTTTTACCCACCATTGCAAATGCCAAATCTAAAAAATACTTACCTCCGCCTGCCGTTTCTAAAAAAGCACCAAATAAAACAAATAGAAATATAAAATCTACAGAAACTCCAATTGGAATTCCAAAAATAGCTTCTTGATCAAACCATTGAAATCCTACAAGTCGTTTTAAAGATAATCCCCCGTGAGATATAATTTCAGGAGCATACTGTCCATAATAAGAAAATAATAAAAAACAGACCGCAATAACTACTAACGGTATTCCAATTACTCTTCTTGTAGCTTCTAATAAAATTAAAATACCAGTTGAACCAATTATTAATTCAATCGGAATACTATAGTTGTTATATTTTAATATGTGTAGAACACCACCTCTATCAATTAAATCATCATAAAAAAAATAGATATAAAGACAACATGATATTCCAATAATTCCAATCATAATGTCAATGAAATTAACTTTTCCTCGTTTAAAAGTTGGAAAAACTAAAAATGCTAATAAGAGAGCAAATCCTAAATGAATTGCTCTTGCTGGTAAGCCTTTGAACATTCCAAAATCAAACATGAATGGGAATGGAGATGCATACCAAAGTTGAAAAAATGACCAAATAATTGCTATTGCAGAAACAATTTTTAGATGAAAACCAGTAAGTCTTTTTGTAGGTGAGAGATCCTCATCAATTTTTGCTTGTATATTAGTATTGACTGGTTGATTCATATTGAAATCATATACTAACAAAAAAAAAGGCCCAATATAAATATCGGGCCTTTTAATTTTTATTAATAGATTACATCAATCCAGCTTCTTTATAGTATCTAATAGCGCCCTCATGTAAAGGTGCTGATAAACCATCAGCTATCATATCTTCCTTTTTTAAAGGTGCAAAAGCAGGATGTTGTTTTCTAAAATCATCAAAATTTTCAAAAACTGCTTTTACTACTAAATAAACAAGATCTGCTTCAACTGCATTGCTAGTTACAACAGTAGCTTTAACACCAAAAGTAGTTACATCTTTTTTTTGTCCAGTGTAAGTACCAGCTGGTATCGTTGCTGAAGCATAATAATCTGCACCATCAATTAAACCTTGAACAGGTCCACCTGTTAAATTAATTGGTAATGCTTTAGCTCCACAAGTAGCTGCTTGTTCCATAGCACCATTTGGAAATCCTACTGAATAACCAAACGCATCTATTTTACCATCGCAAAGTGCTTTAACTTGTTCAGATGAAGTAAGCTCAGTTACTGATTTAAAGTAACCATTGTCTACTCCCATTGCTTTCATAAGCTCTTCCATTGTTCCTCTTTGACCAGAACCAGGGTTACCTATGTTAACAACTTTACCTTTTAAACCTTTAAAGTCTTTAACTTTTGCTTTTTTTCTAGCCCAAATTTGGAAAGGTTCGTTGTGAACTGAAAAAACAGCTCTTAATCCTTTAAACTGTTTTCCTTCCCATTTACTTGAACCATTAACGGCATGAAATTGCCAGTCAGATTGAGCTACACCAAATTGAAATTCACCTTCTTTGATTTGACCAATATTGTAGTTTGATCCACCTGTTGATGGAGCTGTACATCTGTATGCTTTATCTATACCTTTTTTTCTTCCGTGTTCTTTTGCTATTGCTGATTTATGCAACATTTTACAAATAGCATTTCCTGTTTGGAAATAAACTCCAGTAGGTCCACCAGTTCCTATTGTGAAGAACTCAGCAGATTTTGCTACAGTTGAAAATGTAAACGTAGAAACAACAAGAGCTAAAACAGCAGAAAAAGTAGTTATCATTTTTTTCATGTTTTCCCCCATGTATTATTTAATATAAAAATGTACCTGCTTAAGTGAATGATGTCTAGTTTAGAATTATTATAATATCTTAGGTTGTATTTTAGTTATTTGACCAATCTTTAAGTCTATTTATGCCCTCAATTATTTTTGGGGCATGCTTTTTAATTTTCTCATAATTAATTTCCTCATTATGAACAGTATTATTCATAAAATTTTCTCCATCAAAATCAGTGTAACTTAACCTTGCTAACATTTTTTTTTCAGAAAAACCAAAGTCTGAACCTGGCAATAATGCTACACCTGTTTCTTTTAAAATATTATTGCACAATTCAGTTGATGTTGAAAATTTTTTATTAATAAATTCAGGTAATAAATAAAATCCACCTTGCGGTTTATTAATCAATACATTGTTTGATTTTAAATTTTCGTAAACATAATTACCAACAGATTTTAAAATATTTTTTGAATGATTAATATAATTTGTATGATCATTTTTATGTGCTGCAATTGCTGCATATTGAATTGGTGAACTTACTGATGAAAATGTCTCGCTAGCTAAAACCTTGAGCTGATTTGTAATCTCAGATAGATTTTCTGGTAATATAAAGTATCCCAATCTCCAGCCTCCTGCTCCACACCATTTGCTTAAACCGGTGCTTATAATTGTATTTTCTGGAGAATAATTTGATATGGATTGATAATTATCTTCAAAAGTTAATTCTGAATAAATTTCATCAGATAAAAAATATAGATTATATTTTTTTGTTAATTGTGAAATTTCACTTAAGTTTGTACAAACTTGTCCAGAAGGATTGTTTGGGGAATTAAGAAAAACTAAATATTTTTTTTGTTTATCTTTTTTAAGCACATCTTCTATTTCTTTAGCAGTTGGAAACCAATTATTTTCACTTTTAGTTTGAATCCATTTAGTTTTATTTCTTCCAATTATTGCTTGTGGCGCATAAGATACCCAGCTTGGAGCTGGAAGAATTATTTCTCCTTCAAATAAAATTTGTAATAAAAACATTAATTCTTTTGATCCTGGACCAACAATTATATTTGAGCTCAAATATTTGTAACCCTTTTTTTTAGAAATATAGTTAGCTATAGAGACTCTTAAATCTTCAAGACCTTGCATTGGAAGATATTTATTTTGATGTGCATTACCTTTAAGTTCATTAACAATATCTTGAGGCACTTTGAATGGGGATTGGCCAAAGCCAAATTTAAATATTTTTTTTCCTTCTCTTTCTAATTTATTTGATATTTCATTAATAAGAAGTGTAGATGAAGGTTTTAAATTTTTAATAATATCTTTGATCATTTTTTATATAAATATGATACTAAATAGAAATATAAGAGTACATTTAAAAGAAATTGTACTTTAAAATTAAAGGAAATTAGTAATGTCTAAAATAATAGTTCTAGCAAGTTTTCATCCAAAAAAAGATAAAGTTAATGAAGTTAAGGAAATTATATTATCTATGGTAAAACCTACAAGATCTGAAGAAGGAAATGAACTTTATAATTTTTATGAAGAAAAAAATAATGATGATAAAATTATATCTTTTCATCTATTTGAAATTTATAAAAATTCTGCAGCTTTAGATTTTCACCGAGAAACAGACCATTACAAAGATTATAGATCTAAAGTCGAAGATTTACTGGAAAAGCCTAGAGAGGTAAAAGTTTTAAATTCGATAGACTCAGTATAGCTATTAATAACCTAGTTTTTTATCAACTTGATTTGATAGTTTTTTATTCTCAATAAAAAGTTTTAAATTATTAAAGAATATACCAAGAGTTAATTCTACATAGTTTCCATCATCGTCTGAGGATACATGTGGTGTAATAACTAAATTAGGAGTATCCCAAAGTTTTGAGCTTTTATCTAATGGTTCATGAGAAAATACATCAAGTATTGCTCCTGCTATTTCATTTTTTTTAAGTTTCTCTCTTAATGCGTCATAATCCATTGCTGATTGTCTTCCTATATTTACAACTCCACATGTAGTTTTTAGCATGTCGAGTCTTTTTTTGTTAATTAGATTTTTAGTTTCAGGCGTTTCAGGAAGTGCTAAATATAAAAAGTCAGCTTCAGGCAAAACACTATCAATTTTATCTATTGTGATAGTTTTTGAACAGCCTTCAACTTTATTCCCTCTTCTATTAACTCCTATAATATTTGCACCTAATTTTGAAACATGTTTTGCCATCGACCCTCCAAGTGATCCTGTGCCAACTACAACTACTGTTTTTCCATCAACTGGGTTGCTAAATAATGAGACAAATTCTTTATTTTTTTGGTGAGTAATTAATCTTGTCATATGGTTTTGCAACATTAAAATACTCATTAAACCAAACTCGCCAGCTTTTTTAGCATGAACTCCACTGCTATTGGTTAAAACTAAATCATCGTTCATCCAGTCTAAAGGAAGCAAATGCTCTACTCCCGCTGATATAACATGTATCCATTTAAGATTTGGAGCTTGTTCTTTAAGGTTCTTTGTGGGGAAATTCCAAGCTAGTAAAATATCAGAATTTGAAATTGATTTTTTAAAATTTTCTTCATCCCAATCAAAAAAGGCTTCTATTTTTTCTTTAATTTCCGGAAATTTGTTAAGAGCATTGTTAAAACGCTCTTTGGTTATTGTAAAATTCTTTTCTCCCTCAGCATCAGTAGGAAAAGAACCTGGTGCCCAATGATTGTTTTTAACATGAATTTTAATTTTTTTATTTGTCAAAATGCTCCATTCTTTTCCATGTTATATAATTCTTTTATTATAAAAGAGTCACGGTCTTTATTTGGCATTTTTTCTAAGTCAAACTGTAATTTCAATACTGCAGCACCAACTGATTTTATAAATTTTCGATCATCTAAATTTCTTTTTGGAACTTTTAAAACTGTATCTTGACCATATGTTTTGATTGCATCTCCATTATTTTTAAATTGTTTCGGCTCTGTTCCTTCTTGTAATGCTTTTATTGATTTTCTAATATGTCTTCTATACGACATTATTCCATGATCAGTTGGCATTAAATGCTCACCTTTGTGTTGACTTATAAATCCCATTCCTTCAACTGCTTCAGCATCTCCTGGGCTCTTTTGTTTTTCTTCCCAAGTTCGATCTATAATTTCACCTGCTTCAATTCTTTCACAACCTTCTTTATTGTTGTATTCAATTGGATCTGCTCTATCTCCAAAATTACCCCAAGCTATAGCTACACAATGCTCATCATCTACGGGTACTACCCATCTAGTAAAAGAACTTCTGCCAAAATATCGAGTTTTAGTTCCGTCTGCGGCGAAAGCTGATCCAGCCTGAGTAAAGTTAGGAAGTATTAACTCATTTACTCTAACCCAAATATTATCATCAACTCTTCTTGTGTTTGCTCCAAGATATTGCATTCCTCTTTCAAAAAATTCTATTTCTCCAAGTTCTGCAAAACCTTCAGAAAATTGTATTCCTGAACTTTGACCGTGTAAAAATGATGTATGAACTGGATCCATAATTGCATCAAGAACTTGTATCCAATTACAATTATAATTAATTTTATATGGTCTTCTTACAATATCTGAAATGTCATATGCATCATAATGAGGAAATTTAGGAATTTTTTCTGGGGGACCCATATAAGCAAATACAATTCCATTAAATTCTTTTATTGGATAAGCTCCTAATTTAAATTTTTTTCTTACTTGTTCTGCCTGTTTTGAATCTGGATCTTCGCCAGGAGTTTCTAAAATCTCTCCGTCTGGAGAAAATAACCATCCATGATAACAACATCTAATTCCTTTTGTTTCACATTTTCCATAAACTAATGATGCTCTTCTGTGAGGGCAATTTTTATGGACTAATCCTATTTTGTTTTTTGTGGTTTTAAAAATAACTAAATCTTCTCCAAGAATTTTTATTTGTAAAGGAGTTGTGCTTACTTCAGAAGTTAAGGCAACAGGATGCCAATACCTTCTAAGATACTCTCCGCCAGGAGTCCCAAAATTTGTGTGGGAAATTTCTTTATCATAACCAACTGGTTTCGCTTGATTATAGCCTTTATAGATATTACTGTTCGAATTAACCAATTGACCTCCTTAAAATACAATAATTAACTATGATATATTTTATTGTAATATTAGCAAATCACAAATAGATTTCATTTATTAATAGGAACCTACAAATGTCTGAAAGTAAAACTTCAGTTAAAATTAAAAGCCCCAAAAATACAAATACAATTTTTGGGCTTCCTGCAAAATCATATACCGATAACGAATTTTGGGATAAAGAATGTAAAACTGCATTAGCTGATGGATGGCTATTTATAGCTTTTGCTCACGAATTTAAAAAAGTAGGAGATGTTGTTCCAGTTTATATTGCTGGAAAACCTATCCTGCTAATTAAAAACGAAGACAATAAAATTACGGCCTTTCATAATGTTTGTAGTCACCGATGTTTAAAATTAGTAGATGAAAAAAAAAATATTGGAAAGTTAATTCGATGTCCTTATCACTCTTGGACATATGATCTTCAAGGAAATTTAAAAGCTGCTCCACACATTGGAGGAACAAATATACATAAACCTAAAGGATTTAATTTTAAAAATCACGGTCTAAAGCCAATAAGAATTCATATTTGGCATGATTGGATATTTGTAAATATTAATGGAAAAGCAAAAAAATTTAATGAATATGCAAAACCTTTAATTTCAAAATTTAAAGATTTAGACTTAACTAAAATAAAATATGCAGCAACTTTAGATTTTGGAAAAATTAATACAAATTGGAAGTTCCTTATTGAAAATTTTATTGAACCATATCACGTTCAGTTTGTTCACAAAACAACAACTAATCAGCCGCTGAAAGATCATTATACAATTGTTGATGGGATTTGTTATGGAAGTGGAGTTAATGTTGATAAAGAAGATAATAAAAATAGTAGCGCTTTATCGGTATCTTCAAAATATCTCTCTTTGTTTCCAAACTTTATAATTGGGACTTATTATCCTAATCAAATAGGTGTATATTTAAATATTCCTATTGGACCAGGTATTACAAGCCAAAAAAGAATAATATACTCAACAGAGGGAAAATCTATGTCTAAAGAAGAGATTGATATTACAAAGAAGATATGGTGGAGTGTACACAAGGAAGATCATGAAATGTGTGAAAGATTACAAGAAGGAAGATCATCACCAGCTTCAAATGATGGCGGGTTATTATCTCCACACTGGGAAAAAGGAGTTCAAAAATTTCAAAAATTAATAATTCAAGCAACTATGAAATCAAAAAAAATAATGAAAGGTAAAAAAAATGTCTAAAAATGTGAATGAAGGATATAGATTAGCTCATACAATGATAAGAGTAAAAGATTTAGAAACTTCTTTTAACTTTTATTGCAAAACTCTGGGAATGAAAGTTTTAAGAAAAACTGATTATCCTGATGGAAAATTTACTAATGCATTCATTGGTTATGGGCTTGAAAATGAATCTCCGTGTCTTGAACTAACTCATAATTGGGATCAAAAAGAAGATTACGACAAAGGAAATGGATGGGGCCATATTTGCATAGAAACTCCGGATGTATATAAAGCCTGCGAAGATCTTACAAAGCTTGGGGTTAATATTACTCGTAAGCCAGGTCCAATGAAACATGGAACAAGAGTAATTGCTTTTTGTGAAGATCCAGATGGTTACAAAGTTGAATTAAACGAACCAATTAAAATATAAAATCGAAAGGAATATTAATGTCTAAAGAACCACAACTCTATAAATTTAAAGATATTGAAAATAGACTTCATACATTAGAACCAGGAAAATCTTACATAAAACCATTTGTTACAAGTAAAGTAAGTAACACTATGTGTGGAGGATTAAATTTTTTAAACAAAGTTTCCGTTCCCTGGGATTTAACTTGTGATGAAATTATTTACTGCATGGAAGGAACCTTTAGACTCACTTGCGATGGTAAATCTTACGTTTGTAACCCCGGAGATGTACTTTATATTCCAAAGGATAATCATATAGCCTACGAATGTGATGAAAAATGTGTAATATTTTATGCTGCTTATCCTCATGATTGGAAGCAAAAAGCTGGTATAACATTTGTTCCTGGAATTGACCCAGAAGATATGCCAAAATAATTTACCTAATGAAAAATAAATTATATTACGAAAATTTTAAAGACGCTATTGAGAGAAACAGGAAAAAAATTCCTGCAGTTCACAAAAAACTTAAATCTGCTGGCGTACAATATGTAATGTCGAGCTGGATAGATTTACATGGTATTCCAAAAACTAAACCTGTGCCAATGAGTGATTTTGAACAGTTATGTTTGGGCAAAGGACCTCAGTTTGCAGTACACTCAATATCTTTTGTGCCTGAATTAACTCCCGCTGACTCTGACCAAATAATGTTGCCAGATTTAGATAGCGTTTATATTTGTCCTTGGGACAAAACAATGGCTATAATTTTTGCGGATCTTTATTGGGAAGATAAACCTTATAATGTTTGTCCAAGACAAGCTCTGAAGCGCGCAATGCAAAAAGCACAGGACGCAGGCTACAAAGGAATGTGTGGTATTGAACCTGAATTTATTGCAATGAAATATGGAGAAGATGGAAAACCAGTTAAAGCTATTGATAGTGATCCAATAAATGGAATAAGACCGAGAAGACAGGCGTTTGGTTACGACGTTGAATATTCACTAGATTCTATGCATTTTTTAAAAGAGCTAATTGATATTCTTGAAGAGTTAGGATGGAATTTGCATGATGTTGTTGCTGAAGGAGCTTATTCACAATTTGAATTAGACTTTCATTACACAAATTTATTAGAAATGGCAGATAGATTAGTTTTCTTAAGAATCCTTTTAAAAGAAATTGCTAAAAAAAATAATATGTTCATTACTTTTATGCCAAAACCTACAATAGGAGATTGGAGATCTGGAGCACATATTAATTTTTCAATGGAAGATATTAATAAACCTGGAAAAAATATTTTTACTGATGGAAAAGGTTGGTCAAAACAATCAAAACATGCGGTAGGTGGACTTATGAAAAACTCTGAAGCACTAACAGCAATTACATGTTCAACAGTTAATTCATACAATGGTTTAGTTCCTAGAGTTGGAGGTTTTGAAGGAGGAACAGTAACTTGGGCTCCGACTAATATTACATATGGTCACAATAATAGATCTGCACAGTTTCGTTTACCACAAAACAGATATTGTATTGAAAATAGAGCTGCAGATATGACAATGAATGTTTATTTGGCTTTAGCTATGACAATTTCTTCAGCAATGGATGGTATTAAAAATAAAATTGATCCTGGTAAACCAACTGATCAAGATTTATATCAAATGACTGATGCAGAGTTTAAAAAATTAGGAATTAAAAGACTTCCTAAAAATTTAATGCAAGCTATAGAAGCTTTGAGGGTAAATAAATTATCTGATGAAGTTATGGGATCTGTAATGAAAAAATCTTTTTTATCTTATAAAAATGATGAGTGGGAGCGTTATCACCAAGCAGTTACTGATTGGGAAGTAAAAGAATATCTAAGACTTTACTAATTAATGAAAAAATATGAAAAGTTTAATTTAGGAAATATTAAACTTTTATCTGGAAAAATTTTAAAATCAGCACAATTAATTTACAAAACATACGGCAAATTAAATAAAGACCGTTCAAATGTAATAATTCTTCCTACATTTTATACCGGTAGTCATATTAGAAATGAAGGCTTTATAGGCAAAAATAGAGCAATTAATCCAAATAAATATTTTATTGTATCCATTAATATGTTTGGAAATGGTTTATCTTCTTCGCCAACTAAAGCTATTAAATCTCAATCTGGTTCAAAATTTCCAACAATAACACTGTGGGATAATATTTATTGTCAGCACAAACTTATTACTGAAAAACTTAAAATTAAAAAAATTGCTCTAGTTACTGGTTGGTCTATGGCGGGTTGTCAATCTTATCAATGGGCAGCTCAATATCCTGGTATGGTTAAAGCAATTCTTCCTTTTTGTGCATCTTCAAAGACTTCGATACACAATCATGTTTTCTTAGAAGGTGTTAAAGCAGCGCTTACTGCTGATAAAAAATTTAATAAAGGAAATTATAAAAAACAACCTGTCGAAGGATTAAAATCATTTGGAAGAGTTTATGCGGGCTGGGCTTTCTCCCAGGATTTTTATAGAGAAAAACTTTATAAAAAATTTGGTTTTAAAAATGCTGAGGAATTACTTAAAGACTGGGCAAATGATCATGCAAAAAACTGGGATGCTAATAATCTTTTGTCTAAACTTAAAACCTGGCAGTTAAATGATATTAGCAAAGGTCCTATTTATAAAAATAATTATATAAAAGCTCTTAAATCAATAAGAGCGAAAACAATTCTTATGCCATGTAATCAGGATTTGTACTTTAGAACTGAAGATAATAAATTTGAAAAAAAATTTATATCTCGTTCATCTTTAAGGCCTGTAGATTCTCCATTTGGCCACTGTGCTGCCAATCCTGGAAATGACAAAAATTTTGAAAAGCAATTAGATAAAAACATTAAAGAGTTGCTAAATTAATATCTTAAAAAACGTTGAAAATTTAATAGAAGAAGATAGTATCATTTCATAAAGCGATACATAACTCGTCGTAATTTCTAAAGTACGAAAGTGGGATCGGTCGTCTTTAAATTAATTTTTAAAGGAGGCTTTAATGAAATTTGGTTACTTCTGTAACACTACTAACTGGACACACAAACCTTACGATAAAATTTTAGACGAAACTAAAGAAATTACAGAATATTGCGATAAAAATAATTGGAATTCAATATGGTTTACTGAGCATCATTTTAATCATGAGGGAATGGAGTCTTGTACAAATCCTTTAATGCTTGGAACTGACGCGGCTGCAAGAACAAAAAAAATTAGAATAGGACAAGCGGCAAACGTTATTACTTTTCATAATCCAATTAGACTGGCGGAAGATATAGCTACACTGGACCAACTTTCTAAAGGAAGAGTTGAAGTTGGTGTTGCTAGAGGAATTTACGGAAGAGAAGCAATCAATTTAAATATTGAAGCTGATATGAAAGACCAAGCAAAAAATTTTAGACTTTTTGCAGAAACGTTAGAAGTTTTAAAAAAAGCATGGTCAGAAAAGTTTTTTAGTCACAAGGGAGAGTTTTATACATATCCTCATCCTGATCATGTGTGGCAACACGATATGAGTCCTCCAAGTGAAGAATTTATGAACATGGATGATAATACTATAAAAAAAATTAGTGTTGTTCCTAAACCTTATCAAAAACCACATCCTCCAATTCACCAAGTTGTGGATGGTGTTAGATCTATTGAGTGGGCAGCACAAAATGGAATAAATGTTATTATGTGGATACCTACAGTTAAAGCTCTAAAAATAAAATTTGAAGCTTATAAAAATGCAAGATCTGAAGCAGAAAAAAGAAATGTTCCTATGGGCGAAGGTGTATCTCTAGTAAGAGATATGTTTGTTGCAGATACAATGGAAGAGGCTAGAGAAAAAGCAGGTGAACATATGGTAAATTATATGAGATGGGTATGTCATTGGAGAGGACTTGGTAACCATATGGATCCAGATGAAGAATTGCCTGTAACTAAAGGAAAACTAGATTTACTAAACTATGATTTTCTTCATAAACGAAACATGTTATTTGGAACGCCTGAGTATGTAATAGACAAAATTCATGAACTTAAATCAGAATTAAATTTGCAAAATTTACAAGTATGGTCCAATTTTCCTGGGGTAAAACATGTAGATTGCATGAAAAGTATTAGGTTGTTTACCGAAAAAGTAATGCCTAACTTCAAGGATGATTTAAATACTGAAGTAAAAAAAGTTTCGTGATCAAAGGAAAAAGCCTAACCGGCGGCCAAGCTGCAATTAAATCCTTAAAAAAAGAAAAAGTTAAACATGTTTTTGGTTTAATTGGCTCTGCTACTATGGAAATGTTTGATGCTCTTTATCATGAAAAAAGTATAAAATTTGTAGGTGTTCGTGATGAAAGAACTGGAACACATATGGCAGATGGATATGCAAGAGCATCTAATCAACCAGGTATAATACTTGCTGGACAAAATGGTCCTGGTGCAACAAATCTGGTTACCGGACTTGCTCAAGCAAAAGCAGCTTTTTCTCCAGTTGTTTCAATTGCTGGTTCATATTCTACAAAAGATAAAATGGAAGATGCTTTTCAAGGTCTTGATCAACAATCTTTATTTAAACCAGTAACAAAAAAAACTTGGACTGTAAAAAATGCTAAAAAAATTCCAAAAACTTTTAGTGATGCTTTTAAATTAGCAATGTCTCCTAGGAGGGGACCAGTTTGTATTAATCTACCAAGAAATATATTGGCAGATAAAGGAAATTTTAAAATCAATGACAAAAATCAATCTTTTGATAATCAAAACTCAACTAAAGCAAAATCTAATTATATAAAAAAAGCTGTAAAGATTATCAGTAATTCAAACAAAACTGTTATTATTGCTGGTGGTGGAATTAAATATACATCAAGATATAAAAATGTAGTTAAATTGGCAGAATTGTTAAACGTCCCAATAGTAACTGCGGCTGGTCATGGAGATGCTATACCATTTAATCACAAACTAAATGCTGGACAAATGGGTCCAAGAGGTAATCCAGTTGCATCTAAACTAGTTAAAGAAGCAAGCGTTATAATTGCTCTTGGAACAAGACTTGGATTTAATTCAACTTTTTATTCTTACGAAAATATAAATAAAAGAGCAAAGATCATACAAGTTGAATTAGAAAAAAGAATGATAGGAAGATACTTTCCTGTAGCAGTAGGAATTTATGGGGACGCTGCCACAATAGCCGATCAATTATATAAAGAAATCAAGAAGCAAAATATTACTCTTGATATAAAAAAATGGACCAATAACTATTTTAATGAAAGAAAAAATTTTTTGCTCAGCAGAGATAAATTTAAACAGAAAAATTTTCCTATTCAGCCCAATAGCTTGTTTAAACAATTGAGACAAGTGCTTCCTAAAAACTCTGCAATAACTTTAGATGCAGGTACACTTTGTTTGCAAGCGACAGATGCTCTTGAATATTATAATCCTCCATCTTTATTTACTCCTCTAGACTTTGGTTTAGTTGGTTTTTCTTTTGCATGTGGTTTGGGTGTAAAGATTGCAAAACCTAATAAAAAAGTAATTAGCCTTATGGGAGATGGAGGTTTTGGAATGACAATTTCAGAATTAAGCACAGCTGTTGAATATAAGATTAATACAATAACTATAGTCATGAATAATAAAAGCTGGGGAGCTGAAAAAGCTTATCAAAAAGATTTTTATGGAAAAAGATACCTGGGAGCTGATATTAGCAGTCCACCTTTTGATAAAGTTGCAGAGCTATATGGTGCTAAAGGTTTTAAGGTTAAAAAAGTTTCAGAAATAAACCAAGCAGTTAGAGAAGCTTTAAAAATAAATAAACCTATTGTCATTGATGTTGATGTAGATCCAAAAGCACTATACAGTTTTAGAAGAGATAGTTTTAAACATAGATCAAAAAAATGAAATTAGAATTAAGAAAGTTTACAAAATTTGTTGATAAGACATTTATTGAAGGTGGAAAAGAAGCAAAAGAACCAGTCTTGCTAGTTTCTGTTGCAGCAGTTTTTAAAAATCCTTGGGATGGTCAAGGATTTGTTGAAGATCTTAAACCTGTAATTTTAGATTTAGCTCCAAAGCTTGGTGATATTTTAGTTCCAGAATTAATAAAAGAAATTGGTTCTCCAGATAAAATTCTAGCTTATGGTAAAGCAGGAATTGTCGGTTTAAATGGAGAGATCGAGCACGCATCTGCTTTTATTCATACGTTAAGATTTGGAAATAAATTTAGAGATGCAGTGGGTGGAACATCTTATTTAAGTTTTACAAATACAAGAGGACCTGCTGGATCGAAAATTTCTATACCAATGATGCATAAAACAGACTCTGGTTTAAGACCATATTATCTAACACATGAATTTACTATTCATGATGCTCCATTTGATAATGAAATAGTGATTGCTATTGGTGGAGCTTCTAGTGGAAGAGCTCATGCAAGAACAGGTGATAGATATCAAGATATGAAAGAAATGGGCATTGAACCTAAATAATTAAATGATCAATGCTAAAGATTCAAAGAATACTTTTTATATTCTAAATAAAAAAGAAAATACTCCAATAGTTTTAATCCACGGCGTAGGACTTAATCATAAAATTTGGGAGCCTCAGATTAATACATTTAATAATACTGTCTTGGCATATGATATCTTGGGACATGGAAACACACCCTTAACAAAATCACAAATAAGTTTTGATGATTTTTCATTACAATTACTAAATTTAATTGATGAACTAAAGTTTGAAAAAATGCATTTAGTTGGTTTTTCAATTGGTTCATTAATAGCAAGGAATTTTGCCTCTAAACATAATAATAGATTAGAGTCTTTAACTTTGCTTTGCTCAGTTTTTCAAAGAAGTAGTGAGCAGCAACAAATAGTAAATGATAGATTTGAATTATCAAAAAAAAGTAGATCTTTATCAAAACAAGCTCTTAAGAGATGGTTCACAGATGATTATATAAATAAAAATCCAAATATTTATGAAAAAATTTGTTCTATGCTTGAAGAAAATGATATGGAAAATTTCCTAAAAGTTTATGAACTTTTTGTTAAGCACCAAGATAATGAAATATTTGAAAATATAAAAACTAAAACATTAGTTATGACTGGAGAAAATGATATTGGGTCAACACCAGAAATGTCCCAAAATTTAAGTAAAAAAATCGCTAATTCTAAAGTTAAAATAATAAGCAATG
>CACEMT010000011.1 GCA_902560685.1 uncultured Pelagibacteraceae bacterium | reverse complement strand
GGATTAGTAAATCTTGAAAGACATATTAATAATGTTAGAAAATTTGGTTTACCAGTAGCAGTGGCTGTTAACCACTTTATCACAGATACCGATAAAGAAGTTAGTGCACTTATGGACTTTTGTAAAACACAAGGTGTAAAATCATCTATTTGTAAACACTGGTCAGATGGAGGGGAAGGTACAAAAGATCTAGCGAATATTGTTGTAGATATATGTAATAACAAAAATACTTTTAAATTTTTATATGAAGATAAAATACCTTTATTTAAAAAAATTGAAACAATCGCACAAGAAATTTATCATGCAAGTGAAGTAGTGGCTGATACAAAAATAAGAGATCAACTTAAAGATTTTGAGTCAAAAGGTTATGGAAATCTTCCAATATGTATTGCTAAAACACAGTACAGTTTTTCAACAGACCCAAGTTTAAAAGGTGCTCCTTCAGGGCATGTGGTTCCAATAAGAGAAGTAAGATTGTCTTCAGGAGCAGAATTTATTGTTGTTGTTTGTGGAGCAATAATGACGATGCCAGGTCTTCCAAGAGTTCCTGCCGCAGATTCAATTAAGTTAAATGATAAAGGTGAAATAGAAGGTTTATTTTAATTAAGCAATTTTTCTTCTTTAGGAGCAAGTACTACTGCTAAAATTCCTCCTAAAACTATCATCGAGCTACCTACTATTTCTCTCCAGCCAAATGGTTCGTTTGTAAGTATACTTGAACTTATTACACCCACAACAATTTCTGCAAGAAAAAGAATTGAACATAAGCCTGCACCTAATTTACTTGGAGCCCAAAGTATTATTATTCCTGTTGGAATAAAATAAAACACAGATATAATAAATAAAAAGGAGGACATTGAAATGAAAGCTTCGATAGCAGGCATTTCTCCAAGGTAATCAACTAAAAAAAATCCAGCAACGATATTAAATAAAGCTCCATAGAAAAAAAATGAAAATATAATTGGAAATACGCCATCGGTTTTAACAACCTCAAGTCTTATCATTCCACCAGCAAATATTGCACCACCTACTAATGCTAACCAATCTCCTGCATTTTCAGGGAGTGGTATAATAGTTTGTTTGCTGAAAACTATCCACAGGCCACTAAGAGCTAAGCCCAATGTAAGTGCTCTTTCCAAGCCAGGTCTTTTTTTTAAAAATAATATTTCAAATATTGTTGTCCAAATTGGCGTCATATAAAATAATATTAATGCACGAACAACATCTGTTAAAAGAAAGCTTAAAGCATAACAAATAAAGCCACCACCAACTAGTAAACCGGTGACCGGTAACTCAAAGCCAGTTTCTTTTTTTTTAATTAATCTCCAAAGAGCTAATGGTAATAATATTAAAAATCCTATTATCATTTGAGAAATAGTCCCCCATCCACCTGTAAGACCACCTTCAACGAGTATTCTTTGTGGTAACCAATAAATACCCCACGCCCCAGCTGAAAAAGCTAAAGCAAAAGCAATTTTAAAATGATGAGGATGTCTAGTCATTAATTTAAATTAAGTATAACTAAAAAATTGATTTAGAATATTTTTTCCAGTTATCTTGATAATGTTTAGTATTTTCTGCTATATCTTTTTTTTCTTCTTCAGTAACCTCTCTAATAACTTTACCGGGAGAACCAATAACAAGTGAGTTGTCTGGTATTTCTTTATTTTCAGTAATAAGTGCTTTAGCTCCTATAATGCAATTTTTTCCGATTTTTGCTTTATTAAGAATTACCGCGCCGATTCCAATTAAACTATTATCTCCTATCGTACATCCGTGAAGCATAACAAGATGTCCAACAGTTACATTCTTTCCAACTTTTAAAGGACAACCTGGATCGGTATGTAAAACACTTCCATCTTGAATATTAGATCCCTCACCTATATGAATATTTTCTATATCCCCTCTAAGAGTTGCATTAAACCAAATGCTAGAGTTTTTGTCTAATGTTACATCCCCAATAATAACTGCGTTTGGTGCTACCCAATTTTCGCCAGAATTTTTTGGTTTTTTATTTTCCAAATCGTAAAACATATCTTATATAATACTTAACATGTCGCTTACAAAAACTCCAATATGTGATTTTGGGAAAAAAGCAGAAAATTTCCAATTAAAGTCTACTGAAAATAAAATTATTTCATTAAATGATATCAGAGGAGACAATGGTACTTTGATAATGTTTATTTGCAATCACTGCCCTTATGTAAAAGCAGTAATTGAAGATATTGTTGAAGATACAAATAAATTAGCTGATTTTGGAATAAAATCAGTAGCAATTTGCTCAAATGATGTAAAAAATTATCCCGAAGACTCATTTGAAAATATGATTGAATTTTCAAAAGATAATAATTTTAAATTTCCATATCTAATTGATGAAACTCAGAAAACTGCAAAAAATTATGATGCTGTATGTACGCCAGATTTTTTTGGCTACAACAAAAGTTTAGAATTACAATACAGGGGGAGAATTAGAGAATTAAAAGAATTGAAACCTGTGAGAAGTGGAGAAAGTGATTTATATAAAGCCATGAAACAAATTTCTGAAACAGGAAAAGGACCAGAAAGTCAAATTCCAAGTATGGGTTGTAATATCAAGTGGTTAAATAATTAATGTATATAATAGTTACCAGATCTTTTCCTCCAGAAGTTGGTGGAATGCAAAACTTAATGTGGGGGCTAACCTGTTCTTTAGCAAAGTATAATTTAGTAAAAGTATTTGCAGATTACCATGAAAAATATAAGGAACATGATCAAAAAGTATCTTTTTCTATTGATAGAGTTGGGGGAATTAAACTTTTAAGAAAGCATCGTAAATCATATTTGGTAAATGAATTTATAAAAAAAAATCAAAATATAAGTTGTGTTATTGCAGATCACTGGAAAAGTTTAGAATTAATTAAAACAACAAAGAAAAAGATTTGTCTAATTCACTCAAAAGAAATAAATCATAAGAAAGGATCATTTGCTAATAGAAGAATTTTAAAAGCTTTTGAAAATATCAATCAAGTTGTTGCTAATTCAGAATATACAAAAAATTTAGCAATAGAGATTGGAATAGATGGAAATAAAATAATTGTTATTAATCCTGGTGTATTTCCAGTTAAAGAAATAGATAAATCATCTATTAAAGAAGCTGATAATTTATTAAAAAAAAAGAGTCCTAGATTAATTACAGTTTCTAGATTTGATAAAAGAAAAAATCATGAAAAAGTTATAATGGCATTGAGAAATCTCAAACAAATATACCCTAACATTATCTATACTTGTGTTGGCTATGGTGAAGAAGAGGAAAATATTAAGAAACTTACAAACGAGCTAGAATTAAGTGAAAATGTAATGTTTCTAAAAAACATTTCACAAAATTTAAAGAATGCTCTTGTTTCAAAATCAAATCTTTTTGTAATGCCATCAATTATCCACAAAACTTCAGTTGAAGGATTTGGTATTGCCTATGTAGAGGCTGCTCAATATGGAATACCTTCTATTGGAGGAAAAGATGGAGGTGCATCAGATGCAATTAAAAATAATGAAACAGGAATTATTTGTGATGGTAACAGTTTAGAAGAAATTTATTCTAGTATAGATTTAATTTTAAAAAATAATTCATATTTAGAAATGGGCAAAAAGGCTAAAGATTACTCAACTAAATTTGAATGGGATAATATAACCAAAGAATATTTAAAAATTTTGTGATAAGATAAATAATGATCGAAAAATTTAATGGAATAATCTACTTAATAATTTTCTTAGTTCATTTTATTGGATTAGGTGTTTACGCTTTCCAATTAATAATAGGAACAAAAAAATTTCGTGAAAAATTTCAAATAGATGAAACAGCATCTACTATGATGAGAATGTGTGGAGCTCTTTTTCTCGGCGCAGTCTTAATGGCAATTTACATTATGTTTGTTAGACCAGGAGGAGTTGAGGGAACATGGGGATTTTTTAACTTAGTTTTTGTACAAAACTTATGCATCTTTTTAGTGAATACTTATTCTATAAAGATTGATAAAACTGGAATAAAAAATGACTCAAACGAAGGTGTAATTGCACCATTAGTTTTCACAATTTTAAGTGCAATTCTTATTTTCGGATTGTCTGATAAAATTTATATTTAGTTTAAATTAATTTTTTCCAAAATTTTATCCGTAGATAGTTTAGCTAAATCATTAACTTGAATTGCTTTAAAGTTCTCTCTTTCAATACTTACTTTGTAAGCTGTTGTATGAGATCCAAATAAAGTTAAACCTTTGGCTCCTAAATGTGCTGCCATATGTGCAGGACCTGTATCATTTGCAATTACAAATGAACTATCTTTAATTAATGACGAAAGTTGAGAAATATCTAAAGCTTTTCCGTTATCTAAAATACATAATGCATTAATATCTTTTGCGTCGTTAATTTCATCTGGTCCCGGAGCTACTACAATTTTATATTGATTATTATATTGACTTTTTACTTTTTCAATTAGTTCGTTGTAATAAGGCCATTTTTTTTGAGTAAGATGAGGTGAGCAAAATGGAAATAAAAGAATATACTTTTCTAATTTATACTCTGATTTTATTTTGGATATATCGGTACAACTCCAAGAAAAATCGGGAAACATTGTATGTTTAGTATTTATTTCTGAAGTTTGTAGTTGATGGTTAAATCTCTCCAGAACAGATTTTTTATCAAATTCCTCTTTTGTTTTATCTTTTGGAAGTGTTGTTTCAGATGAAGACCAGGTATTAAAATTTGAATTTGGAAATAAAATTTTTTTATAAAAACTTGTTCTAGAAGAATTTTGCAAATCATAAACCTTTGAAATTTTTAATTTTTTTATTTTTCTCATTAAAAAATAAAGATAAATTAAATTAAATCTAGATTGCCTCTTATCTAATATTACATCTGTTAAATGGGGATTTTTTTTAAATAAGTCAAAATATGGCTTTGTGGTTAAAAGATATATTTTATCGCTATTATGTTTCTCAGATATATCTTGAATTGCACCACAGGCTTGAGCTATATCTCCTAAAGAGCCGTGTTTTATTATTAAAATATTAGACATATTTTTAACAACTTAACACACTATAAAATTTTATGAATAAAATTCTAGTTGAAGTATCTGTTGGAGAGCTTTTTGATAAAATATCCATTTTGGAAATTAAAAAAGACAGAATTAAAGACTCCGAAAAGCTTAATTTTATAAATGAAGAATATAAAGTTTTAAAAAATGAACTAGAAAAAAATGTAAAAATGGATGTAAAATTAGAAAAATTTTTTATAGCCTTAAAAAATATCAATTCAAAATTGTGGATTATTGAAGATGATAAAAGAAAATGTGAAAAAGTTTCAAATTTTGGAGAGGAATTTATTAGATTGTCTAGAGATATTCATTTTCTTAACGATACTCGAGCTAAAATCAAATTAGATATAAACAATCACACGGGATCAAAAATAAAAGAAATTAAAGAATATACTAATTATTGATATCTGTATTTTTTTTCTAAATATTTTATTAAGTTGTGAACCAGAAACGTAATAAATAAATAAATACTCCCAGCAACTATAAATACTTCAATAGGTCTAAAAGTTGTAGAAATTATAAATTTTGCAACACCGGTTATATCTAAAAGAGTTACAGTACTTGCAAGAGAAGTTCCTTTTAACATTAATATTATTTCGTTACCATAAGCGGGTAAAGACTGTTTAATTGCTATTGGAATTTGAATTTTTGTAAAAATAAACATTTTATTTAATCCTAAACTTCTACCAGCTTCAATTATACCTGGTTTTATCGTTTCAAATGCTGATCTAAGTATCTCTGATGTATATGCACCAGTATTTAATGAAAATGCGATAATTGCACACCAATAAGGTTCTTTTAAGATAACCCATAAAAAAGTTGTTCTTAAATATTCGATTTGTCCAAGGCCAAAATAAATAATAAATATCTGAACTAAAAGTGGTGTTCCCCTAAAAACATATGAATATCCATATGCAAAACCACTTATTAATTTATTTTTATTTAATCTTAAAATTGCAAAAAATAATCCTAAAAATAAACCAAAAAATAATGATGCAGATAAAAGTTTTAAAGTTACTACTGTTGCGCTAAGTAATTTTGGAAAACTTGTTATTATTAATTCTAAATCCATCAATATCCTCTGCTATAGTTTTTTTCCAATTTATTAATAAATTTCATACTTAGATATGTGAGCATTAAATATAAAAGTGCAGCAAAAGAGTAAAAGAAAAGTGGATCTCTGGTTGATCCTGCTGCAATATAAGATTGTCTCATAATCTCAACTAGTCCAGTAACAGAAATTAAAGATGTATCTTTTAAAGTTATTTGCCAAACATTACTTAAGTTAGGTATCGCCAATCTTAACATTTGAGGCATAATTACTTTAAAAAAATATATATATTTTTTTAAACCTAAAACATGACAAGCTTCGAACTGACCTTTGTCTATAGATTGAATTGCTCCTCTAAAAACTTCTGTAGAATAAGCTCCAGAAATAATTCCAATTGAAATAGCGCCAGTTAAAAAAGCATTGATTTCTATATAATCATAATAGCCAAAAATTTGAGCAACATACATAATTGCTCCACTTCCACCAAAAAAGAAAAGGTAAATAACCAAAAGTTCAGGGACTCCCCTTACAACTGTGGTGTAAAAATTAGCAATTAAATTAAGAATTTTATATTTTGAAAGTTTTAAGGGTGTAAATACTAATGCAAATAAAAAACCAATTAACATGGCTGTAATTGCAACAGCAATTGTCATGAGTGTGGCTACAAAAAGCTCATCACCCCAACCGTTATCTCCAAATGATATTAAGTCCATGATAAAAGGCGGTTTAAATTAACCGCCTTTTAAATTTTAAATTTACATTGATGCGTCAAAACCAAACCACTTAGTTGCAAGTTCGCTAATTTTTCCAGCTTTTCTTGCTTCATCAATAGCTTTATTGAAATCTTTAAGTAGTTGAGCATCTCTTTTTCCAAGAGCAGAGTCTGAACCAAATTGTGCTTCTTGTCTTAAACCAACGCCTACTCCGTTTCCAAAATGTCCACCAGAGAAAGTAGGTCCAACTAACACAACAGCTTTTCCAGATTTTTCAGCATAATCAGTAAATGCTACTGCTGCAGCTAATGCTGCATCACATCTACCAGCAGATAAATCTAGATTAACTTCATCTTGAGTTTTGTAAGTTCTAACATCAACTGATCCTACGTCACCTGACTCTAAAAAGTTTTGGTGAATAGTTCCAGTTTGTGTACAAACAGTTTTACCAGCTAAAGCTCCTGTAATAGTTTTAAGAGCAGCCTTAACGTCTTTACCACCTAAAGATAAGTTTATACCTTCAGGAGTATCCATTCCTTCAAGATCAGAACCTTTCATAACAGCAAGTGATGCAACTTCATCCGCATATCCTTGAGAAAAAGTTATTACTTTTTTTCTTTCATCAGTAATAGACATACCTGCCATAATAGCATCGTATTTTCTCATTCTTAGTGCTGGAATCATTCCATCCCAATCTTGTTCAACAATTTTGCAATCTCTTGCCATGTATATACAAAGCCAATTTGCAAGTTCAACTTCAAACCCTATTAGCTTTCCGTCTTCAGATTTAGAGTTCCACGGAGGGTAAGCGCCCTCAGTTGCAATTCTAATTGTATCTGCTGATAGAGTTGAACTAAAAAGAAATATTGAAGCAAAAATGCTTAATATAATTTTTTTTAATTTCATTGTTTTCCCCTATAATTAATATTAATTAAAATACATTATTCCACAAAATTTAAGATTTAAAAAGATAAAATTAATGGTTAATTGATGAGTAAAAGTTCCAAGAACTATCAAAGCTTGGGATATATACTCTATCTAAGGTAGCATTACCGAAATTTTTATTAAATACATTTAGCCAATTATCTACTTGTTTTGGTTTTTTATCTTGGCTTCCAACTTGAGCTGTTATTACTCCATCAGGTTTAAGAATTCTGACTAGAGAATTCATATTTTTTGCTGCAAGATCTATGCAAAACTGATCATCATTTAAATCAATAAATATCTTATCATAACTGTCATCTTCGACTTTTTTAATGCTTTCAAATGCATCTCCCCAAACACATTTAACAGAATTCTTTTCAGTTGCATTTTTACCTATGGAACCAATATGTTTTTTACAAACCTCAACAACTTCAGGATCTAACTCATACCAATCAATAAATCCAAATCCTTTTGCTATACATTCTCTTGCAACTCCTCCATCGCCTCCACCGATAATTGCTGCTCTGTCTTTGCTTTTATTCAATTTCATTGCAGAATTTACAAATGTTCCACTATATATATGCTCATCGCTCTCCGCTACTTGCAAATCACCATCTATGAACAATGATTTTCCATATTCTACTAAATCTAATATTTCTATGTGCTGTCCTACTTTTGATTTAAAGTCTTCAATAACATCTTTTACTAGATAATTTTTTTTTAATCCTTTTGTGCTTGTGTTGTCATAGTAAAAAGAAATTGTATCTCTATTTAATTCTTTTTTTATTATTCTTTTATGTTCAATTTCTTTTTTTATAACATCTAATGCAATTGAAGGTGCGACTGTTCCACAAGTATAAAAGTCAAAACTAATGATTCCTTTTTCTGGATAAGTATGAAAACTAATATGACTTTCCGCCAACAATGCTACTAAAGTAAATCCTTGAGGTTCAAATTTGTATTTTGCTATATTTAAAACTGTTACTTTGGCTTTTTCTGCAATTTTATGAACTAAACCTTCAAAGAAAGATGCATCGTATTCTTTCTTTGTACCAATTATATCTAGAGTAACATGCTCCCCTACTTTAATCATATCCCCCTCTATAAATTATAAAAAGTTAACCCTTTTTATAATGAATTATCTTATCCAAAATTTTACTCATCTCTGTTGATGATAGAATCTTAGGTTGACCTAACTTTAATGCAATTATGTATTGATGACAAATATTTTCTATCTCTTGTGCTAATTCAAAAGCTTGTTTTAAAGTTCCGCCAATTGTTATCTGTCCATGATTTGACATCAGACAACCTTTTCTCTTTTCTAAAGCTTTAATAATATTTATTGATAAGTCTGGTGTACCAAAGGTTGCATATTCGGCACATTTAATATCGTCTCCACCTGCGAGAGCGACCATATAATGAAAGGCAGGAATTGATTTACCGTGAGTTGAAACTGCCGTAGCATGAGGAGAATGGGCGTGAACAATAGCTTTTGCCTCTCTTTTTTTTATATAAACATCTTGATGAAAACGCCATTCAGAAGATGGATTTAATCCAGAATTAAACATTTTTAGATTGTCATATTTTTCTTCTAAGGCAAGAAAAACAATATCTTCTGGTTTAAGAGTTTCGTATTTAATTCCAGAAGGTGTTAAAAGAAATCCTTCAACATCATTTTCTATTACTCTTATAGAAAGATTTCCAGATCTAAGAGGAGATAAATTTGTAGTATTCAACATAAGTGCATATTTTATTATGTCTTCTCTTTCTTTTACATTTTTCATTCAAATAAATCCTTTAATCCTTTTTCTGATGCTTCACATACACCTTTTTCGGTAATTAATCCTGTAACATATTTTGCAGGTGTTACATCAAAAGCTAAATTCATCGATTTACTTTTTTTTGGATAAATTTGGATTTTTTTAACATTTCCATTTTCGTCCAATCCTTCTATATGAGATAGTTCTTCTGAATTTCTTTCTTCTATTGGTATGTCTTTATAATTTTTAATATCCCAATCAATTGTTGAGCTAGGTAAAGCTACGTAAAAGGGAACATTGTTATCTTTAGCTGCCAATGCTTTTAAATATGTTCCAATTTTATTACAAACGTCTCCATTTGCTAAAGTTCTATCTGTTCCAACAATACACATATCTACTTCTCCTCTTTGCATTAAGATACCTCCAGTATTATCTGCAATAATAGTGTTAGGTATATTCTCTTCATTTAATTCATAAGAAGTTAAATTAGCTCCTTGATTTCTTGGTCTTGTCTCATCAGCCCATACATGAACTGGTATTCCTTTTTTATGTGCATGATAAATAGGAGAAGTTGCGGTTCCCCAATTAATTGTTGCAAGCCATCCAGCATTACAATGAGTTAAAATGTTTACTGTATCTTTTTTTTTACCATAAATTTCTTCAATAATTTTAAGACCATTTAATCCAATATTTTTACAAAATTTAACATCTTCTTCGCAAATCTCTTTTGCTTCATTTATTGCAATTTCTAAAACTTTATCACTATTAACTCCTGATAATTTTTTTATTATTCTATCAACTGCCCACTTTAAATTTATTGCCGTTGGCCTTGAATTAATTAAATTTTCTGCAGATTTTTTTAAAAAAGATTGATCATTATTTTCAATAATTGCTAAAACTAATCCGTAAGCAGCGGTTGCTCCTATTAAAGGCGCCCCTCTAACCTCCATAATTTTTATAGCATTTATTGCATCTTTTACTGTTTTAAGATCTTTTATAATAAATTGATGAGGAAGCTTTGTTTGGTCAATAATTTTTACAACATTATTTTCAAACCAGATTGTTCGATATTCTTTACCTTCAATTTTCATTTTATTGATTTAGTATTTTGCTTTTTGCTTTTTCAAACTCTTCTTTTGATAGTACACCGCTTTTGTATAATTCATTCAATTTTTTTATTTGATCAACTAATTCATCACTTTGTAATTCTAGGCTATCTGCAAAAATATATTTATCTAATTGTAGTTTATGATGTGATTTTGAATTAGAAATTATTTCTATTTCTTTATGTCTTTTTGCTGAAATAGAAATCCATTTTTCCATAGTTTTTTTGTGGTCTGAAAACCTATTAATGTTTTGTTTATGATACTCAGATGTTTCCTCAGTAAAAAAATTATTTTCTGGTCCATTTAAATATTTAGGATTTATCAAATATTGTACAAGAAACCAATTTCCACCCGCTGTTCTTGAAAAATAACTATGAAAACTACTTAAGCCAACCTTAGGGATTGTTACATCGCTATTACTTCTTAAGTACTGTTTTAATGGAGCTAAATATCCTTTTGCAGTTATATCGTCAGGATTGTTTAATTCTTTAAAAACATCAAAATGGCGAATTCTAAAACAATTATGTGTTACACCCTTTTTAAATAATTCTAAT
Source organism: uncultured Pelagibacteraceae bacterium (assembly GCA_902560685.1). GTDB lineage: Bacteria > Pseudomonadota > Alphaproteobacteria > Pelagibacterales > Pelagibacteraceae > Pelagibacter. The sequence continues at coordinate 24,059 of CACEMT010000011.1, read as the reverse complement.
AAATAATATTCTGGTCTTTCATAACATCCATCATATTTATTTTTGAACATTATTTCGTTTAATCCATGATCTACATATTTTACAAATGCTCCTGCTAAATTAGAATAGCCAATTTCTAAAATTTCAATCAATTCATTATTTTCAATTCTACCTAAACTAATAAGATTCCATTGCATTCCATAACCAGAATCTATGTATCTATCAAATACTTCCCACTTTCCTTTTGGTAAATTAAATTTAATTTTATTATTTAGTTTTATAAATCCTGAAACTTCTTGGCCTCTGCTGTAGCTACTTATTTTTGAGTTTACTTGACTAAAAAAACAAAAAAATATAAGAAAATAAATTATAAATATTTTTTTCATTTAGTTTAGTTTTGAGTTTATAAAATTTAAAATTGTTGAGTTATAATATTCAAAACAATCTGCTCTATCTATGTTGTGAAAGTTTTTAATTGCCTCCCCCCAAACTTTACAGCTTTTTCCATTCACTTTATTATCTTCCGAAACTACTATTCTTTCAACTCCTGAGGCTTTCTCTACCCAATCAGAAAGTAAACCACCAAAAGGATCTTTTGGATGTGTAAAAACTAAAACTGGTAAATTCTTACTCTTAATGATTTCATCAATTTGCATTTGCCTCATATCTGCCGGTCCTGGACCATCTTTTTTTCTAAATTTTTTTAATGCTTCCTCAACACCAATTTTTTTAACTTTATAATTTTTAGTTAAACGTCCATAACACTCAGGAACAAAAGAGATTCCTCCAGCTACAATATTTTGATGTCTTGCTAATAACATCATTGTCATCCATCCTCCGCATGATCTTCCTGTTATAAATATTTGATCTTTTTTGAAGCCTTGGCTCACAAAATTATCAATTAGTTTTAAATTTGCATCTAATCTTTTTTCAAGTTTTGGCTTACCTTTATAAGGGGCTTTAAACTTTTTTTTATTCCATAATCTTTTGTGATCATCTCCTTTTAGTTTACCGGTACAAAATATATAAACCAATATTTCTTTACCCATTACTTTCTGTCCAACTAAGGATGCCATATTTTTCATACCACCTTTCCATACGCAGTCACTAGATGAACCATCATGAGTACTCTGCCCGTGGTTATAAATTAATAAAATTTTATTTTCTGGGTTGCTAATTTTTTGATCTTTGGAATAACTAACATTATTGCTCAAAAAACCATCCTTGGTCATTTTATCTGCATGAACATTTGTAAAAAATAATAAAATAGATAATAGTATAAATATTTTTTTCATTTACTTAGAACCCTTCCCGCTATTGTTTTAAGTTTATCTTTTGTTTTTTGAGTTCTTTTTTCAGGCGCAGTAATTATTGCAACATCCAAACAATTATTTGCTGGATCTTTTGGATCTATATGTTTTTCAAAGTTCTCAATTAAATTTTTAATCATGTTTTTTGCTTTTGCAGCGTTTCCTAGAAGAACTTTTATTACTTGCTGAACATCTACATTCTCATGGTCTGGATGCCAACAATCATAATCTGTTACCATTGAAACTGAAGAGTATCTTATTTCGGCTTCTCTTGATAGTTTTGCTTCTGGCATATTTGTCATGCCAATCACATCGGCTTTCCATGATCTGTATAAATTAGACTCTGCAAGTGTTGAAAATTGTGGTCCTTCCATAACAACATAAGTTCCACCTCTTTGATATTCTATATTTTCTTTTTTTATTGCTTCTTCACATGCATTCATTAGTCCATTGGAAGTTGGATGGGCCATAGAAACGTGAGCAACTATTTCATCATCAAAAAATGTTTTATTTCTAGCAAAAGTTCTATCTATAAATTGATCAACTATTACAAATTTTCCAGGTGGTAAATCTTCTTTTAAAGAACCAACTGCTGAAACTGATACTATATCTGTTACTCCAAGTTGTTTTAATGCATCTATATTGGCTCTAAAATTTATATTTGAAGGATTTATAAAATGACCTCTTCCATGTCTTGGTAAAAAATAAACTTCTTTATTTTGATAATTGGTTTTAAGTATTTGATCAGAAGGCTTTCCCCATGGGGTGTTTATGTCTAATAATTCTCTTTCTTTGAACTCTTCAACGTCATACAAACCGCTCCCGCCAATTATAGCTAATTTATTGTTTGCCATATCAAAAAAATAATTTATTTATTTATATATCGTAATTTATTATGGATTTAAAAGATTATATTAGATCAATTCAAGATTATCCAAAAAAAGGAATTCTTTTTAGAGATATAACTACATTAGTAAAAAATGAAAAAGCATTTAAAGAATGTATTGATCAAATAGTTGAAAGAGCTAAAAAATTTAAAATAGACAAGATAGCTGCTATTGAATCTAGAGGATTTGTTTTCGCTTCTGCAGTATCATATTTAATTGATAAACCTTTTATACTTCTTAGAAAAAAAAATAAATTGCCTGCTGAAACTCATTCAGTTGATTTTGAACTCGAATATGGAACTGCAACTATAGAAGTACACAAGGACTCCATTGAAAAAAATGACTCGGTATTAATCATTGATGATTTAATAGCCACCGGAGGAACTGCTGAGGCAGCTGCAAAATTAGTTGAGATATCAAAAGGTTCGGTATCTGGATTTATTTTTGTTATTAATCTTTTTGATTTAGGTGGAAGTGATAAATTAGTTAAATCAGGCTATAAAGTAGAAAACTTAATTGAATTTCCAGGACACTAATTTTTAAAGTTAGGTCTATACCAGGATTTTTTACCAATCAATGCATTATAAAAACCTGATATTCTATTGTAATAAATTTTTTTTTTATATTTGTTGTTAGTGAGAAGAAAAAATAAATATTTAAATGTGTTTAAGATAAATCTAATAAAACCATCATTTATAGCTTTAAAAATACCATAGTGTTTTTTATTGTAATAAAATTTAGACCAAATCCAATGCCAATTTCTAGAAAGCTCAATTTCATATTCATATTTTTCATTTACTGCCTTAGCACCTAAGTGTTTAATCTTAGATTTTGGAACAACAAATATATCTTCATTGTTTTCAATAACTCTTTTACAAAAATCATCGTTTTCAAGGTACATAAAAAAATTTTCATCAAAATATTTATGATCTTTGAAAGTTTTAATCTGAGCCAATCTTTTTAGATTTAGAAGCATTGCGTAGCCATCAACACTGTTCACCTTAAAAGGTAGAATATCATTTATATTTTCCAAATTTTTTTTATGAATCTTATAATTTGGATACTCCGGATCAATTGATAAGGGCGCTAATACTGCAAATGAATTAATATTTTTTGTTGCTTCTATAATTTCATTAATAGAATTTTTTTCTAAAATTACGTCTGGATTTAATATAATTGCATAATCTGTTTTTACATGCTGCAAGCCAAAATTATTTCCTGAACCCATGCCTAGATTTTCTTTCGACAAAATACATTTAACGTTGTTATATTTTTTTTCAATATTTTCTTTAAATTTTTGATCATTAGAATTTTCAATAATTATTATCTTAGTTTGCTCGGGGATTGATTGAATACAATCATCAATTACTTGATCACTTTTGAAAGTAACAATAACAACAGATAAAGTTTGCCTAGATATTGACATAAGATAAGTATAATCAACTATACTAATACTTTTTACTAATGTAAAAAATAATTTAGCCAATGAAAAAAATAATAGTTACAGGGGGTTTGGGTTTTATAGGTAGTAACCTTATAGATCTATTGCTTAAAAAAAACTATAAAGTTCTGAATATCGACAAAATTACCTATTCATCAAATTTCTATAATACAAAAGAATTTAGTAAGTCCAGAAATTATAAATTTATTAAATGTGATATAAAAAATAAAAAACTTAGAAATATTTTATTTAAATTTAAACCTAATTGTATTTTTAATTTAGCTGCTGAAACTCATGTTGATAGATCCATAGATAATCCTGAAAACTTTATTCAGAGTAACATAGTTGCGGTTTATAATTTACTTGAATGTTTTAAAGATTATTCAAAAAAAAATAATTCAAAATTAATTCATATTTCGACAGATGAAGTATACGGAGATGTATTAAAAGGTAGATCAGCAGAAAATTATCCTTATCAACCAAGTTCACCTTATGCTGCAAGCAAAGCTGCCTCAGATCATTTGGTAAGTTCTTACATCAGAACTTACAATATTCCAGCTATCGTTACTAATTGCTCTAATAATTATGGACCAAAACAACACCCTGAAAAACTCATTCCAAAATTAATTTATAATATTTTGAACAACAAACCTTTACCAATTTATGGAAAAGGCAAAAATTCTAGAGAATGGATATATGTAATGGATCACTGTGAAGCTTTAATAAAAATTTATAATAAAGGAAAAATTGGCGAATTTTATAATATTGGTTCAAACAAAAACTTTAATAATCTAGAAGTTTGTAACAATCTTATTAATGTATCTAAAAAAATTACAAGCATTGGCAAAAAAGTAAAGATCATATTTGTTAAAGATCGCCCTGGCCACGACAAAAGATATGCCCTTAATAGCAATAAAATTAAAAAAAAATTGAAATGGAATCCAAAAATAAGTTTTAACAAAGGAATTAAATTAACTTTTGAATGGTATAAAGATAATAAGTCATACTATAAATCGTTATCAAAAAAAGATATTGTTAAAAGGTTAGGAAATAAATGATTAAAAAAGGAATTATATTAGCTGGTGGTATGGGTACAAGAATGAGCCCACTTACAAAAGCAGTTAATAAACAACTTCTTCCAATTTATGATAAGCCTTTAATTTATTATCCTCTGTCAATTTTAATGCTAGCAAAAATAAAAGATATTCTAATTATTGTAAACAAAGGTCAATTAAATCAGTACAAAAAGTTATTACCTAGTGGAAAAAATTTAGGATTAAAAATCACATACAAAGAACAAGAAAAACCAAGAGGCTTGCCTGATGCTTTTATAATTGGAGAAAAATTTATTAATAAATCAAATGTTGCTATGATTTTAGGAGACAATTTTTTTTATGGTCAAAATTTATCAAAACTTTTAAGTGAGTGTGCTAAATTAAAAAACGGATCTAAAGTGATTCTACATAGTGTGCAAAATCCAGAGTCTTTTGGAGTGGCAAAAATAAATCCTAAAACTAAAAAAATTTTAAAGATAATTGAAAAACCTAAAAAATTTGTTTCAAACTACGCTATAACTGGATTGTATTTTTTTGATAAAAAGGTTGTAGAATATGCAAAAAAACTCAAGCCCTCAAAAAGAGGCGAATTAGAAATAATTGATTTAATTAATAAATATAAAAAAAGAAATAAATTATATTCAGAGTTTATAGGACGTGGTGGAGCTTGGCTGGATACAGGCTCAATAAGCGATTACTACAAAACATCTGCTTTTGTTCAAGCTATTGAAAATAGACAAGGTTTAAAAATTGCATGTATTGAGGAAATTGCATTATTAAATGGATGGATTGGTAAAAAGGAAATCTTGGGTCAAATTGGATTTTATGGAAATTGTGAATATTCCTCTTATTTAAAAAAATTAATAAAATAAATTAAGAAGTGAACAAAATACTTTTAACAGGATCAACTGGATTTATTGGGTCTGCACTACTAGATAACTTATCAAAAAATAATAAAATTTATATTACTTTAAGAAAAAAAAATAAAATTCACCATAAAAATAAAAATATATCAAAAATTTATTTTGATGATTATAACAAGTTAAACAAAAAACTAAAAAAAATTAAAGTCGATATAGTTATTCATTGTGCAACACATTATGTAAAAAAACATAAATATGATGATCTAAAAAAATTAAGTAATGCAAATATTTTATTTGGAAATATAATTCTTGAGAATCTGGGGGTTATGAATGTAAAAAAATTTATTAATTTTTCGACTGTTTGGACTGATTATAATGGAGTAAAAGGAAATTTTTTTAATCTTTACTCTGTATATAAAGAAAATTTTAATAATATTTTAAATTTTTACTCAAAATTTTCAAAAAATACAAAATTTTATAATTTAAATATTTCTGATACTTTTGGAAAATTTGATAAAAGAAAAAAAATAATAAACTTATTAAAGATAAATTATAAAAAAAATTTATTAACAAATATTATCTCAAAAAATTTATACCTAAATTTACTAAATATTCTTGATATAATTAATGCTGTAAATTTAATCCTGAAGGGAAAAGTTAAACCTAATTCATACATACTTAAAAATAATAGAAACTTTTCTATTTCAAAAATAGTTAACTCAATTAATTCTTTATCAGCAAAAAAATTAAAGGTAAAATGGCTATCTAAAAAGATTATTAGAGAAAAATTATATAATTATAAGCGTTTAAAAAAATGGCGACCAATTAATAGTAATATTCAAGATATTGTAGATATAATAAAAAAATAATTTTAATTGTTTTTTTTTACATTCTAGATAAATAAATAGTGATGAAAAAAATTTATTATGGCAAAGCTGTATATGACAATAAAGAAATAAATGCAGTAATTAATGTTTTGAAACATGATAGTTTATCTTTAATAGATGGAAGAAAAGTAAAAAAACTTGAAAAATTAGTATCAAAAAGTTTTGGGAAAAAATATGGTCTAATGGTTAACTCCGGATCATCAGCAAACTTATTAGCTTTATCTTCATTTGATTTTAAAAAAGGATCTGAAGTAATTACTCCAAATTTAACTTTTTCAACAACAGTTGCTCCAATATATCAGCTTGGATTAATTCCACATTTTGTTGGTGTTGAGGAAAATAAATTTATTGCAGACCCATCTCATATTGAGAAATGTATTAATAAAAAAACTGTTGCGTTAATGATACCAAATTTACTTGGTAATATTGCAGATTGGAAAAAAATAAATTCGATTGCCAAAAAATACAAATTAAAAGTTATAGAGGATTCTGCTGATACAATTGGTTACACAATAAATAAAAAAAATACCGGCAGGTATTCTGATATTACAACAAATAGTTTTTATGCATCACATATTATTAATGGAGCTGGCACAGGAGGAATAGCCTGTTTTAATGATTACAAACTATACCAAAGAGCAAAGTTATTAAGAGGTTGGGGAAGATCATCAGCAACTTTTAATGAGTCAGAAGGTATTAAAAAAAGATTTAATATAAAAATTTCTGGTATTGATTACGATGCAAAATATGTTTTTTCAGATTTAGGTTATAATTTTTTGCCATCAGAAATTTCAGCTGCTTTTGCTATAGAACAGTTAAAAAAATTGAGAAATAATATTGCTATAAGAAATAAAAATTTCAGTTATTTAAAAAAATTTTTTAAAAATTATAGTGTTTTTTTTAAATTACCAAAACAAAATAAAGGTGTAAAAACTCCTTGGTTAGCATTTCCTTTAGTTATGAAAAAAAATAAATATTTTACTAGGAAGCAATTGCAGATATTTTTCGAAAAAAATTACATACAAACTAGAACTATCTTTACTGGAAATATATTAAAACAACCAGTAATGAAAAAAAGGTTTCATAAAAAACATAAAGAATGCAATAAGGTAGCTGATGACGTCATGAGAAATGGTCTATTACTGGGATGTCATCAAGGAATGACAAAAAATGATCTAGATTATATTTGTAGTATTTTTACAAAATTTATTAAAAATGAAATTAATTAAAACAAAATTCAAAGGCTTAATTGTTTATCAAAAAGATACCTATAAGGATAACAGAGGTTACTTTAGAGAGCTTTTTTTGCAGAAACATTTCAATGAAAAATTTCCATTTGACGTGATGTCTTACTCAAAAAAAAATGTTTTAAGAGGTTTGCATTTACAGTTAAAAAAGACACAAGCAAAATTAATTACTGTTTTACAAGGTAAAATTTTTGATGTTTGTGTTGATTGTAGAAAAAAATCTAAAACATTTGGTAAATACTTTTCAATAATATTATCTGATAAAGAAAATAAATCTTTATTGATACCGAAAGGTTTTGCCCATGGTTTTTGTTCTTTAACAGGTGATGTGGTATTACACTATAAATGTTCAAATTATAGACATAAAGACTCTGAAACAGGAATTTTATGGAATGACGAAGATCTTAATATTAAATGGCCAGTTAAAAATCCTATTGTATCAACAAAAGACAAGCACAATTTAAAGTTTAAAGATTTTATAAAGAAGTAATTTTTAATTATAATTCGAAATGGTAGCGGGAAGTGGGATCGAACCACTGACCTCGGGCTTATGAGTCCCGCGCTCTAACCAACTGAGCTACCCCGCCATTAAATTCACGTTGATATATACTACTTATTTTTTTTCTTTCAAACACTAAAGAAATATTAAAAACTATCACTAATTGATATATTTGTGCTGTATTGAGGTAAATTACTAAAAAAATTATAGTCAGTATTAACCTTTAAATCAAAACCATTTACATTATTTGTAAAAGCTAAACTCGCCTGATTAGAATTATCAAAATTAAACAAAAATTTCTTATCATCTATTGGAACATATCCTAAAGATAAATAAAATTCGTTACTGTATCCTCTGTCTTTTGCTTTAAATCTTTCAAAATTCGCTACCAAAGACCATCCTGATATTGTTGTTACATCAAAACCATAACCAATCCTGTAATTATGTTCTGCCTTATTATCTGCTTTAAATTTATAAACTGTACTTTCGCTGTTTAGATAATAAAATTCTGTGTTTGAAGATGGGCTTAAATCTAAAATATATTCTAATCTACCGTGATGGTTTATAATTTTTTCTTCTTGTTTATCAGTTTTATCTAAAAGTACACCAATTGTAGCGAGTGCAGATTTAACGTTTTGTTCTTTGTAGAGTAATGCATCAGCCAAACTATCTCCTAAAATTGTTTTTTCTCTAAAGGCCTTTAATCTGGTGTACCCTAGATCTAATTTAATACCTGGATTTAAGTTTTTTTCTTCATCGTGTAATCTTTTTCCAATATTTATAGATCCAAATATTTGTTGTCCTTCTCTATTTCCTTTTAAAGTATTGCCATGAGTAATTCTTTTTTGGTCTATGTCTAGTAAACTAACTCCAATTATACCATCGGTAAAAAAGTGATTATCTCTAAGTTTAGTTCCATACATTGCAAAGCTATAAGTTTCGGTTACCAATTTTGTTCCATTGTCTCCTATATCAATATTGTCATTACCATGTTGTAATACATATCCATACATCGTATCTCTATCTTCTTTTTTAATTCTATCAGCACCAATTGAGATACCATTACTACGAACATTTCTTGAAGAAGAGTTTGCGCCATTATTTTTACCAACACTCACTCTTCCCTCGGTCCATTGGAACCAGTCATCACTATCGTAATCTCTTTTTCTTTTTTTTTTATAACTTCCAACTGCTTTAGCTAAACTTGATACAATTTCATTTGAAAAATTAACTTCTGCATTTAGATTTGAAAAGTTGTCTTTATTTTTATGTCTTCTTAACCATTCGATTCGATGAAAAACAGTTTTAGTATTATGAGTAATAATTCGTTTTGATAACTCTACATTAGCTTCTATAATTGCTTTAACATCAGTATTATCCGATGGATCGCTACACGTTATAGTGCCTGAGCAAGCAATATTATATTCATAAACAACATTTGTTCCAGCACCAGAGTCGGCATCATCTCCAGTTACATATAATTTTGTAAAGTTAGCTGTAAACTTAAATCCTCTCATATTACCAGTTTGTGAACTAATTGAATAACTTGTGACATGTGAAATTGCAGTAACATCCCAAGGTGTAGCTAATGTATACTTATTAATATCATCTCCATTACTTCCACCCAGATACATTATAGTTCCATCAGAACTAAATTGTATATTTCTCATATCAGATTCTTCACCTGCATAACTATTTGAACACACATTATTTGTTGCAGTAGAAACATCCCATGCTGTAGTTAAATCATATTGACTAACTACTCCTGCACCTTCTTGAGAAAGATACATACGAGTTCCATCAGATTTAAAAGCTAATGCTCTTATTTGAACATCATCATCACAATCTGAAGTTATAACTTTTCTTGTGTCATGAACGAGTGTACTTGTATCCCAAGCGGTTGTAAGGTTAAACTGTTCTACACCGACAAAACCTGACTCACTTCGGATAACATACATAACTGTTCCATCAGAACTAAGTTCTATTGCGTGAGGTTTGTCCATATTTGATACAGCCATTCCATTCGCTACTGTTAATTCAGTTCCTGAACCAATTAGGGTAGCAGTACTAATATCAAACGCAGTACTTAAAGAATATTGTAAAACTACAGGGTCATCCTCATCTGCAGTTACATACATTCTTGAACCATCTGGTTTAAAAGTTATTCCTCTTAAATGAAGAGTATCACCTGAAATGTCTTTTGATTGTTTAAAGGTAAGAAATGCAAAAGCATTTGTTGAGAATATAAAAAATAAGGCCAAGGCAATAAGTAAAGCTTTTCTCATTTATCAAAACTTAGTTACCTCTTTATTAAATTAATGTTGATTTATAATAGTTTTATTTTTTTGTTTCAATACTTATCCACAGTTAATAATTCAATTGAAATAATCATTTTCATGGATACGTTCAGCAACGGTGAGAATTGAAGAAGAATTAAAACTGGATTATTCAGATGTGCTTTTTAGACCTAAAAGAAGCACTTTAAAAAGCCGAAAAGATGTAAATCTTTTAAGAACTTACAAATTTAAATATAGCAAAAATGAATGGTCCGGAATTCCAATAATGGCTGCAAACATGGATGGAGTTGGAGAGTTAAGTATCGCAGAAAAATTAAATGAATTTGGAATGATCACATGTTTAACAAAACAACATGATATTAAAAAAATCAAACAGAATAAAAATATAAAGAAAATGTATTCTAATATCGCACTTAGTGTAGGTATTAAAAAAGAAGATTTTGAAAATTTAGATAAAGTTTTAAAAGAATTTAGTTTTTTTAAATTTATATGTATTGATGTTGCAAATGGATATTCAGAACATTTTACTAGTTTTATAAAATCAGTAAGGGATAAATATCCTACAAAAACTATTATTGCTGGAAATGTAGTAACAGCAGATATGGCTCAAGAATTAGTTTTAAGTGGTGCTGATATTATTAAAATTGGAATTGGACCAGGAAGTGTTTGTACAACTAGAATACAAACAGGTGTTGGGTATCCACAGTTAAGTGCTGTTATCGAATGTGCAGATGCTGCTCATGGTTTAGGTGCACATGTAATTGCAGATGGAGGATGTACTTGTCCAGGAGATGTAGCTAAAGGTTTTGGAGGTGGTGCTGATTTTGTTATGCTTGGAGGTATGCTTGCAGGACACGATGAAGGCAAAGGAAAATTAGTAAAAACAAATGGCTCAAAATTCATTGAATTTTATGGATCAAGTTCTGATGAAGCAAATAAAAAACATTACGGCGGCTTATCAGATTATAGAAGTAGTGAAGGTAGAAAAGTTAGAGTTAAATACAGGGGAAAAATAAGAGATACAATACTAAATATTTTAGGAGGAGTTAGGAGCAGTTGTACCTATGTAGGAGCGCCATCTTTGAAACAACTAAGCAAATGTACAACTTTTGTAAGAGTTAGTAATCAATTTAACGATACATTTTCAAAATAAGTTTATTAATTAAATAATTTTCTTATTTTCTTTTCCAAAAATTTTATTGAAGCAATTTCCTTTTTTACAGAATATTGATTAGATAGTTTTGATCTTTCTTTTTTTGTTTTTGTTATCCAGCTTTTATTGTAATTTTTTATAAATTTTATTATTAAGTCGCCAAAATTTTTTATTTCTCCATGCTCTACTTTATGAAATATAGGTTTTTTCCAATATTCAGAACCACCACCACCAATATAGCCAATTACAATATTTCCAGCTAATGCAGCCTCAATAGGAGGCATTCCTATTCCTTCTAAATTAGAAAACGATAGAAAAATTTTAGACTCGGATAGTTTTTTGTTCAATTCAGTTTCATTCAAATTAGATAGAGGAAGAACTTTCCATTTTTTTGGTAAAATGTTTTTAATATAAAAATTTAACAAAATTGAGTGATCTTGGAGTTTTCTTGGCATGTAAGTTATTAGATTTTTTTTAGCTCTTTTTTTAAATTTATTAGAATCTATTGAAAAATGAATTCTAATAATTTTGTTTTTACATTTTGGAAACATGTTGAGTATGTATTGAATGCTATATTTTGAATCAGTCATTATAAACTCAGCGTTTTCATATGCTTTTTTTATTTTTTGAAAATTACTAGTTGAGTTCATATGATAAAAGCCTTGCACAAATATTGAGTATTTAATTTTTTTAGAGATTAAATTAAGATCTACCGCAAAATGAGACCATATCTCTGGTAATATTATAAAATCATTATTTTTATCAAAATTAATGTCATTTTTATTTTTGACATCTTTCTTAGTCCAAATATTGGATGGTGAAAAATTTTTAGCAGCTATCATCTGTTTGCCATCCCATCCAGCATAATTTTGAACATTTAATTTAAATTTTTTTTGCAATGATAATTTTAATTTATAATATTTGTTTTTTTTTAAGTGAAGAATTTGTGAAGATATATTGTTTTTTGAGGAATTTAAAATTGATGACTGGTTATAAATTACTTTAGCACCACCAGAAGCTCCTTTTAGAGCAGGCAATAAATAAATAATATTTATTTTTTTTTGTTTATTTTTAATCATTTATTTTGCTGTTTTTATATGATTAAATTAGTTTATGCAAAAAGAGTTCGACCATCCGTCAATTCCTACCAAAATTTCTGAAAAAAAAATTTATGAAACTTATTGTGATAATTATGACTCTATTCATTACTTATTTGTGGAGTTTCAATTCTCTTGGCTTCAGCAAGCTTACAGGGCTTTGAAAGATATAGATAAGTATTATATTTTAATATATTTATATAAAGAAAATTTCACTGAACTTAACGAAATATTTAAAGTCAAATCATATGAGGAATTTTATTTTAATCCAAGATTTGAACTGGATAAAATTAATATAATTAAAATAGCTAAAAAACTTAGAATATCTAAAGAAACTACAAGAAGAAAGATTTTAGAATTAGAAGAAGATGGAATATTAATAAAGAATAAAAAATCTATTGCTGTTACTTTAAAAGCGGGTCTTCTACAAAAACCAGTAAATACAATTAATTCTTTTTCAAAAATTTTACAATATGTTTCGTGGTTATTGTACAAGGAAAAAAAAGTTGAAAAATATTATGAAAAAGATTTTTTTGTAAAAAAAATAAAAGAAAGATTTACTCAAATTTTAGCAATTTTCTTGGAGTACCAAATAGATTATTTGCTTACTAGAAAGACACTGGTCAATAATGATATTGAAATGTGGTTCATTTATGGATCCGCACTTTATAATCAAATTATGTATTTAAAAAAATCTGAAGTAAAAAATCATTATCAAAAACAATGGATAGAAGAAGTATTAAATGTTGGAGATAAAAAAGGAGTAAATGCGATGACGATTAGTGATCTTACCGGCATTCCAAGACCAACAGTAATTAGAAAATTAAAAGTATTATTAAAACAAAAAGATATTTATAAAGATCCTAATAATCTTTATTATATTTCAAAAGGAAAGTTGCTCACAGAACTAAACAAGCAAAGATTGATCAATATTAAAAATTTAAGTGCTATAATTTCAAGAATTAATAATATTGTTTTCTTTTCTTAAACAGAAATAATTAAACCAGTTATAACTATAACGGCTGCAATCAAGCCAAAGAAAATTGTTGATTCCATTTTCTCTTTTTTTTGAGCTATTCTTACATTGTTTAAAAGAATGTTAATATCTACTCTTTGCTTTCTAGAAGAATTTTTTAATGAGTGAAGTTCACCTTCCAGATTTTGGGTCTCAACTGTATCATTTGTGATATGCTCTCCACTCATATAAACCAAATTTAATCATATAAAATACTTCTGGACAATTAAATAATTGTCCAATTTGGGTTGCGAATAAATTTAGCTTAGAATTGATCTAATTTAGTAATTTTTATAATCTTTTTGATTAAGAGGCTTTGTCAAAATTTCAGCCTCATATTTATTTTTTTCTATTTCAATCTCAATTAATTTTCCTTTTATTGAATTTAAATCTCTATCGATTTTAATATAACCAAAGGCTAAATTTTTATTAAAATTAAATGAATAATTTCCTGAAGTTGTTCTTCCAATAATTTTACCATCAAGATAAATGGGCTCATCATGAAGTATTAATGGTTCACCAGGTTTGCTATCTTTTAAAGTTAGCATGACAAATTGTTTTAATTGTTTTTTTTCCTTAATTTTAATTAATGATTGTTTGCCAATAAAATCTATATTTTTTTTATAACTAATTGCAAAACTAAGGCCTGCTTCGTATTGATTTTCTTCTGGTGATATATCGTGTCCCCAATGCAAAAAACCACTTTCCATTCTCATAATATCCATTGCATGCATACCGCAGTTACTTAATTGATGTTTTTTTCCTTTATTTATAATTAAATTGTAAATTTCTTTTGCTTTATCTTTTTGTATATAAAGTTCATAACCTACTTCACCAACGTATGATAACCTTTGTGCCCATACTTTAGTCTGATCAATAGTTATATATTTTGAAGTTCCAAACTTAAAATTTTCATTAGAATAATCTTCACTACTTAGATCTTTCATTAAATCTCTACTTTTTGGCCCAAATACACCAAGCACACAATATTCATCTGTAACATCATGTAATTTAACATTTTCTGACAAGTATTTTTTTATATAAAATTTATCATGCTCTCTATTTGCAGCAGCAGTTATAATTCTATAATTATTTTCTCCTAAACAAACCACAGTTAAGTCTGTTTCAATTCCTCCATCTTCGTTAAGCATTTGGGTGTATGTACATTTTCCAATTTCCTTTTTAATATTTGCTGTACAAATTTTTTGAAGTTCTTCATAAGCTGATTTACCTTCTAAATCATACTTGGCAAAAGGAGTTAACTCAAATAATCCAACATTCTCTCTTGCGTTTTTTGTTTCAAATTCTGCTGATGGATACCAATTTTGATAATTATAAGAATATTCATACTCTGCTTTTTTTCCATTTTTTGAAAACCACATTGGTCTTTCATATCCTCCTGAAACTCCAAAGCATGCTCCTGCTTTTTTTAATTCTTCATGGTATGGAACTAATTTTTTATTTCTTGATGTTTTGTGTTGTTTAAACGGCCAATGCATTCCATACAGATCTCCTAAAGTTTCAGTGATTCTTTCCTTAATAAAATTTACTTCTGAGTGAAAATTTTGAAATCTTTTAATGTCATAAATAAATAAATCTTCATTAATATGTCCATTCATTATCCATTCAGCTGTAACTTTGCCTACACCTCCTCCACTTCCAATTCCAATGCTATTTAATCCACAGCATGCAAATAAATTCTTAAATTCTGGCACTTCCCCTAAAAGAGTATTTGTATCTGGGGTAAAAGACTCTGGTCCTGCAAAAAATTTTCTAATTCCAGCTTTTTCCAAAATTGGAACTCTTTTTAAAGCTGCTTCTAAATAAGGTTCAAAATGTTCCAAATTTTCTGGAAATTCACCATACGAAAAATCTTCTGGAACTCTATTAGTTTTATTAAATGCAGGAATTGATTTTCCCTCAAATATTCCTATTAACATTTTTCCCGCATCTTCCTTCAAATATAAACTATCATCAAAATCTCTTAAAACTGGAATGTTTTTTGGTAGTTCATTGATACCTTCAGTAATTACATAAAAATGTTCTGCAGGGTATAATGGAATGCTAAAACCTGTATCTTCTCCTATTTGTCTAGACCACATTCCTGTTGCAAGAACAATGTATTCGCATTCAATGGTTTCTCCATTTACAATAACACCTGCTACTCTTCCATTTTTTTTGATTATTTTTTCAACTGGTGATTTTTCAAATATTTTAACACCTTCTTTCCTTGCAGCTTTTGCCAGTAAATTTGTTACTCCAATTGGATCAGCTTGACCATCTCCTGGCATAAAAATTCCACCTAAAACATCTTTTTCATTAATTATTGGATAAATTTTTTTTATCTGATCAATATTTAATACTTCTACATTTACATCAAACAATTGAGCCGTGGTCGCTTGTCTTTTAAGTTCTTGCCACCTTCCCTTTGTAGTTGCAATTGATAAAGCTCCGTTTAATTTTAATCCGCTAGAAAAATCTATTTCTTTTTCTAATTTTTTATAAAGTTCTAATGAATATTTTCTAATCTTTGTTACACCTGCGGATGGACCTAGTTGACTAACTAGGCCTGCAGCATGCCAAGTAGTACCAGAAGTTAATTGGTCTCTTTCAAGTAAAATGGTATCTTTCCAACCAAATTTTGCCAAATGGTATGCGGTCGAACAACCAGTTACTCCACCACCAATAACAACAACTTTTGCGCTGTTAGGCAGTTCTTTTTTCATTTTCTTATTTTATAGCATCTGCAGAAGATACAAAAGAGTGACCAAAAGCATCGGCAACTGCTTTATAAGTGACCTGACCCTTATGCACATTTAAACCTTCGAGAAAATTCTTGTCTTCTTTTAAGGCTTTTTGATAACCGTTTGAAGCAAGTTTATTTAAAAAAGGAAGAGTTGCTTTATTTAGTGCAATAGTTGAAGTTCTTGGAACTCCACCAGGCATATTAGCAACACAATAATGCACAATATCATCTACAATATAAGTGGGTTCAGCATGTGTTGTAGGTTTGCTTGTTTCAACACATCCACCTTGATCAATTGCAACATCAACAATTACTGATCCTCGTTTCATTAATTTCAACATATCCTTGGTTACTAATTTTGGAGCTTCTGCTCCTGGAATTAATACTCCACCGACTAAAAGATCTGCTTCAGAAATTAATTTTTTTAAATCTATTTTGTCACTTTGTTGTGGAATTATTTTATCACCAAACATTTCTGTTAACTGTTTTAATCTTACTTCAGATTTATCTACAATGTGTACTTTTGCCTTCATGCCTGTTGCAATTATTGCTGCATTTTCACCAACTACTCCTCCACCTAAAATTACTACTGTTCCACCTTCAACTCCTGGGGCTCCTCCCAATAACAATCCTCTCCCTTTTTGATTTTTTTCTAAACAATGTGCTCCTGCTTGTACTGACATTCTTCCGGCTACTGCACTCATAGGAGCAAGTAATGGCAATCTTCCATTATTATCTGTAACAGTTTCATAAGCAATACAAATTGATTTTGAGTTAATTAATCCTTGAGTAAGTTCTTTTGCAGCAGCTAAATGCAAATAAGTAAAAATAATTTGATTTTCTCTAATCATTTTTACTTCATTTGATAAAGGCTCTTTAACTTTAACAATTATTTCTGCATCATTAAATATATCTTCTGCTTTATCTATTATTTTAGCTCCAACAGATTTATATTGATCGTTATCAAATCCTGCTTCAAACCCACCATTATTTTCAACTAAAACTTCGTGACCATTTGAAACTAAGGATTTAACACTTTCAGGGGTGAGTCCTATTCTATTTTCTTGAGGTTTAATCTCTTTAGGAACTCCAATTTTCATAAAGAATTAATTTTTTTTAGATTTAGCGTAATTATTTATTCCAGTTCTAAGTTTTTCAATTATTTCATCAATATGTTTTTTTTCAGAAATAAACATTGGTGCTATTATTAAACAATCACCAGTAGCTTTAAAATTTACTCCAGCATCATAACAATGTTTAAAACATGTAAAACCTGCTACACCAGGTTTTTTATCCATTTTCATATCAATTCCTGCCATCATTCCATATCCTCTTATATTTTCAACTACATCAATATCTTTCAGTGAAAATATTGCTTCTTGAAAGTAAGGTGCCATTTCTTTTGATCTATTAAATATATCTTCTTTTTCAAAAATTTCTTGAACTGCAAGAGCTGCTGCTACTGATACTGGAATACCTGAATAAGTATAACCGTGAAATAGTTCAATTGTTCCTTTTGGTGCGTTATCCATGATTGCATCATAAATTTCTTCTTTGCATGCAACAACTCCCATTGGTACAATTCCATTAGTTGTAGCTTTTGCCATTGTCATTAAATCTGGTGTAACACCAAATTCTTGAGCTCCAAATGGAGAACCCATTCTTCCCCAGCCTGTAATTACTTCATCAAAAATTAATAATATTCCATGTTTATCACAAATTTCTCTTAATCTTTGCAAATATCCTTTTGGTGGAACTAGTGTTCCTGTTGAGCCTGCTACCGGTTCGACAATACAAGCTGCAATATTTTCTCCTCCAAAATTTGCACAAATTCTTTCTAAATCATTTGCAAGTTCTGCTCCAGTTTCTGGTTGTCCAGATATAAACTTATGTTCTGGTAAATGAGTATGTCTCATGTGTACTACACCAGGCATTAAAACACTTGCAAAAGTTTTAACATTGTTAACCATTCCTCCAACTGAAGTAGCTCCAATATTCATTCCGTGGTATGCTCTTTCTCTTCCAACAAATCTAAATCTTTGACCTTCACCTCTAGCTTTGTGATAAGCTACTGAAATTTTAATTGCAGTTTCAACTGCTGTTGATCCGCAAATTGTGTAAAAAATTCTATTTAAATTTCCTGGTGTGTGTTTTGATATTTTTGTTGCAAGTTCAAATGAACCACCAAAACCTTGTTGAAACGGCTGAGCGTAGTCTACAGTCTTTAATTGTTTAGTAATTGCTTCAATAATTTCTTCTCTACCGTGACCAAGTGGATTACAAAATAATCCAGAACTCGCATCGATTTGAGTTTTTCCTTGATGATTTTTTAAATATACACCTTTTGCCTCTACTATTAATCTTGGATTTTCTTTAAAGTCTTTGTTTGAAGTAAACGGCATCCAATGCTCATTAAGAGAATTGGGCATTTTAAATTTGTTTTCTGAGCTCATAATTTTATAATTTTTTTGTAAACCTAATTTCTGATTTCATAGACTAATTTTTTAAACCTCTCCATAAAAATCGTATTTTAAACAGTGCAATTTAGAGTTGTATATGGTTAGTTTAGCATAGGGGTTATATAAACTATCATTTACAAGTCTCTTATTTTCCACTTTAATTACGTTTTTAAATTTAAAAAACAGGAGATTAAATGAGAAAAATAATTAGTTTTATTCTAGGAACTATTGTTGCTCTTAACTTATCTGTTTCAGTTGCTAACGCTGCTGCAAACGAAGTTAGAGTTGCATTCTTTTTAGAATGGGCAACACCAAACCAAGAAGCAAAAGTTAAAAAAACTTTTGATAAGGCTTTAGGTGTGCCGGTAAAATGGACTAACTTTGCAACTGGTGGTGAGATGACTGAAGCTATGTTGTCAGGAGATATTGATATATCTTACTCACAAGGTTTAACACCTTTCGTAAACGCTGTTAACGCTAAAGCACCTATTAAGCTTGTAGATATTGCAGTTATATACGGAATGGGCGGAACTACTTGTGTTGCTGCTAAAGGTATCGATAAAGGAAATGCTTCTTCTAAATTAGACGGTCAGAAAGTTGCTGTTCCTTTAGGAACTATGGCTGACTATGTTTTTAAAGAAACAATGAGAGTTGTAGGAGCTGATATTTCTAAAATGAAAGTTGTTGATATGAACCCTGAAGATGGATCTGCAGCATTTGTTAACGGTGACGTTGCAATGGCATGTTTGTTTGGTGGTAAGTCTATCAAAGCAGCTAAAGAAAAAGGTGCTTCATTACTAACTGTAAAAGAAGCTCAAGATGCTGGTATTGCTGGTATTGATATTACTTCAGTAACTAACAAATTCCTAAAAGAAAACCCAGGAATGGTTAGAACTTTCGTTGAAGTAACTCACGAAGCAAACGCTAGATACAATGATGGAAAAGCTGACATGAACGTAATCGCTAAAGACGCGGCTATGGATCTTGCAGGTACTAAAAAGCAAATGGGTGGTTTTGAATTCCCTAATGCAGGTACAATGAAATCTAAGTATATGAATAAAGGTGGTATACTTATGACTTACCTAGAAGTTATGGGTAACATGTTTGCTACGTCAGAAAATCCAGCTCTTAAAGATTACGCAGCGGTAGTAGACACTAGTTTTCTTCCGTAATTAAGAGTTAAGAATAGAATATTAAAATAGGCGCCAATTGAATAAATTGGTGCCTATTTTTTTTATAAAAATTCTAATATAAAGTTCTTTTATTATGAGCGATTTAGTTTCTCTAAATGTAAATATGATTTTTAAATCTCCAAAAGGAGAAACTGTTCACGCGCTTAAAGACATAAGTTTTACTTTAAAAAAAGGTGAGTTATTAACTGTACTTGGTCCCTCAGGTTGTGGGAAAACAACACTACTAAATATTGCTGCTGGTTTTCTTCGTCCAACTTCTGGAAATATTACTCTTGGTGATAAAGAAATAGATGGACCAGGAGTTGAAAGAGGTATGGTTTTTCAACAAGGTGCTTTGTTCGAATGGTTAACTGTTGCAGAAAACGTAAACTTTGGTTTACGAATGAAAAAAGAAGATCCAGTTAAAACTGCAAAAAAAGTTGAAGAATGGCTTGATATAGTTGGGTTAAAAGGTTTTGGAAATACTCCAACTTACCAGTTGTCAGGTGGTATGCAGCAAAGAGTAGCTCTTGCAAGATGCTTAATTAATGATCCTGATCTAATATTGATGGATGAACCATTGGGTGCATTAGATGCATTAACTAGAGAAAAAATGCAATCTCTTGTTTTAAAAATTTGGAAAGAAACTGGAAAAACAATTATTTTAATTACACACTCTGTTGAGGAAGCATTGTTGTTGGGAGAAAGAGTTTATGTAATGGCTCCTAGACCTGGAAGAATACATAAAGAATATAAACTTCCTTTTGCAAATATGGGGTTAAATGAAGACTTACGAGAGATAAAAAATAACAAAGATTTTGTATCCAAAAGAGAAGAAATCTTATCAATGATTTGGGATATGGAAGAAGAAATAATGGGTAAAGAAAATTAAGATGATTACTGGAATAATTACTTTTTTAGTTATTTTTGCTGTTATAGGATCAATTCTTTATGGGCAAAGATTAGTCAAAACTGAAAAGAGTGATGCTGTTTTTGGAAACCCTGAAAGAGCAAAAGGTGGTGTGCATTGGGTTATAGTTGGGTCTAGTTTTCTTTTATTATCATGGCTTTATTACTCCTGGGATATAGCAAAGGCATTCTATCCAAAATCTGCTAATGAGCTTTGCCAAGTTGCAAAAGTTAATGAATCATTGCTATCTTTAAAATATCTTTTCCCTATTGAAGAAAGACAGCATAAAAGTACTGCGCTTATTAAACGTGAAAATATAAATATACAAAATAAAATAATAATTATTCAAAATTCACCTGGCTTAAAAGAGCAAGATAAAGAATTATTTGTTAAATTGCTTAACAAAACTAAAAAAACTATACCTCTATTAACTGATGAAAATCTTTTAGAATTTGAAACAAAAAACAAAATTAAAGAATTAACTAATAGAATATCATGGCTAACAGAAGACTTTCAAAAAGTAAGCTACCCTCCAATAAAAAGTGCAGAAGAAGAAAATAAAAGAATAGAAGAATTAAAAAAACAACTTGGGTGGGGCGCAACTGGGATGGAAGTTCCTCCACTTCCAGAAAGCAAAAGAGGTTTAAAATTTCATAGTGCTGCACAAGAATTAAATGAAATTAGTGATGAGTTTTTTGCTTTAAGAAATCACAACCCTCAATATCTAAAACTATTAGAAGAAATCAGAAAAGAAATTAAAGAATATAAAGATGGTTTGGATGATAGTCAGGAATTAGAAATGACTTTCATCAAGGAAATTAAAAAACTAGGACAAAGAATTGAATATGAAAGTGTTTTCCCACCTAATGCTTTAAATGAAATGGAAAAATCAATTAGAGAATTTGATGTTGTTCAAAAAAATGAACAAGGGAATTTAATTTACATTGACATGTTACTGTTCCCTGCTGGAACTATAGTGGCTAGTGGCCCAACATGTGCTGAAGATGGTCCAGGCAGATGGCTTCCAAAACCTTCTGATACATTTAGAATTTTTGGAGACCTTTTAAAACCAAGTGTTGGATTTAAAATGATTCCAATGATTTGGTATGAAATGATGGGTGTAAATCGAATAGTTGGTTTTATATTACCTGATTGGATCGCAGATGTTATGCCAGGAAAATATCCAGTCCACAGTGAAGATGGAACGGTAAAACCTAACTTTAAAAGTAAAGTTCTAGATGTTGTAACGGGTGAGTTTGATGCATTTAAAATACCAGTTCCAACCGGACATATATGGGACTCTTTCTTAAGAGTATTTTTAGGATTAACACTTGGTATTATTTTTGGTGTTCCATTAGGTTTATTTATGGGACTAAATAGATTTGCTAAAGGATTTTTTGATCCATTAGTTGAGCTTTACAGACCAGTTCCTCCCCTTGCTTGGGCTCCATTGGTAATTACTGTTTTTGGAATTGATAATCTTGGAAAAGTATTTTTACTATTTATGGTTTCATTTTCTATTATGATTATATCAGCAAGAGCTGGTGCATCAGGAACTCAACTTTCAAAAATTCACGCTGCTCATTCATTGGGGGCTTCTAGATGGCAAATATTAAGGGAAGTTATATTTCCTAATTCATTACCTGAAATATTAACAGGTGTAAGAGTTGCTGTTGGAATGTGCTGGGGAACATTGGTTGCAGCAGAGTTTTTAGCTGGTACATCAGGTATTGGATTTGTTGAAAACGTTGCAAGAAAATATATGCAATATGAAGTTATATGGATAACTATATTTGTAATGGGAATGCTTGGCCTTTTATTTGATGTAACGATAAGAAAAATTATAGATAAAACAATACCTTGGAGAGGAAAAGGTTAAAACCAATCTGAATATTTTTTTTGATTTTCAATTACATATTTAGGTAACATTTTATTATCCAGATTTTCTAATTTAGTTTTTGTAAATCTATTTTCTGACTTTTTATCAGCATTGTGGTTATAGTTAATTAATTTATTATTATAATTATAAATTATCTCATCTTTAGAATTTATATTTTTTTTAAATTCTGAATGATTTTCATCATTTAATAATTTTCTTTCTAACTCTTCAATAGTTTTAAAATTTGAAAAATGCCATCCTCCATTTTTAATAATTTTTAAGTTAATATGTTTTTGATCTGAAAAAAGAGTATCTATTCTAAAAAAGTTATATTTTTTATTTTTTACCTCTCTTAAATTTGAAATAGATAATAAATCTTTTATTTTACAAGCTTTAGAGCCAAACCATTTAATATTTGGAAGTCCTAGGTTAAATTTATAATAAAATAAAATTTGTTGAAAAATTATAATTTTGTTTTTATTTATTTTAAAATCAAATTCTTCTAAATTTGGAATTTCGTCATTATCACTGTGGATTATATAGTCATCTCCAGAAAATTTATTTAGTATGCTTGAGATATGATCTCTTTGATAACTAATTCTTTTAATACTTTTAGATCTATCATTTAGTTCACTATTGTTATCTGTAGGATCATTATCTACTATTAAATGAGTGATTTTATCTTTAAATTTTGGAAATTTGTTTATATCGAATTTAATTTCTTTTTTTGCTCCACTGTGAGAAAATCTAGCTTCAGAGATAATAAAATGGTCCACATAATCATTTAAAATATTTAACCTAAGGTCAATCATCATGTCTTCTTCAAAATAAGTTGTGCTGTCTATAATTTTCATAAATGAATAATTGTTTAATATAACGTCTTTGTTAAGTATAACATAAGCTTATGAATAATAAAAAATTAGAAAATCTAATTAAAAGTATTTTTTGCAAATATGGTTTAACTATAAATCATGCTAAAATTTGTGCAAAAGCATTAATAAATGCTGAGTTAGTTGGTGCTCCTTCCCATGGTCTCTCTAGATTAAAAATGTATTGTGACAGAATTAAGAAAAAAGTAATCAATTCTAAGCCTAAAATTAAAATAAAAAAAATTTCTCAATCTATAACTCATATAGATGGTAACAACAGTATTGGATTTGTTG
>CACEMT010000010.1 GCA_902560685.1 uncultured Pelagibacteraceae bacterium | reverse complement strand
AATTCAAAAGGATTAATATTTATAAAATTTAAAAAAATTAATATTTCTTCTTCTAAATTAAGAAAAATTTGATAAAATTTATTTAATTAATGGATAAAATTTCGGATCTAAAACAAATAATAATAAGTACACTTGATTCGAATAAAGCCTTGGACATAGTATCAATTGATTTAAAAGATAAATCCTCTATAGCAGACCATATGATTATTGCCAGTGGTACTTCTTCTAGACATATTCAGGCACTGTCAGAACAAGTTTTAGAAAAGTTTAAAATTAATGGAATTGCTAATTGCAAAATTGAAGGTCAAAATAGCAATGACTGGAAGTTGATTGATGGAATAGATTTAATAGTTCATATCTTTAATCCAGAAAAAAGAAAATTTTATGAACTTGAAAAAATATGGTCTGAATTAATTCCTAAAGAAAAAATAATAATATGAGTAAAAAATTTAAATTAATTACTATTCTCATAATTACATTTTTTGTATCAAGAATGAGTTTTGCTGCCAATAATCAAAGCATTTACGATAAAATTGATTTGTTTGGAGAAGTTCTAGATAAAATAAATAATGAATATGTAGACGAAGTTAACCAAAGTGATGCAATGGATGCTGCTATTAACGGTGTCTTACAATCTTTAGACCCTTACTCTGCTTATATGTCTCCTGAAAGTTTTATAGAAATGGAAACTGAAACTAGTGGAAAATTTGGTGGTCTAGGAATAGAAGTTGGTATGGAATTTGGTGTTGTAAAAGTTATTACACCAATGGATGGCTCACCTGCAGAAAGAGAAGGGGTAAAAGCTGGTGATTATATCGTGAAGATAAATGAAACCCAAGTTCAAGGAAAAACTTTATTAGAAGCAGTAGAACTTATGAGAGGTCCGGTTGGATCAAGTCTAGAAATTACAGTTAGAAGAAAAGGAGTAAAAAAAGCATTAGTTTTTAAAATTGTAAGAGAAATTATTGAAGTTAAATCAGTAAAATCAAAAATAATTGATGAAAATGTTGGATATATAAGACTTACATCATTTAACGAAAATAGTTCAAAACAAATAAAAGATAAAATTAAAAATTTTAAAAGAAATAAAATTAATAAATATGTACTTGATTTAAGAAATAATCCTGGGGGATTGTTATCTCAAGCAGTTAAAATATCAGATTTTTTTCTCAATAACGGAGAAATTGTATCTACAAAAAGTAGAAAATCTTCTGAAAATAGAAAATACTTTGCAAAAAAAGGTGACATAATAAATGGGAAAACTTTAATAGTTTTAATTAATTATGGATCTGCCTCTGCATCAGAAATTGTAGCTGGAGCTCTCAAGGAACATAAAAGAGCAATTGTGATTGGGGAAAATTCTTATGGTAAAGGATCAGTTCAATCTATAATACCATTAAAAAATAAAGGTGCCATAAGACTAACTATATCTAAATATTATTTACCATCAGGAAAATCAATTTCTGGAACTGGCATAGTACCAGATATAGAAGTTTTAGAGAGTTCAGATGATTTTAGAATTAATACTAAAACCGATAATCAATTGGACTTTGCAATTAAATTACTTAATGGTTAATTGATGAAAAAAGAATTTTCAAACCTACCCTTAAGAAAAGGAGTAGGAATAGTTTTGCTTAATAAAGAAAATAAAATTTTTGTTGCAAAAAGAATTGATAATCCAAAAAATTTTTGGCAAATGCCTCAGGGCGGTGTTGATGGAGACGAAAATTATTATGAAGCTGCTTTAAGAGAATTAAAAGAAGAAACCAGTATAGCAAGTGTGGAGTTTATTCATGAAATTGATGAAAAATTAACTTATATATTACCCGATCATTTAATAGGAATTATTTGGAAAGGTAGATTTAAAGGTCAAACACAAAAATGGTTTGTTATGAGATTTATTGGAAATGAATCTGAGATAAATATAAAAACTAAAAATCCTGAGTTCTTAGATTGGAAATGGATTGATTTAGAAGATTTACCTAAAATAGCTGTAAATTTTAAACTTAATGTTTATAAAAGCCTTAAACGGGAAGTATCTAAAATCTTAAACTAATTTAAATTTAGATTTTTTAAAACTTCAATTTTTTGATCAATTAAATATTTTTTTTGATCATCAATATTGTCGACTGCAGTTTCTTTTTCAGCATCTTTAACTATTTGATCTATTTTATTTCTGTCAAGATCAGAAATTTTAAAAATTGAGCTGGTTAAAATTGATAAATTATTATCTTTAAATTCCACTATTCCATCTTCAACAAAATACTTTTTTTCCTCTGATTTTGAATAAACTTTTATTATACCTGGCTTTAAAAAAGAAATAATTGAAATATGATCTTTTAAAATTCCCATTTCACCTTCAAAAGCTGGTATTATAACTTCTGTTACATTTTCTTCAGATAAAAAAGATTTTTCAGGATTTACAATTTCAACTTTAAATTCTTCGCTCATTATGCAACTTCTTTAGCCATCTTCTCAGCTTTTTCAATTGCTTCTTCTATTGTACCAACCATATAAAAAGCAGCTTCTGGTAAATGATCATATTCACCCTTACAAATTGCATCAAATCCTTTAATTGTTGACTCTAAATCTACTAGTTTTCCTGGCGAACCCGTAAAAACTTCCGCTACGAAAAAAGGTTGTGATAAGAATCTTTGAATTTTTCTTGCTCTTGCAACAATTAATTTATCTTCTTCTGATAATTCATCCATACCTAAAATTGCTATTATGTCTTGCAAAGATTTATATGTTTGAAGAATTTTTTGAACTTCTCTTGCAACTCTATAATGTTCATCACCTACAATTCTAGGATCTAAAATTCTAGAAGTTGAATCTAAAGGATCAACAGCTGGATAAATTCCAAGTTCTGCAATCTGCCTTGATAATACAGTAGTTGCATCTAAGTGAGCAAATGATGTTGCTGGTGCTGGGTCTGTCAAATCGTCAGCAGGAACATAAATTGCTTGTACCGATGTAATAGATCCTTTGTTAGTCGTAGTAATTCTTTCTTGTAAATTTCCCATATCAGTAGCTAAAGTAGGTTGATAACCAACTGCTGATGGAATTCTACCTAATAAAGCTGATACCTCAGAGCCTGCTTGAGTAAATCGAAAAATATTATCTACGAAAAAAAGTACGTCTTGGCCTTCTTGATCTCTGAAATATTCTGCAACTGTTAATCCTGTAAGAGCAACCCTTGATCTAGCTCCAGGCGGTTCATTCATTTGGCCATAAACTAATGCAGCTTTTGATCCAGGTCCTTCAGGTTTAATAACTCCCGACTCTATCATTTCATGATAAAGATCATTTCCTTCTCTAGTTCTTTCTCCAACCCCAGCAAATACAGAAAAGCCTCCATGTGCTTTTGCAATGTTGTTAATTAATTCCATAATAATTACTGTTTTTCCTACTCCCGCACCACCAAACAAACCAATTTTACCACCTTTTGCATAAGGCGCTAGGAGATCTACTACTTTAATTCCAGTTACTAGAATTTCTGTTTCGGTCGATTGGTCATTAAACTCTGGTGCCGCTCTGTGAATAGCCCAACTTTCTTTAGTTTTAACTTCACCTTTTTCGTCAATAGGTTCACCTATAACGTTAACAATTCTTCCTAGTGTTTCTGGTCCTACAGGAACTTTAATTGGAGAACCAGTATCTATAACTTCATCTCCTCTTTTTAATCCTTCAGTTGCATCCATGGCAATCGTTCTAACACTTGACTCTCCTAAGTGTTGTGCAACTTCTAAAACAAGTCTATTGCCAGCATTATTACATTCTAATGCAGTTAAAATCTCAGGCAACTCCCCATCAAATTTAACATCTACTACTGCTCCGATTATCTGTGTAATTTTTCCTTTTCTCATAATTATAAACTTTCTGCTCCCGATATTATTTCGATTAGTTCTTTAGTAATTGCAGCTTGACGACTTCTATTATACTGAATTGTAAGTTTATCAACCATTTCCCCTGCATTTCGAGTTGCATTATCCATGGCACTCATTCTTGAACCTTGTTCGCTAGCTGAATTCTCCAACATTGCTTTAAAAATCTGTGTAGAAATATTTTTAGGTAATAAGTTACTCAAAATTTCATCTTCTTCTGGTTCAAACTCATAGCTACTGTCTGAGTTAGTTTCTTTTTCTTCATTAGTTTTTAAAGGTATAATTTGTTGTTCCTGTGGTATTTGAGTAATAACATTTTTAAATTGATTATAAAAAATCGTACATACATCAAATTCTTTTTTTTCAAATCTATCAATTATAATTTTTCCAACTTTATCTGCATCAAAATAATTAATATTTTTTGAATCTTTAAATGAAATTTTTTCAACTATATTTTCCTTATATTGTCTTTTTAATTGATCATAACCTTTTGACCCAACAGTTATAATCTTTAATACTTTATTTTCTTTTAATATTTTTTGAAAATATTGTTTTGCTTTTTTAGTAATATTTGTATTAAAACCTCCACACAAGCCTCTGTCTGATGTCATAACTACACATAGGTGAGTTTTATCTTCTCCAGTTCCTGAAAGAAGTTTTGGTGCATTTTCTTTATCAGATATTCCACTTGAAAGATTAAGAATAATGTTATTCATTTTTTTAGAATAAGGTCTTCCTTTTTCAGCATTTTCTTGAGCTTTTCTTAGCTTTGCAGCTGCAACCATTTTCATAGCTTTAGTAATTTTCTGTGTAGATTTAACACTAGAAATTCTTTTTTTTAAATCATCTAAACTAGCCATATTTTTAAGAGTTAAATTTTTGTTTTAATTCTTTAATAGTTTCTACTAATAAATTTTCAGTATCTTCTTCTAATTTTCCAGATTTAGAAATTGAGTCCAAAATTTCTGGTTTTTCAGATTTACATTTTTCAATAATTTTTCTTTCAAAAGAAGATATGTCTTTAAGTTCTAAATCGTCCAAATATCCTTTAACTCCACAAAATACTGAGATTACTTGTTCCGCAACTGTCATTGGTGAATATTGTTTTTGTTTCAAAAGCTCTGTCAATTTTGAACCTCTGTTTAATAATTTTTGAGTTGAGGCATCTAAATCTGATCCAAATTGGGCAAATGCAGCCATTTCTCTATATTGCGCTAATTCCAATTTCATTGAACCAGAAACTTTTTTCATAGCTTTTGTTTGAGCTGAAGATCCAACTCTAGATACAGATAAACCAACATTAATTGCTGGTCTAATCCCTTGATTAAATAAATCTGTTGAAAGAAATATTTGGCCATCAGTAATTGAAATAACATTGGTTGGAATAAAAGCAGATACATCTCCGCCTTGTGTTTCAATAATTGGAAGTGCTGTTAGAGAACCTCCTCCGTGCTCATCACTAAGTTTTGCCGCTCTTTCTAAAAGCCTACTATGCAAATAAAAAACGTCTCCAGGATAAGCCTCTCTGCCAGGAGGTCTTCTTAATAATAATGACATTTGTCTATATGCAACTGCTTGCTTAGACAAATCATCATAAATAATTAATGCATGCATTCCATTGTCTCTGAAATATTCTCCCATAGCACACCCAGTATATGGGGCTAAAAATTGAAGTGGGGCAGCATCTGATGCTGTTGCTGCAACTATAGTTGTATATTCCATAGCTCCAGCTTCTTCCAAAGATTTTTCTATTTGTCTTACAGTTGACCTTTTTTGACCAATTGCAACATAAATACAATATAACTTTTGTTTTTCATCATTAGATTCATTTATTTTTTTCTGATTAATAATAGTATCGATGGCAACTGCAGTTTTTCCGGTTTGTCTATCACCTATTATTAATTCCCTTTGACCTCTCCCAATTGGAACTAAACTATCGACTGATTTAAGTCCTGATTGCATTGGCTCATTTACAGATTTTCTTGGAATTATTCCTGGAGCTTTAACTTCAACTCTACTTTTTTTAATACTTTTATCTAGTGCACCTTTGCCATCTATTGGGTTTCCTAACCCATCAACTACTCTTCCTAATAATTCTTTTCCCACAGGGGTATCAACAATTGCTCCTGTTCTTTTTACTGTATCACCTTCTTTTACAGCTCTATCGTCACCAAAAATTACAACTCCAACATTGTCACTTTCTAAATTTAAAGCCATACCTTTTGAACCGTCAGAAAATTCGACCATCTCTCCTGCTTGAACATTATCTAGACCGTATATTCTCGCAATACCATCACCTACGGATAAAACTTGTCCAACTTCAGTTACTTCTGCTTTATCCCCAAATTTTTTTATCTGTTCTTTTAATATTTTTGTTACTTCTGAAGGATTTATTTCCATTTATGCCTCTATCATTTTATTTTCTATTTTTTGTAATTTATTTTTAATTGATGTATCAATCATAACACTTTCTACTTGCATAATTAATCCACCTATTAAATCTGGATCATAAGTATAATTTAATTTAACATTTGATCCAAAATTTTGTGACAGTTCATCTTTTATTTTATTAATTTCATTTACGTTTAGTTTTTTAGCTACAGTTAATTGTGCAGAAATTTCTCCACGGTTTTTTGAACAAATCATTACAAAATCTTTTAGAATTTTTTCAACATAAAAAAATCTTCTTTTCATTACTAAAAAATTTAAAAATTTCTTTAGCAAACTATTTAAATTAAATCTTTCGAAAATTATATTAATTGAATTTATTTGATCATCTTGTTTATTTGTTGGATCTTTAATTAGAGAATTAAAATCTTCACTTTGTGAAATAAGTTTAATAATTGAGACTGCATGCTCTTCAACATCATTTATTTTTTTTTCCTCATTTGCAAGTTCGTAAAGCGCTTGAGAATAGCTTTTTGCAGAAGAGTCCGAAAATCTATTTTTGTCGCTCAATTTTTATCCTTATTAATTATGAGGTTTTCTAAAAGTTGGATTTAATTAGCATATGAAATTAATCTCTTCAAGCGACACGTTCGCAAAAAAGCTTAATTTAAGGGCTTTAATTAAAGCTTATTGGGTCAACATCAACCGCTAGTTTTATTTCTCTATCATTTTTAAAATTGCTTAAAATATTTGAGAGCTGTTTTTGTATTTTATGTGTTTTCTTTGACCTGATCAGTATTCTAAATCTAAAATTTTTATTAATTTTAAATATTGGAGCAATGACAGGTCCTAATATTTTTGCATTCAAATTCTTAACTAGCTTGTCTTTTAGTTTGTAAGCGAATGTTTCAATTTTTTTTTCATTTTTTCCACTTAATATAATAGATATAAATTTTTCAAATGGAGGTAAGTTATTTTTCTTTCTAAGTATTAATTCTTTTTCTAAAAATATATCAGGATTAACATTTGTAATTTCTGAAACAACTTTTGATTTAACATTATAAGTTTGAAAATATACTGTAGCTAATTTTCCTGCTCTTCCTGCTCTTCCTGACAACTGATGATATAATTGTAAGTTCTTTTCTGCTGATCTTAAATCATGTCCCTGTAAAGTTAAATCCAAATCTACAACAATTATACAATTTAAATTTGGGAAATGAAATCCTTTTGAAATAAGTTGAGTACCAATCAAAATTTGAATTTTATTATTTTTTATTTTTTCTAATATTTCTGAAGAAGATTTTTTATTCATTGTGTCGCTTGAAAAAATAGTTATTTTTTTATCTGGAAAAATTTTTTTAGTTTCCTCATAAATTCTTTCAACACCTGGACCGCTAAATACATATTCACAATTTTCGCTATCATTACATTTTCTAATTAATTTTGTCTTGTATCCACAATAATGACAAATTAAATTTTCTTTTTTTTTATGGTAAACTAAATTTATAGAACAATTGGGGCATGTATGTACTTTTAGACATTTTTTACAAAGAACATAAGGAGAGAATCCTCTTCTGTTTACAAAAAAAAGTACTTGGTCTTTTTTATCTAAATGTTCTTTTACTTTTTCAATTGTTTTATCAGATATCCATGGATTACTTTTTAAACTACTTTTATTTAAGTTTATAATTTCGTGATTTGGTAGGCTGGCATCCAAATACCTTTTATATATTCTTGAATGAAAATATTTTCCTTTTTTTATATTATTGAAAGTTTCTATAGAAGGTACAGCTGTAACTAAATTTATTGGTATATTTGCAAAAGACGCCCTCGAAATAGCCATATCTCTAGCATTATAAATTATACCCTCATCTTGTTTATAAGATTGGTCATGTTCTTCATCTACAATAATTATTCCAAGATTAGAAAAAGGTAAAAATAATGAAGATCTTGCTCCAATTAGTACTTTAATTTTTCCTGTAGCAATACCGTTCCAGATGATCTTTTTATTTTTTTTTGTTACTGATGAATGCCATAAAGCAGCATTAAAACCAAAAAATTCTTTGAATTTTTTTTGAAATTCCCCAGTTAATCCTATTTCAGGTAATAGAATCAAACCCTGAAAACCTTCATTTATTTTTTTTTTTATACTATTAAAATATACAATTGTTTTTCCTGATCCTGTTGTTCCTTGAATTACATGTACTCTAAATTTATTATCATTTTTTGTTATATCTTTTACTGAAGTTAATTGTTCGTCAGAAAGCTTTATTTTACTGGGTTTTTTAAATAAATTATATTTTTGTAATTCTTTTTTATTTTGTATCTCAATTGCTTCATTGCTTAATAAGTGTAATTTTAATGACATACCTATTGGAACTAAATTGTATTCTGAAAACCATTTTAAAAAATTAATTGTTTCTAAATTAAGAGGTGGGATTTCTAATTTTCTAATTATGTTTTTTAATAAATATTTTTTGTTATTATTTTTTTCAAATTCATCCCAAACAATTCCAATTTTTTTACTTTTTCCAAATGGTACTTCAACATAATCACCAAATTTTAGGTTTTCCCAGAAGACTTATAGGTAAATGGATGATCAAATATATTTGGTAATAAAATTGGAATTTTCATATTTTCATATGAAAATATACTACGAGTGAATTTGTCTTTTTTCTACTGATAAAGCTGCTTCTTTCACAGCCTCAGAAAAAGTAGGATGAGCATGGCAAGTTCTTGCAATATCTTCAGAGCTAGCCCCAAATTCCATTGCTATTGCCATTTCTGCAATTAACTCTCCTGCATGAGGGCCTATCAAATGAACACCTAAAACTTTATCTGTAGTTGCATCTGCTAAAATTTTTACAAAACCATCTGATTCGTCAATTGCTTTTGCTCTTGAATTAGCCATAAAAGGAAACTTTCCAATTTTATATTTTTGATTTTTTTCTATAAGTTCTTCTTCAGTTTTTCCTACTGAAGCTACTTCTGGTGTTGTATAAATAACACCAGGTATAACTTCATAATTTACATGACCTGATTGACCTGAGATTAGTTCAGCAACAGCTATACCTTCTTCTTCAGCTTTGTGGGCTAGCATTGGGCCATCAATAACATCTCCAATAGCATAAATATTTTTTATATTTGTTTGATAATTTTTATTAACTTTAATTCTTTTTTTTTCGTCTAGTTTTATTCCTATTTGTTCTATATTTAGATTTTCTGTATAAGGCTTTCTACCTACAGAAATTAAAACTACATCACTTTCAAATTTTATTTTTTTTCCTTCTTTATCTGAAGTTTCAACTATAACTCCATTTTTTGATTTTGATATTTTTTCAACTTTAGTTTTTAA
Source organism: uncultured Pelagibacteraceae bacterium (assembly GCA_902560685.1). Taxonomy (GTDB): domain Bacteria; phylum Pseudomonadota; class Alphaproteobacteria; order Pelagibacterales; family Pelagibacteraceae; genus Pelagibacter. The sequence goes on along the minus strand of CACEMT010000010.1, from coordinate 29,295 downwards.
ATGAAAATTCAAACCTTGTTTTTTTAAAATTTTCATAAATTCTTTTGAAATTTCTTTATCCATGCCTGGTGTGATATGGTCTAAAAATTCAATTACATGTACCTCTGTCCCTAGTCTTGACCAGACAGATCCCATTTCTAGACCAATATATCCTCCACCAACAACTAACATTTTTTTTGGTACAGATTTTAATGATAGAGCTCCAGTAGAAGATATTATTTTTTCCTCATCAAATTCAATTCCTGGAAGAGGTACTGGCTCTGAGCCAGTACTTATAATTATATTATCTGATTGAATATTTGTTTCTTTGTTATCTTTATCTATAATTATTATTTCAGATGGTGATTTTAATTTACCAGTTCCTTTAAAATAAGTTACTTTATTTTTTTTAAATAAAAATTCTACTCCTTTCGTCAAATTCATTACCGCTTTATCCTTATTTTGCATCATTTTTTGAAGATTTAGCTTAACTTCGCCAACTTCAATTCCAATTTTTGAGAAATTTTTAGCTTTGTGAAAATTTTCAGAGAAATTTAGTAAGTTTTTTGAAGGTATGCATCCAATATTTAAACAAGTTCCTCCTAGAGTTCCTCTGGATTCAATGCATGCAGTTTTAATACCTAGTTGAGCCAACCTTATTGCACAAACATAGCCTCCAGGGCCACCTCCAATTATAGTTGCTTGAAATTTTTCTGCCATTTTATAGGTCTAAAAATAATTTTCTTGGATCCTCAAGATTGTCTTTTATTAATTTTAAAAAAGATACCGAATCTTTTCCATCTATTATTCTATGGTCGTAAGATAAAGCTAAATACATCACAGGTCTAATTTCAACTTCTCCGTCTTTAGCAATTGGTCTTTCAACTATATTATGCATCCCAAGAACTCCTGATTGTGGTGGATTAAGAATTGGGGTTGAAAGCATTGAACCATATACTCCTCCATTGCTTATTGTAAATGTTCCACCTTGTAAATCTTCAATAATTAATTTTCCATCTCTAGCTTTTTCAGAAATTATTTTTATATTTTTTTCTATTTCTGCAAATGATAATTCATCTGCATTTCTTAGCACAGGAACTACTAAACCTTTTTCAGTTCCAACTGCAAAACTTATATTATAATAATTTTTATATACAATTTCTTGACCTTCTATCTCAGCATTGATTTCCGGAAATGCTTTTAGTCCAAGCACGCAAGCTTTAACAAAAAAAGACATAAAACCAAGTTTTATTCCAAATCTTTTCTGAAAATCTTCTTGGTTATTTTTTCTCATTTCAATAATATTGGTCATATCAACTTCGTTAAATGTAGTTAACATAGCTGCATTTTCTTGTGCTTCTTTTAGTCTTTTTGCTATGGTCTGTCTTAGTCTACTCATTTTAATTCTCTCTTCTTGACCATATTTTATTTTTCTTTCAGATGGTTGTGGAGCTGAACCCATTAAACTGATTAAATCACCTTTTAAAATTTGACCAGATCTACCTGTTCCCTTAACAGAACTAGTATCGATGTTGTTTTCTTCTACAATTTTTCTTACTGCTGGAGACAATACTTTTTGACTAATCGTTTTTTGGTTACTTGGCTCTTCTTTGGTTAAAACTAATGGTTCCTCTTTAGTTAAAACTAATGGTTCCTCTTTTTTTTCAACTTCAAAGATTTTTGGTTTTTGTTTTTTTTCTTTTTCAAAATTAATTACATTTTCAGATTCTTTTTTAGGTTCCTTGTCATTGCTTTTAACATCAACTTTTTTATTTTCTGCCGATCCACTTGAAATTTCTCCTAGTACGGCACCTACTTCTACAGTATCTCCTTCTTTGAAATTTATAGCTGTTAATATGCCATCTACAGGAGATGGAACTTCTAAATTCACTTTATCTGTCTCTAATTCTACTAAGGCTTCGTCAACGTTAATACTATCACCTTTATTTTTTAACCATTTAGAAATAGTTGCTTCTGTAATACTCTCTCCTAATACGGGTACTAAAATTTTTTCTGTCATTTTTAATTAAAAACTATATCAATTATTTCTTTTTGTTGAGCTAAATGCCTTTTTGCATAACCAGTAGCCGGTGTTGCATCAGGATTTCTCCCAATATAAGAAATTTGTCTATTTTTAGCTTTTATATAGTCCAATGTCCATTGTATATAATCTCTCACCAACAACCATGCGCCCATATTTTTTGGTTCTTCCTGACACCAGTAAAATTTAGCATTTTTTGCAAAGGGTTTAATTTCTTTTACTAAGCTTTTTGCTGGAAAAGGATAAAGTTGTTCAATTCTAAATAAAATAACGTCATCTTTTTTTAGTTTTTCTCTAGCTGATAAAAGATCAAAATATATTTTCCCTGAACATAATATTACTTTTTTTATTTCATTATTTTTTTTTAATTTAACAAATCCTTTGGTTTTTGGGTCCATTGCATGATCCCATAAAACTCTATGGAAAGAATTTTTTTTACTAAAATCATCAATTTGTGAAACACAATATTTATTTCTTAGTAAAGATTTTGGTGTCATCATAATCAAAGGCTTTCTAAAATCTCTGTGCATTTGTCTTCTTAAGGCGTGAAAATAATTTGCAGGGGTAGTACAATTCATTACTTGCATATTATCATTTGAACATAATTGTAAAAATCTTTCTAATCTTGCAGATGAATGTTCTGGACCTTGACCTTCAAAACCGTGTGGCAATAACAATACTAAACCAGAAGCTCTCAACCATTTTCTTTCCCCAGACGAAATAAATTGATCAATTATAACCTGGGCACCATTTGCAAAGTCGCCAAATTGAGCTTCCCAAATAGTTAACGTGTTAGGCTCTACTAAACTATACCCATATTCAAAACCTAAAACAGCCAATTCAGATAAAAAGCTATCAACTATCTCAAATTTTTTTTGTTTTGATGAAATATTATTTAGTGGAATATATCTTGAATTATCAATTTGATTTCTTAGAACTGAATGCCTCTGGCTAAAAGTTCCTCTTCCCGAATCTTGTCCAACAAGTCTTACTGGATATCCTTCTTCTAATAATGAACCAAACGCTAGGGCTTCAGCAGTAGACCAGTCAATTTCTTTCCCATTATTCATAGAATTTTTTCTGGCCTCAAAAATTTTTACTATGGTTTTGTGAATATTAAGTCCAGGTGAAAATGAGTGTATTTTATCTGAGATTTCCAAAAGTTTTGCTGTTGAATAACCTGTATCGCCCCTTTTATCTTGTCCTCTTCTTGGCTTATATCTTGACCATGTTCCCTCAAACCATTCAATTTTAGGCTTATAATTTTTTGCATTTTTGTATTGATCACTTAAAAGGTCTTTAAATTTTTTAATATGATTATTTAAATCTTCAGGTGAAATAGTTTTTTCATTTATTAATTTATCGCCATATATTTTTACTGTTGATGAATGAGATTTAATTTTTTTGTACATTAAAGGTTGCGTGAATGAAGGTTCGTCTCCTTCATTATGACCAAATCTTCTGTAACATACTAAATCAACCACTACGTCTCTATTAAATTTAAGTCTAAACTCCGCAGCTATTCTGGCTGCATATACGACAGATTCTGGATCATCACCATTAGCATGTATAATTGGTGAGTCCACCATTTTTGCTACATCGGAAGGATGAGGGGACGAACGAGCAAATCTTGGGCTTGTTGTAAAGCCTATTTGATTGTTAATTATAAAATGAATTGTACCGCCAGTATTATGGCCAGGTAAACCTGACATTGCAAAACACTCTGCAACAATTCCTTGACCTGCAAATGAAGCATCGCCATGAATTAGTATAGGAATTACTTTTTTTCTCTCTTTATCATTATGAAAAAATTGCTTTGCTCTTGTTTGACCTAAAACAACAGGATTTACAGCTTCTAAATGAGATGGATTGTCTGTAAGACTTACATGTACCGAATTATTATCAAACACTCTATCCGATGATGCTCCTAAATGATATTTTACATCACCAGCACTATCATCTTTTGATGAAGGGTCTATTTCTCCAGCAAATTCGTTGAATATTCTTTTGTATGATTTTTGTAAAACATTTGCCAAAACATTTAGTCTACCTCTGTGAGACATTCCAATTTTGACCTCTTTCACATTATTTTGGCCACCAATTTTAATTACTTGCTCTAATGCAGGAATTAAGCTTTCTGCTCCATCTAGACCAAATCTTTTTGTCCCAACATATTTTGTGTGTAAAAATTTTTCAAATCCATCTGCTTGAATAATTTTATTTAAAATTGCTTCCTTTCCATTTTTTGTAAATTGTAAAGCATTTTCATCTTTTTCAACTCTATCCCTGAACCATTTTCTTTCTGTTGGATTAGAAATATGCATATACTCATAGCCGATCTTTCCACAATAAGTTTTTCTTAAAAAAGATAAAATATCTTTTATAGTTGAATAATTTCTATTTGCTATTCCATCTAAGTAAATTTTTTTATTATAGTCTTCTTTATTAAATCCATAACTTTCTGGGTGTAATTCATCTAAATACTCGATTTCCCTTAATTCTAAAGGGTCAAGATTTGCAATTAAATGTCCTCTTTGTCTATAAGATCTTATAAGTGATACTGCTCTAATTGATCTTCTATTCTCTTCAGAAAGCTCTTCTTTATTAACTGTAGTTTTTAAACTATTTTTTTTTTCTTCGAAGCTTTCCTGTATCATATCTAAATTAATTTTTTTTTTAATTGGATTCCAAGAAGGTCCATTTATTTCCTTTGCAATAATCTCAAATTCTTCACCAATTTCTAAAAAATACTTTTCCCAGCTTTCTGGCAAATCAGATTCTCTATTAATAAATTTTAGATACATTTGCTCTATAAAAGCACTGTTACTTTTAGATAAAAAAGATGTTTTTTGATATTCTGAGTTTTTTGATGATGCCATTTAATGACTTAGTATAATGCTTAAAGAGTATATTTCAATTAGACAATTTGTTTAATAGTGTTTTGCCAATTTCTGCAGGTGATTTTGCAATTGTTATACCGCAATCTTCCATTTTTTTTATTTTATCTTCTGCTCCACCTTTTCCCCCAGAAATTATCGCTCCCGCATGACCCATTCTTCTTCCTGTTGGCGCTGTGATTCCAGCTATAAAGCCAACGATAGGTTTCTTTATTTTATGGTTTTTAAAAAATTCTGCAGCTTCTTCTTCGGCTGTTCCACCTATTTCACCTATCATTAATATGGACTCTGTTTCTTGATCATTTAAAAATAAATCTAAACAATCGATAAAGTTCGTTCCATTTATGGGATCTCCACCAATACCTATGCATGTTGACTGTCCTAATCCATTATTTGTAGTCTGTGCCACAGCTTCGTAAGTTAAAGTTCCAGACCTTGATACAATTCCAACAGACCCTTTTTTATGAATATTTCCTGGCATTATTCCAATTTTACATTCTTCTGGAGTAATTATTCCAGGACAATTTGGGCCAATTAATCTTGAATTAGAATTGATTAGTTTTTTTTTAACTCTTAGCATGTCTAAAACTGGTATTCCTTCTGTAATACATGTTATTAATTCTATTGAAGCTTCAGCAGCTTCTATAATTGCAGAGGCTGCGAATTTAGCAGGCACATAAATCATTGAAGCATTTGCACCAGTTTTTTCTTTTGCTTCTCTAACAGAATTAAAAACTGGCTTTGATAGGTGCATTTGACCACCTTTTTTTGGCGTTACACCTCCAACTAAATTAGTTCCATATTTAATCGCCTGTTCAGAATGAAATGTGCCATGTTTTCCTGTAAAACCCTGACATATTACTTTTGTGTTCTTGTTAACTAAAATTGACATTTTATTTTATTGATTCTACTACTTTTTTTGCTGCATCAGATAAATCTGAAGCTGATATAATTTTTAAGCCTGAATTATCTAATATTTTCTTTCCTTCTTCAAATTTTGTTCCAGCTAATCTTACAATCAAAGGAACTTCTATTTTAACTTCTTTGGCAGCATCTACAACTCCTTGTGCAAGAACATCACATCTCATAATACCACCAAATATATTTATCAAAATTCCTTTTACATTTTTATCTGACAAAATTATTTTAAATGCTTTTGAAACTTTTTCTTTTGATGCTCCTCCACCAACATCTAAAAAATTTGCAGGCTCTTCTCCATATAATTTTATTATATCCATTGTTGCCATCGCTAAACCTGCGCCATTAACCATACATCCTATGCTACCTTCTAATTTTATATAGGACAAACCATGTTTATTTGCTTCTATCTCAATTTCTTCTTCCTCATTTAAATCTCTTAAATTTAAAATTTCTGGATTTCTAAATAATGCATTGTCATCAAAGCTCATTTTTGCATCCAGACAAATAATTTTATTTTCTTTAGTTAAAATCAAAGGATTTATTTCAACAAGATTAGCATCTACATCAATAAACATTTTGTATATTGATTTAATTAAATTTATTGCTTGTTTTTTTGCATCTGGACTTAAATTAAATATTTCTACAATTTTTTCACAATCTTTATCTGATATTTTGTCGTCTAAATTAATTTTTGTGGTTACAATTTTTTTTGGATTATTTTTTGCAACATCTTCAATATCCATTCCACCTTGATCACTTGAAATAAATGCTATCTTAGAACTTGCTCTATCAACTAAACATGAAAGATAAAATTCTTTTTCAATTTCTGAAGATGATTCAACATATAGTCTTTTAACTTCTCTTCCTTGGGGTCCCGTCTGGTGAGTTATCAATTTTTTTCCTAACATTTCTTTAGCTGCTGAATTTAACTCTTCTATTGTATTTACAATTTTTATCCCTCCTGCCTTTCCTCTTCCTCCCGCGTGAATCTGCGCTTTTAAAACAAATTTTTCCGTTTTTAATGATTTTGCCTTTTGCAATAATTCTTCAACTGAGTGTGAAAAAACACCTTCAGGTACAATTGCACCATATTTTTTTAAAATTTCTTTAGCTTGATGCTCGTGAATATTCATTATTATTTAGAAAGATCTTTATCTATTGCTGAAGCTGCTTCCCATAATTTTTTAACTGCATCTATTGAATGCATAAATTGGCTTTTTTCTTTTTCATCTAAATTTATTTCTTCAATCTTCTCCACGCCATTCTTTCCAATTATAACTGGAACTCCTGCAAAAATATTTTTAACACCATACTCTCCATTAAGCTTTACAGCACATGGAAGTAATTTTTTTTCATCTTTTAAGTATGCTTCAGCCATTTGAACTCCTGATGCTGCTGGAGCATAAAATGCCGAACCTTTTTCTAAATATTTAACAATTTCAGCACCACCATCTCTGGTTCTTTGATTAATTTCTTCTAATCTTTCTGATGATAATTTTCCCTCTTTAACTAAATCCAATAATGGTTTGCCTGAAACTTTTGTAAATCTTGGTAAGGGAACCATTGTATCTCCGTGGCCGCCCATAACCATTGCTTCTATTTCTTTAACAGGAATTTTAAGTTCAAGTGACAAAAACAACTTGAATCTTGAGCTGTCCAATATTCCTGCCATTCCAACAACTTTATTTGCTGGAAGTCCTGAGTATTTTTGAAAAGCCATCACCATAACATCTAAAGGATTAGTAATACATATTACAAATGCATTAGGTGCATTTTTTTTTATACCTTCTGCTACCTGTTTTATAATTTTTAAATTTATTCCTAATAAATCATCTCTGCTCATACCAGGTTTTCTTGGAACACCTGCAGTTATAATAATTACATCGGAGTCTTTTATATCTTCATAATTATCTGTTCCAGATAATTTAACATTAAAACCATCGACCGATGATGATTGAGCTATATCTAACGCTTTTCCTTTTGCAATACCGCTTGCAACGTCAAACATTACAACTTCATCTACTAGTTCCTTTAAACCAATTAAGTGTGCGAGTGTTCCACCAATTTGTCCGGCACCAATTAATGATATTTTTTTTGACATATTATTACTTCATTGTAGGCATAACAAATTCAGGATCTGATCTTAATCCAGATGGCCATCTTGAAGTTATTGTTTTAAGTTTTGTATAAAATCTCACACCTTCTACTCCATGCATATGTTGATCTCCAAATAAAGATCGTTTCCAACCACCAAAACTATGGAATGCCACTGGCACAGGTATAGGTATATTTATACCAACCATTCCAATTTTAATATTACTAGCAAACGTTCTTCCAACATCTCCATCTCTAGTATAAATACTCGTTCCATTACCAAACTCATGATCATTAATTAGCTGAGTAGCTTCATCAAAATCTTTTACTCTAACCACAGAAAGAACAGGACCAAAAATTTCTTCTTTATAAATTCTCATATCTTTTTTAACATGGTCAAACAAACATCCACCTATATAGTAACCGTTTTCATAGCCTTGTAGTTTTAGGTTTCTTCCATCAACTACTAATTTTGCTCCTTCTTTAACCCCTAGATCAACGTAACCCTTAACTTTTTCTAAATGCTCTTTCGTAACTAAGGGTCCCATTTCAGATTTTTTGTCCATACCTGGTCCAACTTTTAATGCTTCAACTTTTTTTGATAATTCATTAACTAAATTATCTCCAATATTTCCAACTGCAACTGCCACTGATTGAGCCATACATCTTTCACCAGCAGATCCATAAGCTGCTCCCATTAGACCATTAACAGCCTGATCTAAATCACAATCAGGCATCACAACACAGTGATTTTTTGCTCCTCCTAAAGCTTGAACTCTTTTTTCATTTTTGGCTGCATTCTCATAAATATATTTTGCAATTGGAGTTGATCCTACAAAACTTACAGCTTTAATATCTTTGTTAGTTAAAATTGCATCAACAACTTCCTTGTCACCATTTATGACATTAAACACTCCGTCCGGTAGCCCAGCTTCTTTAAATAGCTGCGCTAATTTAATTGAAATGGAAGGATCTTTTTCTGATGGTTTTAATACAAAAGTATTTCCACAAGCAATAGCCATTGGAAACATCCACATTGGAACCATTGCTGGAAAATTAAATGGAGTTATACCTGCACAAACACCAAGTGGTTGCCTTATTGACCAACTATCAATATCTGTTCCAACGTTTTCTGTAAATTCACCTTTTAAAACTTGAGGAATTCCACAAGTAAACTCTACTACCTCGAGTCCTCTTATTAATGAACCTTTCGCATCCTCATACACTTTGCCATGTTCAGAAACTATCATTTTGGTTAACTCATCAGAATTTTTTTCTATTAATTCTTTGAATTTAAACATAATTCTTGCTCTTTGAATTGGTGGTTTTAAAGACCAAGTCTCAAAAGCTTTTTTTGCTATTTCTACAGCTTCATCTAAATCTGATTTTAAACCTAATATTACTTCTGACTCTTGTTCACCAATTGCAGGATTAAATACTTTTCCTCTTCTCTCTGATTTTCCTGAAATTATTTTTCCATTTACAAAATGTTGAATTAAATTCATGGTTAAAATTATTTAATTAAGTAATTAACCTGTTGCAAGCATTTTCTTTATAGACGCTATTGCTTTTGCAGGATTTAAGCCTTTTGGGCATGCATTAGTACAATTCATAATAGTATGACATCTATAAAGCTTTAGTTCATCAGCAACTTTCTTTAATCTCTCTTTTCTATCTTCGTCTCTACTATCTATAATCCATCTATACGCTTGTAACAAAACTGCTGGACCTAAATATTTATCTCCATTCCACCAATAACTTGGGCATGAGGTTGAACAACATGCACACATTATACATTCATAAAGACCATCTAATTTTGATCTGTCTTCTATAGATTGCAAGTTTTCTTTACCTTCATCTTTTTTTGAAATCTTTAACCATGGTTCAACTGACTCATATTGTTTATATAAAGTGCTTAAATCTCCAATTAAATCTTTTTGAACTTTTAAATGAGGCAAAGGATAAATATTAATATCACCTTTAATTTCTTTATGAGGTTTTGTGCATGCTAAGCCATTTTTTCCATCCATATTCATTGCGCAAGAGCCACAGACACCATGGGCACAAGATCTTCTATAGGCAATGGATGGATCTATTTCATTTTTAATTTTATTTAAAAGATCTAATACTTTTGATGGACAATTATCCATGTCAACTTCGTATGTATCTATACGAGGATTTTCACCGCTAGATGGATCCCATCTATAAATATTTACCTTTCTAATATTTTTTGAACCTGTTTTATCTTTATAAAATTTGCCTTTTTGTACTTTAGAATTTTTAGGTAAATTTATTTGTACCATTAGTAAACTCTTTCTTGTGGTGGAAAATATTGTACATCATTTGTTAAAGTTGATCTATGTACATCTCTATAAGAAATTTTTGTTTCACTCCCTTTACACCAAGATAATGTGTGTTTCATAAAGTTATTATCATCTCTTTTTGGATGATCTTCTCGTGCATGAGCTCCTCTGCTTTCTTTTCTTTCATATGCAGAATCTAGTGTAACTATCGCCTGTCTTATTAAGTTATCAAATTCTAAAGTTTCAACTAAATCAGTATTAAAAATTAAAGATTTATCTTTTACTGATATAGATTCCATTCCTTCAAATGGCTTTCTTATTTCTTCTACCCCTTCTTTTAAAGTTTTTTCAGTTCTAAATACTGCACACTTCGACTGCATAGTTTTTTGCATAGCTAATCTTAAATCGGCAGTTCTATTTGTTCCATTTCCTTTTCTTAATTTTTCAAATCTATCTAAACATTTTTCAGTTTCTGAATCTGAGATTTTCTCATGTGGAGTTCCTGGTTTAACTAGTTCTGCAGCTCTTTTTGCAGCAGCTCTTCCAAAGACAACTAAATCAATTAATGAATTTGATCCTAATCTGTTAGCACCATGAACTGAAACACATGCTGCTTCACCTATTGCCATAAGTCCAGGTACAATTTTTTCTGAACCATTTACTGTTAAAACTTCAGCTTTATAATTTGTTGGAATTCCACCCATATTATAATGAACTGTAGGAACAACTGGTATTGGTTCTTTCGTAACATCAACGTCTGCAAATAATCTTGAAGACTCTGAAATTCCTGGAAGTCTTTTCTCGATCACTTCTGGATCTAAATGGTCTAAATGAAGATGAACATGATCCTTTTCTTTCCCAACTCCTCTTCCTTCATTAATTTCAACTGCTATTGATCTGCTTACTACATCTCTAGATGCAAGATCTTTAGCTTTTGGAGCGTATCTTTCCATAAATCTTTCACCTTTAGAATTTAATAAGTATCCTCCTTCACCTCTAACTCCTTCGGATATTAAAGTTCCATGTCCATAGATCCCTGTAGGGTGGAATTGTACAAACTCCATATCTTGTAAAGGTAAACCAGCTCTTAAAACCATAGCATTACCATCACCAGTACAAGTGTGAGCAGATGTAGATGAGTAATATGTTTTTCCATATCCACCAGTTGCTATAATTGTTATATGAGATCTAAATCTATGAATAGTTCCATCATTTAAATTCCATGCTATTAAACCTTTACACTCTCCATCTTTCATTAACAAATCTAAAGCAAAGTATTCTATAAAAAATTCTGTATTATGTTTTAATGCTTGGCCATACATTGTGTGTAAAATAGCATGCCCAGTTCTATCTGCTGCTGCACAAGTTCTTTGAACAGTTTCATTTCCATAATTTTTAGTCATTCCACCAAAAGGTCTTTGATATATTTTTCCATCCTCGGTACGGCTAAATGGAACTCCATACCTCTCTAATTCTAAGACTGCTCGTGGAGCTTCTTTGCACAAATATTCTATACTGTCTTGATCACCCAACCAATCAGATCCTTTAACAGTATCGTACATATGCCATCTCCAATCATCTTCTCCCATATTACCAAGAGCAGCCGAGATACCTCCTTGTGCTGCTGAAGTATGACTTCTAGTAGGAAAAACTTTTGATATACAAGCAGTTTTTAATCCAGCCTCACTAAGACCAACTGCGGCTCTCAAACCTGCACCTCCGGCTCCAAGTACAACTACATCATATTCATGCTCTATAATTTTATATGAACTCATAAACCCAATCTAAATAGTATAAATAATGTTGATATAGGAATTACTATAGCAGAGAAATATAGTAATTTATTTGCGACATTTTTTAATTTTTCATTCTCAATATAATCCTCAAAAACCTCACTAATACTTAGTGCAGAATAAAAATAAGCAAAAATGATAAATAATGAGAAAATAAATTTTGTTGGTTGGCTAGTAAAAAATAATAATACTTCTTCATAGGATTTGTCATAAAAAGAAACTAGGTTAAATAAAAACCACAACATTAAAGGAACTAATACAACTGAACTTACTTTTAAAAAAATCCATTTTTTTGTAGCACTAATCATAAAACTATATGTTTTCCTAAAATTAAAATTGTTAAAAAAACTGATCCAAATATTGCTAGTAAACCAGTTATATTTGAAGTTTTTATCTCAAAACCATATCCTAAATCCCAAAATAAGTGCCTAATTTCACATAAAGCTTGAAAAGAAAAAGACCAAATCGTTCCTACAATAAAAAATTTACCTAAATATGTTTCAAAGAATTTTTGAATTAAATCATAATTTGTATTACCTAACAGCAATAATGCGACCCAAAAACAAATTAATGTTATAATAATTATATTTATAATACCGGTTATTCTGTGAGAAATTGAAACTAAAGATGATATATGCCAATTATAAATTTGGATATGTGGCGATAAAGGATTGTCATTTTTCATTATTTATTTTTAATATATGCTTCAGCTATTTCAACTGCATTTAATGCTGCACCCCTTAATAAATTATCAGATACACACCAAAGATTAACTGCTTTATTGTTGCTATTATCTTTTCTTATTCTAGAAATGAAAGTTTCATTTTTTCCTTCTGCTTCTAATGGAGTTATATATCCTCCATCTTTTCTTTCATCAATAACTACACAACCTTCTGCACTATTTAAAGCATTACGAATTTTTTCAATAGTAAATTCATTTTCAAATTCTATATTAATTGACTCTGCATGAGAAACTAGCACTGGAATTCTTACGCACGTAGCAGTTATTTCTATATTTTTATCTAAAATCTTTTTTGTTTCATTTACCATTTTTAATTCTTCTTTTGTATAACCTTCGTCTGCAAATGTATCAATATGTGGAATTGCATTAAATGCTATTTGCTTAGTAAAATTTTTTGAAACAATTTTTTTATTTTCTAACGAAAGTTTAGTTTGCTCAAGTAATTCATCCATTGGAGCTTTTCCTGCACCAGATGTAGACTGGTATGTAGAAATTATTACTCTTTTAATTTTAAATAAATCATGCAATGGTTTCAAAATTATAACAAGTTGAGCTGTCGAACAATTTGGATTTGCAATTATATTTTTTTTCATATTTTTTATATCATTTGAATTAACCTGGGGAACTATTAAAGGAACATCAGGATCCATTCTAAAAAAACTCGAGTTATCAATAACAATAGATTCTTGTGCGGCAGTAGGAACATATTGTTCAGAGATTTTTCCTCCTGCTGAAAAAAAAGTAATATTAGCTTTTGAAAAATCGAAATTTTCTAGATTTTTAACTTCAATTTCATTGCCTTTAAATTTTAATTTTGATCCTGCACTTTTAGAAGATGCAACAAAGTACAGATTATCTATTGGAAAGTTCTTTTTTTCTAGAACCTCTAATATTTTTCTTCCAACATTTCCTGTTGCACCAACAATTGCTAAATTCATGATGATTTAGTTATACTAAATGAAAGGTAAATCGCAAACTTTTCCCTCAAAAGTACTATCATTTATTGATATTTTAAATACCTGAGAAACTTCGTAATAGGGCTTATCTAACATTGCAATTCCTATTACTTTTTTAAAATGTGGAGAGTATACACCAGACCTAAGTTCTCCTATTTTTAAACCTTTATGATCTATAAGTTCTATAGATTTTGATACACTTATTTCTTTAGTATCAATTATTACTCCCATCAGCTTTTTGCTAATGCCCTTTTGTTTAACTTCTTTTAATTTTTCTTTCCCAAGAAAATCGACTTCGGTATCTAAATTTACGTATTTATCTAAGCCACACTCAAGGGGGTTATCATTATTGTCCATGTCATTCCCATAAGATAGTAAAGCACTTTCAATTCTCTCAATTAAATTTGGACATCCTGGCTTAACATTAAATTCTTTTCCAACTTCAAATAATTTATCGTATAGAGCTAGACCAGATTTTGTATGTTCAACATAAATCTCGTAGCCGCCTTGTTTTGACCATCCTGATCTTGCAATCAGATGTTTTGCTCCAGAAAATTCAAAATAATCAAAGCCAAAGAATTTCATCTCAGTAATTTTTTTTCCAAATATTTTTTCCATAAGCTTAAATGATTTCGGTCCTTGAACTGCTAATATATCAACATTTGGTTCAAATATTTCAACATCAAATTTATTTCCAATTGCTAATCCTTTTGCAAATAAAATTACATCTGAGTCTGCAATTGAAATCCACCATCTTTCTTCACTAAGTTTAAGAATTACTGGATCATTTATCAAACCTGCCTGATCATCTATAATTGGACAATAATAACATCTTCCTATTTTAGATTTTGATAGGTCTCTGCAAGTCATTAATTGTACTAATTTTCCAGAATCTTTTCCCAAAATTTCAACTTGTCTTTCTCCAGCAACATCCCAAACTTGTACATTTTCTTTTAAATGATGGTATGCATCTTCCAAAGATCCAAATGCTGCTGGCAAAAGCATATGGTTATATGACGTATAAGCAGTCACACCTTGTTTTTCTATTCTTGAAGTATAAGGTGTGCTTCTAAGTCTTCTAGATCTTGCTATAGAATAATTTTTCATATTTTTTTAGAATTTATTATTCTTTAGCCTTTTTTCTTAGTTCAAATTTCTGAATTTTACCTGTTGATGTTTTTGGAAGTTCACAAAACTCAATTTTTTTAGGGACTTTAAAACCTGCTAAAGTTTCCTTACAAAAACTTATTAATTCTTCTTCGGTAACGTTTTTATCTTTAACTTTTTCAATAAATGCACATGGCACTTCTCCCCATTTTTCATCTGGTTTTGCAACAACTGCTGCGATTGAGACACCAGGATGCTTAGCTAAAGTATTTTCAATTTCAATTGAAGAAATATTTTCACCACCAGATATTATTATATCTTTAGATCTATCTTTTATTTTTATATAACCATCTGGATTGGTAACCGCTAAATCACCAGAATGGAACCAGCCATTTGACATTGCTTTATCTGTTGCTTCTTTGTCTTTAAAATAGCCCTTCATTACAATATTTCCCCTTATCATGATTTCTCCAATTGTTTTTCCATCCATTGGAACTGGTTTCATTGTTTCAGGATCCATAACCATGGCATCTTCTGTATTTGGATACCTTACTCCCTGTCTCGCTTTTATTTCATTTTTTTTATCTTCATCGTAAGAATTCCATTCATCATTCCATGCACATTGTAAAATGTGTCCATAAGTTTCTGTAAGTCCATAAACATGCATCACTTCAAATCCTAAAGCTTCCATTTTTTTAAATATTATACTTGGAGGAGGTGCGCCTGCGGTTAAAACATAAACTTTATGATTTAATTTTTTTCTATCAGTTTCGGCTGCTCCTGTTATCATGTTTAAAACAATTGGTGCTCCACCAAAATGGGTAATATCGTGTTTTTCTATTAATTCGAATATTTTTTTTATATCTATGGCTCTTAAACATATTGTTTTTCCATTCAACATTGGAATTGTCCATGGATAGCACCACCCATTACAATGAAACATAGGTACTACTGTTAAAAAATTTAATCTATTTGGCATATTCCATGCAACTGCGCTACCAGTTGCCATTAAGTACGATCCTCTATGATGGTAGACAACTCCTTTAGGGTTGCCAGTAGTTCCAGATGTATAACTTAGTGAGATAGCCTGCCACTCATCTTTTGGTCTTTTCCAAATATAATTATCATCTCCAGAATTTAAAAAATTCTCATATTCTTTATCACCAATTTTTTTTAATAAAGATTGATCTGCAAAATCATCCTGAATATCTATAATTATTGGTTTTGATTTAATTTGACTTAATGCCTTTTCAATAACTGAATGAAGTTGTCTATCCACTATTAAAACTTTCGCTTCACTATGTTCTAAAATGTATGCGACAGTTTTTGCATCCACTCTGCTATTAATTGTATTTAAAATTGCTCCTGTCATTGGAACTGAATAATGAGCTTCAAAAATTTCAGGAGTATTAAATGCCATTACAGACACAGTATCACCTTCACCAATTCCAATTTTTTCTAGGGCACTAGCAAATTTAATACATCTTTTATATATCTGAGCCCAAGTGTAGCTTCTATTTTCGTATACTAAAGCTTCATATTTTGGATAAATATCTTTTGCTCTTTCTAAAAAACTTAGTGGTGTTAGTGGAACAAAGTTTGCATCATTCTTATCAAGATTTTTTTCGTAATGATTCATATTATTTAAAGTTAAAATTCATTATATAATCACTTCCTGTAGCGGCAGTTTTAAAATGATTTTCCATCCTTGGCAACACCCTTTTAAAATAAAATTTTGCAGTTTGAATTTTATCTTCGTAAAAACCTTTATTACTATCATAATCTCTAAAGCTAACCTCTAAAACTTTTATCCACGCGTGAGCTATAGAAACAAAGCCCAATGCCTTCAGGTAATCATTGCATGCAGCGCTAGCATCGTCTTTTGAATTTTGTATTTTTTCTTTAATCCACGATGTAAAATTATTTAGTATTTCTATATGAAGGTTTAAATCTTTAACAAAAGGTTTGACCTTTTCGTCTTTAATATTGCAGTCATTTTTAATCATATTCAAATATTTATCAATTATATCGCCATTTTTATTAACTAACTTTCTAAATACTAAATCTGCAGCCTGAACAGAATTTGTTCCTTCATAAATTGGTGTAATTCTATTGTCTCTATATAATTGTTCAATGCCTTGATCTTTTGTATAGCCATAACCTCCATAAACTTGCATTGCATCACTTGTTATTTCCATTCCTAAATCTGTAAACATTGTTTTAACTACTGGAGTCATCAAAGAAACATAATCAGATGCCTCTTGTTTAATTTTTTCATCATTATGATTTAAGCTTACTTCTGTCTGCTGAGATAACCAAAAACATAACGCTCTTTCTCCTTCAATTATAGATTTCATATTTAATAAAGATTTTCTAATATCGGCATGGTCAATTATATAATCTGCACCATTAGTAGATTTGCTATTATTTGTTTTTCCTTGCTTTCTTTCTTTTGCGTAACTTACTGAGTTTTGATAAGCAATTTCAGAAATGCCTAGCCCTTGTATTCCAACAACAATTCTCTCTAAATTCATCATTGTAAACATTGCGTTAAGTCCTTTGTTTTTAGGTCCAATCATATAGCCAATCGCATCATCAAAGTTTAAAACACATGTAGCAGAACCTTTAATTCCCATCTTGCTTTCAATTGATCCTGTAGAAATTCCATTTCTAGATCCTATTGATCCATCTTCATTAACTTTAAACTTAGGAACTAAAAATAAACTTATTCCTTTTGTTCCTTTTGGAGAATCGGTTGCCCTTGCTATAACTAAATGAATAATATTTTCTGTTAAGTCATGGTCCCCAGAAGTAATAAATATTTTTTGACCATTTAACTTAAAAGTTCCATCAGGTTGTTCTTCAGCTTTTGTTTTTAATAAGCCTAAATCTGTCCCACAAACTGGTTCTGTTAAACACATAGTGCCACTCCACTTACCTTCAACCATTTTGGGTAAATATTTATTTTTTATTTCTTCAGTTGCATGGTGATGGATGCAATTGTATGCGCCTATACTTAATTCACTATATAGTTTAAAAGAAAGACTTGCAGAAGATAACATTTCATCAAAAAAAGCACTTACAGTTTTTGGCATGCCTTGACCTCCATATTTAGGATCACATGAAAGCGATGTCCATCCATCTGCTATAAATTTTGCATAAGCTTCTTTATAACCAGGTGGAGTTCTAACAACACCATTTTCTAAAATAGTTGGATTTTCATCTCCTGATTTAGCTAGAGGTAAAATTATATTTTGATTTATTTTAGCTGCTTCATCTAAAATATTTTTTACTAACTCAGAATTTACTTCTTTATATTTTTCAATTTCATTATAATTTTTATTATTTCTTAACTTGTCGAAAAGAAACATCATATCTTCTATTGGGGCATTATAAATTGGCATTAAATAAGTTTAGAATAATTGATTAATTATTGCAATTTTGAAATTATCGCATCCCCCATTTTAGAGGTTGATACTTCTTTTGTTCCTTTAGATAGAATATCTTTAGTTCTAAGTCCTTCATCTAAAACAGATTGAACTGCTTTTTCTAAAGCGTCAGCTTCTTTATCTAAATCAAGAGAATATCTTAAAGCCATTGCAAAACTTAGTATTGTTGCAATTGGGTTTGCTATTCCTTTTCCAGCTATGTCGGGTGCTGAACCATGTATAGGTTCATACATTGCTCTCGCTTTACCTTCTTTATTTTTTGCACCTAAAGATGCGGAAGGTAATAATCCTAGAGAGCCAGTTAACATAGATGCCTGATCAGATAGCATATCTCCAAATAAATTATCAGTAACTATAACATCAAATTGTTTTGGATATCTAAGTAGTTGCATTGCACAATTGTCAGCTAGCATGTGATTTAATTCTACATCTTTGAATTCCTTATCATGTAACTCCTGAACTTCTTCTTTCCATAATAAGCCTGCTTCCATTACATTTGATTTTTCACAAGATGTAACTTTATTTTTTCTTTTTTTAGCTAAATCAAATGCAACCCGTGCAACTCTCTGGATTTCACTTGTTGTATAACTATGAGTATTAATTCCTTTTCGCTCACCATTATCAATTGGTTTAATTCCTCTTGGTTCCCCAAAATAAATTCCACCTGTAAGCTCTCTAACTATCATAATATCTAGCCCTGAAATAATTTCTGGCTTAAGAGTTGAAGCATCAACTAGTTGTTTAAAGCATATTGCTGGCCTTAAATTAGCAAACAGTTTAAGTTCTTTTCTTAATTTTAACAAAGCTCTCTCAGGTTTTTTTGAAAATTCCACATCGTCCCATTTAGGACCTCCTACTGCTCCAAGAATTATAGCTTCACACTCTAAAGCTTTGTAAAAAACCTCATCAGTAATAGGAGTACCATGTTTATCATATGAAACTCCGCCTGCTAAATCTTCATCAATTTCAAAATCTAATGATTTATTTTTATTAAACCATTGAATAATTTTTTTAACTTCTCCAACAACTTCTGGTCCAATTCCATCACCGGGCAATAATAAAAATTTTCTTTTTTTAACTTTAATCATTAAAAATCCATGGCTTAGATGTTTTTAATTTTTTTTCAAATTTTTCAATTTTTTCAGATTTTTCTAATGATAATGCAATATCATCTAACCCTTCAATTAAACATTTTTTTTTAAATTGATCCAATTCAAACTTAATTTCATTGTTCCCAAAAATGATTTTTTGCTCATTCAAATCTATTTTAATTTCTTCTTTTCTTATAGAGTACTCAGAAATTTGCTTTATTTTATCTTCATCAATTTTAATTGGCAGTATCCCATTTTTAAAACAATTATTATAAAAAATGTCTGCATAACTTGAACTAATTACACATGTAATACCAAAATCAAGCAATGCCCAAGGTGCATGTTCTCTAGAAGAGCCACATCCAAAGTTTTTTCCCGCAATTAAAATTTTAGACTGGCTAAATGGTTTCTGGTTTAAAACAAAATCTTTTATTTCATTTCCTTGATCATCGTATCGCATTTCGAAAAACAAATTTTTTCCAAGACCAGTTCTTTTTATCGTCTTTAAAAATTGTTTAGGAATTATCATATCTGTATCAATATTAACTATTGGTAGATAAGCAGGAATACTTGTAAGTTTATTAAATTTTTGCATTAATTTTGGTACTTTCTAACATCGTCTAAATTTCCAGAGATTGCAGCTGCAGCAGCCATACCTGGGCTTACTAAATGTGTTCTTCCACCTCTTCCTTGTCTACCTTCAAAGTTTCTATTTGAAGTAGAGGCACATCTTTCTCCCGGCTTTAATTTATCAGCATTCATTGCTAAACACATAGAACATCCGGGCTCTCTCCATTCAAAACCAGAATTTATAAAAATTTTATCTAAACCTTCTTGTTCAGCTTTTTCCTTAACCAGACCAGAACCTGGAACAACCATCGCATTAACATGATTTGCAATTTTTTTATCTTTTAAGATTTTTGCAGCTTCTCTTAAATCCTCAATCCTTCCATTTGTACAACTACCAATAAAAACCTTATCGATTTTAATATCTTTTACTGAAACATCAGAATTTAAGCCCATATATTTTAATGAACGTTCTATTGAGTTTTTTTTATCTGGATCAGTTTCATTTTTTGGATTTGGAACTTTTCCATCAATTGTAACTACATCCTGAGGTGAAGTTCCCCAAGTCACCATTGGTTTGATATCTTTTCCATTCAAATGTATCTCTTTATCAAAATTTGCCCCTTCATCAGATTTAAGATTACTCCAGTATTCTAACGCTTTTTCCCAGTTTTCTTTTTTAGGAGACATCGGTTTATCTTTTAAATAATCAAAAACTTTTTGATCAGGCTGAATTAAACCTGCTCTAGCTCCACCTTCTATTGTCATATTACAAATTGTCATTCTATTTTCTACGCTAAGATTAGAAATTAAATCTCCTGCGTATTCTATTACATAGCCTGTTCCACCAGCTGTTCCAATTTTTCCTATAATTTGTAAAATTACATCTTTTGAAGTTACACCAATAGGTAATTTACCATTTACATTAATTCTAAAGTTTTTTGATTTTTTTTGGACTAAAGTTTGTGTTGCTAATACATGCTCTACTTCTGAAGTTCCAATACCAAATGCTAAAGCTCCGAATGCTCCATGTGTTGCAGTATGACTATCACCACAAACAATAATAGTTCCAGGTTGGGTAAAACCTTGTTCTGGGCCAATGATATGAACTATTCCTTGTCTTTTATCATTCATACCAAAAATTTGGATTCCAAATTCTTTACAATTTGAATCTAAAGTTTCTACCTGTATTTTTGATTCTTGATCTGAGATTCCTTTTGATCTATCTGTGGTGGGAACATTATGATCCGCTACAGCTAAAGTAAGTTTTGGTTGTCTAACTTTTCTTTTTGAATTTCTTAGACCTTCAAATGCTTGGGGACTGGTTACTTCATGAATTAAATGTCTATCAACGAAAAGTAATGTAGTTCCATCTTCTTGTTCGTGTACAAGATGTTCATTCCAAATTTTATCGTAAATTGTATATGGCATTTAGAAAAAAATTATTTTTTTTCTTCAGGAGTATCTTTTTTAATTTCTTTTTTTGTTGTTTCAGCTTTAGGAGCTTCTGTTTTATCTTCAGTAATTACTGATTTTTCAGCTGCCTTTTCTTCAACAACTGGAGCTAGATTTTCCTCAGTAACTTCTTCAGGTTTTGAATCAACATCAATACCTATTTTCTTTTTTATTTTTTCTGTAATTCTAGCTGATTTACCTGTCCGATCCCTTAAATAATAAAGCTTAGCTCTTCTTACTTTTCCAGATCTAATCACTTTTATTGAACCTACAATTGGACTGTACAAAGCGAAAGTTCTTTCAACACCCTCTCCAAAAGATATTTTTCTAACTGTAAATGATGAGTTTAAATCTCTATTTTTTTTAGCTATACAAACACCTTCGAAGTATTGGATTCTATCTCTTTTTCCCTCAGTAATTTTTACACCAACTTTAATTATATCTCCTGGAAAAAAATCTGGAAGTTTTTTTTCTGCAGAAATTTTCTTTACATTCGCAATGTTTATTTCTTCAATAGTTTTCATGTTTAAGTTTATCAAATTAATTCTTTTTATATTTTTGCCACAAATCTGGTCTTCGGTCGCGAGTTATAGCCTCAGATTGAGATAAACGCCAGTCTTTAATTTTGGCATGATCTCCTGATAATAGTACATCTGGTACTGTTTTTTCTTCCCAAATTTGAGGTTTTGTATATTGAGGATACTCTAAAAGTCCATTCTCAAAGCTTTCCTCTTCTGCAGAAGTTTCGTTTCCAAGTACTCCTGGCAATAATCTTATAATTGAGTCTAACATTACAAATGCAGCACTTTCTCCACCAGACAAAACAAAGTCACCTATACTAACTTCTTCTATATTTCTGGATTCTATTACTCTTTGATCAACACCTTCAAAATGTCCACATATCAAATTAATAGATCTCTCTTTAGAAAGTTCTTTCGCTAATTTTTGATTAAATAATTTTCCCTTTGGGCTTAAATAAATTATTCTTTCTTTAGAATTTAAATTTTTATCTAAAGAATTTGCAAGAACGTCAGGTTTAATTAACATTCCAGAACCTCCACCATAAGTAGTATCATCAACAGTCTTATGTTTGTCAGTTGCATAGTTTCTAATATTTACTGTCTCTAACTCCCAAATATTTGCAGCTAAAGCCTTTCCATACAAACCTTTTCCAAGTGGTCCTGGAAAAAATTCAGGATAAAGCGTAAATATTCGAGCTAACATCATTTTTATTTTTTCTCTTCTGCTTTTGGAACATCAGCTTTTTTCTCTTCTGCTTTTGGAGCATCAGCTTTTTTCTCTTCTGCTTTTGGAGCATCAGCTGAAGCTTCACTTTTTGCTTCTTCTCCTTCTTTTTTTCTATCTTTTTTTGGTATAGCTTTTTGAGGATTATTTCCTTTTGCAGGCATTTCCATCATTTTGTTTTCACCAAGAATTCTTGCTACTCTTGTTGTGGGTTGGGCACCTTGACTTAACCAATATTTAATTCTTTCCTCTTCCAATCCTACTCTTTCTTTTTTTTCTTTTGGTAGTAAAGGGTTGAAAAAACCAAGTTTTTCAATAAATCTTCCATCTCTTGCAAAACGGCTATCCGCTACTACAATTTTATATACAGGTCTTTTTTTTGTTCCTCCCATAGATAATCTAAGTTTTAACATTCATTCTCCTTTTATTATTTTAGTTGATTAAAAAGCTCTGGAGGTATTCCTTTGTCTGTCATACCTTTCAAGTTTCCTTTTGACATCTTTTTCATCATTTCAGACATCATTTTAAATTGTTTTAACAATTTATTGATAGTGGCTACATCTGTTCCAGAGCCATTAGCAATTCTTTTTCTTCTAGAACCATCAATAATTTTTGGGTTTTCTCTTTCTTTTTTTGTCATTGATAAAATTATTGCTTCGTTTTGAGAAATAATTGATTCATCAATTCCGGCTTGGTCCATTTGAGATTTTATTTTTGAAACTCCAGGAAGAAAAGACATAACACCTTCGATTCCGCCCATCTTTTTCATTTGTCTTAACTGAGTTAGATAATCTTCCATTGAAAAACTACCTTTTTTTAAATTTTCCTCTGTTTTCTTTAAATTTTCTTCACCTAAATCTTGAGATGCTTTTTCTACAAGAGAAACAATATCTCCCATGCCCAGAATTCTATTTGCAATTCTATCAGGATGAAAAACTTCTAGATTTTCGATTTTTTCTCCAATACCTAAAAATTTAATAGGAACATTTGAAACATATTTCATGCTTACTGCCGCTCCTCCTCTGGCATCTCCATCTGCTCTTGTTAAAACTATACCTGTAAGGTTTACAGTATTTTTAAATTCTTTTGCTACTTCAGCAGCAACTTGACCTGTTAAAGAGTCTGCAACAAGAAATGTCTCTGTCGGTTTTATTATGCTTTCTATTTGCTTAATCTCGCTCATCATTTGAAGATCAATTTGAGTTCGTCCTGCAGTATCAAATAAAATTATCTCTGCTCCATTTAGATTTGCTGCGCTAATTGCTCTTCTACAAATATCTGCTGGCACTTGTCCTTCAATAATTGGCAATGTTAAAATATTATTTTGTTCACCAAGAGATTTGAGTTGTTCTTGAGCAGCTGGTCTATAAACGTCAAGACTAACCATCATAATTTTCTTTTTTTTATTTTTTTCTAAAAATTTTGCTAATTTTGCAGTTGTTGTTGTTTTTCCTGAACCCTGAAGTCCAACTAACATCATTGGAACAGGTGGAACAGCATTTAAATTTATATCTTCGTTTTTTTCACCCAACAGTTTTACTAATTCGTCATAAACTATTTTAACCACCATTTGCCCTGGTGAAGTAGATCTAATTATTTCTTGACCTAAAGCTTTTGGTTTAACATTTTCAATAAATTGTTTAGCAACATCTAAGGTTACATCTGCTTCTAATAAAGCTTGCCTTATACCTTTAAGTCCTTCATCAACTTGCTTTTCATCAAGTGATGGTGCTTTTTTTAGAGAAGAAAAAACTTCTTCAAATTTATTTGTCAAATTTTCAAACATATTTTTATCCAGCAGCTATCGCACCAGTGGGCGAACCCTCGCAGACTGGTGTCGATCTCTTTGTTGCCAAAGACACCGCAAATTGCTTATTTTGCGGAAACTGCGATAAACTATAATAGAGGTTCAAAAAGTCAATAAATAAGTTAAATATTATTATATGGAATTCAAAGCATTTAAAATGGACGGTCTAGGAAATGATTTTGTAATCATTGATCAAAGATATGATCATATTGAATTAACAAATGATCAAATAAAAAAAATATGCAATAGAAATTTTATTGGTTGTGATCAACTTATATATATTAAGAAAAATGAAAAAATTGATGCTGATATGAAATTTTATAATTCAGATGGAAGCGTTTCAGGAGCTTGTGGTAATGGAACCAGGTGTGTGGCTTATTTATTGTCAAAGGAAATTAATAAAAATAAAATTGTACTAGGTACTGAATCTGGAAATTTAGAATCAAAAATTTTAGAAGAAAAATTAGTAGAAACAAAAATTGGCTTAGCAAAAACTAATTGGGATGAAATTCCTTTGGCAAAAGAGTTAGATACTATTAATTTAGAATATAAAATTATTGATAATAATAATAAAGAATATTTTGGTGGTACAGCAGTAAATGTTGGAAATCCACATATTATTTTTTTTGTAAATAACATAGAAGATTTTAATTTAGAAAAAATTGGACCAGAAATCGAAAACAATAAATTATTCCCTGAAAAATGTAATGTTACTTTGGCAAAAATAATTAATGAAAATATTATTAAAGTTAAAGTGTGGGAAAGAGGTGCTGGGCTAACAAAAGCTTGTGGCACTGCTGCGTGTGCAACAGCTTTTGCTGCAAAAATTAATGGTAAAATTAAAAATAAAACTGAAATAGAATTTGAACTAGGAAAACTATCAATTTTTATAGATGATAATGGAAATATTTTTATGACTGGACCTGTTTCAAATATAGATCAAATTCAAATAAAAATTTAATGGGAATTTTTGAAAAATTTAAATTAGGCTTTAAAAAAAGTGCGTCTACTTTTACATCTGGCCTTAAAGAAATAATTATAAAAAAAGAAATTGATGATAGGACACTTAATGAAATAGAAGATTTTTTAATTCAATCTGATGTTGGTGTAGCAGCATCTGAAGAAATTAGAAATATAATTTCTGGAAAAAAAATTGATCCAAACAAAAATAAAGTTGATGAAATTAATTTAATTCTTAAAAATTATATAATTGATTTAATGTCTCCGTTAGAAAATGAAAATTTTTTTAAAAATACAAATAATTTAAATGCTATTCTTGTTTCAGGAGTTAATGGAGTTGGAAAAACAACTACAATAGGCAAAATGGGTAAAATATTAAAATCTAATAATAACAAAGTTATTTTTTCAGCATCAGATACTTTTAGAGCCGCAGCAATAGAACAATTAGAAAATTGGGCAAAAAAAATAGATGTAGAAATCATCAAATCTTCACAAGGTTCTGACCCTGCATCTGTTGCATATAAGGCAGTTGATGAAGCACTAAAAAATCAATTTACACATGTCTTAATAGACACCGCAGGAAGACTACAAAATAAAAAAAATTTAATGGAAGAATATAAAAAAATTGCAAATGTAACAAAAAAAATTGATCCAAATGCTCCTCACGAAGTTTTATTAGTTTTAGATGCAACTTCTGGACAAAATGTAATTAATCAAGTCGAAGAATTTAATAAGATAATTCCAATAACAGGATTAATTATGACTAAACTAGATGGAACTGCAAAGGGTGGTATTTTAATTGCAATTGCAAAAAAATATAAATTACCAATTATTGCTTTAGGTTTGGGAGAAAAAGAAGATGATCTACAAATTTTTAAAGCAGAACAATTTGCTGAAGCTTTTATTACAACTAATTAATTAAATTATTTGAAATTAAAGGTTTATAATAATTACAATTATATTTTTCCTCTAAACTTAAATATCCACATTTCTTTGCAACTGATGAAATTATAAACTCTAATCTATTTTTTTTATCATATCTTTTTAAATTTCTTTTAGAGATATCAAAAACTAAGTTAGCGTTAATATTTTTAATGGCACTTACCATTATTAAAGTATTATTATCGTTTAATAAATAATATGCAAAATCTTCTGGAAATACTGGAAAATCATAATTTTCTATTATTTGTTTTGCTTTTGATGGAAACCAATCATAAGAAATTAATGACTCGTCAGATTTAGTATGATTATTATAAATATATAAGTCTTGAGGATAATCAGTTATATAATTAAATTCCTCACCTCTAGCTAGTACAGCTTTACTTCTGGTTTTAAAGTAAAGTGTAAAATCATTATTATAAGATTGCATTGTTCCTATATAAAAAAAATCTTCTTTTTCCAAATTATTAGGTTCAGCAAAAGAAATTTTGCTTATTAAAAAAATAAATAAAAAAATTAATAATTTTCTCACACAAATTTTTTATTAATTAATTGAGAAAACTATTTGTTGAGATTGTGTCTTAATTTAAACTTTTAATAAACAAATTGATTGAGTTAATTAAGTCTTTATTAAATTCCATCATATGATCGTCATATTTAGGAAAATATGAATACTTAGGTTGATTTGCTAACTCATATAATTTTTTTCCCATCCAAAATGGAACTATTTTATCTACCTCGCCGTGCATAATTAAAATAGGAGATTTTATATTTTTAATCTTTTTATCGCTTTCATATTTATCTTTAAGAAGTAACTTGATAGGAAACATTGGATACTTAGATTTAGCAGCGGCTATCATCGAAGTGAATGGTGATTCCAAAATTACTCCAGCAAAATTATTTTTTTGTGCAATTTCAGTAGCTACACCTGTGCCTAACGACTCTCCATAAATAATAATATTTTTTTCATCAATTCCTTTATTCTTTAGCCAATCAACCCCACTCTTTGCGTCTATATAAAGGCCATTTTCAGTTGGTTTACCTTTATTACCACTAAAACCTCTCCAAGAAATAATTAAAAAATTTACATTCATTTCATTGAAATTATTAATTTTGTGTATTCTATTTTCTAAAGATCCCGCATTACCATGTAAAAAGAGAATAGTTTTATACTTTTCTATATTTTTTTCATGATACCAAGCTAGTAGTTCTATATTATCATCATTTTTAATTTTAATTTTTTCTATTGAAACCGTAAGCATATCTCCAGAATAATTATTTTCTGTAGGATGATATAATAGGCTTCTTTGAGAAGAATATAATATCAATGAAATAATTAAGTAAATTAAAACTGCTAAGCCAACTATAGACAAAATATACATTTTTTTTTTATTCATTTTTATTTTTCATAATAAAATATGAATAACTTAAAATACAAATGATTAAATAAACAGTAAAAGAAATTTGAAAACTTTGAATTTCTCCCTTCCCTAAAAATTGAGATAAATCAATCACTAAACCAATTCCCCATTGCATTAAAAAAGTGCCTACAAAAATAAGTAAATTAAATGATGTAAGCGATTTTCCTGCTAGACTGGTTGGAAAAGATAAAGCCACAGCAGGCTGGGTAAGAGTTAGTACAATTGAAGTAAGTATATATATGGTAAAATGTAATGCACCTGCATTTTCTCCTGAAATAATTATAACAAGTAATGATAAATAGCTGATTGGTAGTCCAAACTTCATTAGTCTCATCGACTCTAGGCCAAGTTTTGTAATTTTAGGCAAAATGTATCCAAAAATAAAAAAGGCAATTAACATTGTTATATTTATCCAAAAAAGTCCTGTTGCGCTCTCTAATGGTGTATATCCCGTAACTCTAACCATCCAGGGCCCGGCCCATAAAGTTTGAATTGCAACCATTCCTCCATAATTAAATAAGCCAAGAGGAATTGTACTTCTAAAAAATTTATTTTTCCAAACATCTGATAAAGATCCTGCATTCTCTACATCTTTACTATCTTCACTTTTCCATGAAGGAATAAATAGTAATGTTAAAATTATAATAAGAAGTATTACAACAGCTACAGAGCCAAATATCCATCTCCAACCAATAACTGGTAATAAAATTTGAACAGGCAATGTTGAAAAAACAAAACCCATTGAAAGCACCATTAACATCCATGCATTAGCTCTTTGTTGGTATTCATCTGCAAACCAAATTCTATAACCAGTTAAAGGTCCCATTAAACATGCACTAACACCAACTCCAATTAAAATTCTTGATATCAGTAGACCAGAAAAACTTTGTGCTAAAGCAAAAGCAGTTGTTCCAATAATTGCAATTAATAAAAAAGATGAAACTACTTTTTTAGGTCCATGTTTATCAAGTAAATATCCAAGAGGTATTTGCATAGATGCAAATCCTAAAAAATAACCACCAGCTAATAACCCTAGATCACCAGCATTTAAATTAAACTCTGAAGTTAATAAAGGAGATAAAGTTGCTGTAATTGCTCTTAAAAGTGCAGATATAAAATATCCACAAGCAAATACAAAAAATATTAGAACCGCTTTTTTAATCGGCAAAATATTTTTTTCCATTAATTTAAATTAGAAATTTAAAGATATATCACGATGGATAGAGTTGCAACTTGCAACAAATTTCGCCTGTTCTTTTGTTAAACGAGATTGTAATCTTAAACCTATATTATTTTTAATAACCTCATTATATTTTTCAAGTTCTGGCATTAAATTTTGAGCTGCATCTTTTCTCCAATTTACTTCCTTATCAAACAAAATAAATACTTCTGAGCTTGCATCTGAGATTTTATTTTCATCTATTTCTTCACTATCAACTAAAGAATATAGATCATCTAATCTATTGGCAAATTCCTCTGTACCTGAAATTTCACTTAGTTTTTCAAATAGACTATCTATAATTGAAAT
>CACEMT010000009.1 GCA_902560685.1 uncultured Pelagibacteraceae bacterium | reverse complement strand
GTGGACATTTGATGGGCCAAAAAGTTACTGACCAAGTTGCTGAGATGAGATCATTACCAGCAGGAATAGACCAAAGATCACCTGCTAGACACCCTGACTGGCTAGGCCCAGATGATTTAGCTTTAAAAGTTCAGGAGCTAAGAGAATTAACAAAAAATAAAGTGCCAATTCAATTAAAACTGGGAGCAGCTAAAGTTTATGATGATGTACGTATGGCTGCAAAATGTGATCCAGATTCAATTTATTTGGATGGAATGGAAGGATCAACTGGAGCTGGTCCTCATATTGCAGCAGCAAATACTGGTATCCCAGGAATAGCTGCGATTAGAGAAGCAAGAAGAGCTATTGATGATGTTGGAAAAACTGGAAAAGTAACACTTATTTATGCTGGCGGAGTTAGAGATGGAGCAGATATGGCAAAAGCTTTAGCTTTAGGAGCAGATGCTATTGCTATTGGAACTGGAGCCATGATTGCTCTTAACTGTAATAAAGAAATACCAGAATCTAATTTTGAAAAAGAAATGGGAGTTCCAGCTGGTCATTGCTATCATTGCCATACAGGTCGTTGCCCTGTTGGTGTTGCAACTCAAGATCCAAAACTAAGAAAAAGATTAAACCCTGATGAAGCTGCATTAAGAGTTTATAACTATTTACATACAATGACTTTAGAAGCACAATTGTTAGCTAGAGCTTGTGGTAAAACAAATATTCATTCGTTAGAGCCAGAAGATATGGCAGCATTAACTATGGAAGCTTCTGCTTTAGCAAAAGTTCCATTATCAGGTACAAATCATACTGTAGGAGTTGATGACTTTCATAAAATTTAAGGTTTAAAATGGTTAAAAAGAAAAATAAAAAGAAAAAAACAAAAATTAAAGAAGTAAAAGGTCAATTAGGAAAAAAGAAAGAATCAGCAAGAGAAAAAATGATTGGACAGACTATCGGATACCGATATGATGTAAACTTGCTTCCTGATTATAATAGACTTACACCATTTCTAAAAAAATATATTGAACATATGGGATGGGATGATTTGAATTGGCTTGAAGATGTTCATATGGGTTATGAAGAAGACAGACCTGCAGTTTTTGATAGAAATGCTAATGGATGGGTTACAATTCCAAAAAAAATTAAACTTCCAAACAATCAACAAGACAGAGATATGATAGCAAGAGAACTTCTTGTAAAGTTTCAAATGTCACCTAACCACCCTCTTGTTGACCTTAAAAAAGCTTATAGAAAATTTTAAGAATCTTAATTAATTTAATCTACTGTAGGTTGTGTAGTAGTAATATAATCCTTTAAAATTAGGATTTTTTATTCTTGTGATAACTTTTCTAACATCTAGAATCCTAACTAGTTAGTTTAAATTAACAGAGTAGATAAAAAAAAGGAGGAAGGCAATGACAGATCAACTTACTGCATTGACTACCATATTTACAGAGTTCTATTACTGGATAACAGTGGTACTTATGTTCCTGATCCACGTAGGTTTCTGTATGTATGAAGTTGGAGCCTCTAGATATAAACATCACCAACACACTTTGATGAAAAATACGATGCTGATACCTTTGGTAACAGTTACGTGGTTTTTATTTGGATGGTGGATATATTGGGCGTTTCCAACTGGACCAGGTTTAGCACCTTCTATAATGAACGAAAGCGCATCATTAATAACTGATGAGTCAGCTTTTAGTGCTAAATGGTATGTACCAACTAGTGACTTAATGGGAACAAACTTAAATGACCGTATAAGCGGAGTATTTTGGGCTGCGTTTCTATTATTCTCATGGACTGCTGCCTCTATCGTTTCAGGTGCTGTAATTGAAAGAATTACAACATTTGCGTTCGGTATATTAGCAATAGCAATTGGTTCAGTTTTCTGGACAATTGATGCTGCTTGGGGATGGCATTTTGATGGTTGGATGTTAAAAATATTGGGATACCATGATGCTTATGCATCTGGAGTTATTCACGCGGTAGCAGGAGGATTTGCTCTTGGAGTTCTAGCGGTATTAGGACCAAGAATAGGAAAATTCTCATCTAGCGGTGAACCTAGAAATATAGGACCAAGAAATCCATGGTTAGTAACCATCGGTTTATTCTTAATTTATACAGGTTTCTGGGGATTTTATGCAGCGTGTAATATACCAATCTTTAATCTTGGACCTGAGTATGGAATGGAAGGAGTAACATTCTGGACGGCAACTAACATTTATGTAACACCAACAACGTTAGGTGCAATCACAATGAACTTCTTGATGTCGTTATCTGGAGGTTTAATGGCCGGATATCTTATATCAAAAGGAGATCCTTTCTGGACATATTCAAGTGGACTAGCTGGAATAATATGTGCTTCTGCAGGAAATGATTTATATCATCCAATTCAATCATTCATAATTGCAATGATTGGAGTATGGGTAGCATACAGATTGCATTACTGGGTTGAACGTAAGTTCAAAATTGATGATGCAGTTGGTGCTGTTGCAGTACATGGTTATGCCGGTGTCGCTGGACTTATAATTTGTGGTTTTGTTCTAAATGGATATCCTTCATCAGGTTATAGTGTAGGAGCTATGTGGGTAGGAACAGACTATGCCCCAATAAATCCTTTGGGAATGTTTATTGGTGCAATAATTATGTTCGGTGTGCTTGGTTTCTTACCAGGATGGATATTAGCTAAAATACTTCAAGGAATGGGCAAGCTTAGAATTCCAAAAGAAGTAGAGTTAGCTGGTCTAGACTATACAATAATGGAAGATGCAAAGAGCGATGAAAAAGCTGTTGCGTCATCCTCAAGGTAAAGGAGGAAACATATGGCAACAGTATCAAATTGGATAGATCACCTTAGCGCTGCTGAAGTGCAAGGGCCAGTTTACCCTGGTGTAGGAACTGAAGGAATTTTAGTTCTTGTTCTAGTGGTACTTTGGATAGGTTGGCATTTCATTTCGAATATGCAAGAGAAAAGCAAATCGGATGCAATTGCCAGAAGAAGACCTGGTTCAAATGACTGGAAAAGCAATGTTACCGACGGGTAATTAAAATTTAAATTAAGGGCGCATATAATTATGCGCCCTTTTTAATCATGGAAGAAAAAAATTCAGAAAACATAAATAAAACCCCTGAAAAAATGTCCAGAATAGCTTGGCCAAAAGCAAAGTATGGGCTTATCGTGGCAATAATAATAATTGTGGTAGTTAATCTAATATATTACAAAGATAAAATTATAAATTTATTTAGTTAAAATTATTATGGCAAAAGATCTTTCTAAGTTAGCAAAACAAAAAAAAATTAAATATTTCTTAATAAGCTTCGTGGATTTGTTTGGAGTTCTAAGATCTAAACTTGTTCCTGCGCAAGCAATAGGTGAAATGCAAAAAAATGGAGCAGGTTTTGCTGGCTTTGCTACCTGGTTAGATATGACGCCCGCTGATACTGATATGTTTGCAATACCTGACCCAGATAGTTTAATCCAACTACCATGGAATAAAGAAGTAGGTTGGTTAGCATCAGATTTATGGATGAATGGTAAGAAAGTTAAAGCATCTCCTAGAGTTATGCTTAAAGATCAAATAACAAAATTAAGTAAAATGAATTTGCAAATGAAATCTGGTGTTGAGTGTGAATATTTTTTAATTTCACAAGACGGCTCAGATATTGCAGATAGTAGAGATATACAATCTAAACCTTGCTATGATCAATCTGCACTAATGAGAAGATACGAGTTAATTAAAGAAATTTGTGACAGTATGATCGAATTAGGTTGGAAGCCTTATCAAAATGACCATGAAGACGCGAATGGACAATTTGAGATGAATTGGGATTATGATGATTGTTTAGTTACTGCTGATAGACACGTTTTTTTTAAATTTATGGTTAAATCTCTGGCTGAAAAACACGGATTAAGAGCTACATTTATGCCTAAACCATTTGAAAATTTAACAGGTAATGGTTGTCATGCCCATGTATCACTTTGGAATGGAAATAAAAATAAGTTTTTAGATGAAGGCGATAGGTACGGATTAAGCAAGACTGCTTATCATTTTGTTGGTGGTATATTAAAAAATGCAAGGTCTTTGTCATCTCTATTCAATCCTACAATAAACAGCTACAGAAGAATAAATGCTCCAGCAACCAAATCTGGCGCATCATGGTCACCAAGTAGTATTTCTTACACTGGTAATAATAGAACTCATATGATTAGAATTCCAGATCCAGGTAGATTTGAGCTTAGGCTAATGGATGGATCAGCAAATCCATATCTTTTACAAGCAGGAGTTATAGCTGCAGGATTATTTGGATTAAACCAAAAAACAGATCCTGGCGAACCATTAACATGCAATATGTATACTGATTATAAAAATTATCCTAATTTAGAAAAATTACCAAATGACATAGAAGAATCTCTTGATGAATTAGACGAAAATAAGAATTTAAGAGAAGCTTTTGGAGATGATGTAATTAACAGTTATTTAAAATTGAAAAGAAAAGAAATAGAAGATTTTGAACAAAATGATAGTTTTGATAAAAGAAGTCCTGTTACAGAGTGGGAAAAAAATAATACTTTAGATTGTTAAAAAATGTCATTGAACTCTGAAGTGTTACAATGGAAATACGAAAGATTTTTAATCAATAAAAATAGTAATTTCAATAAGAAAAAAATTTTACAAATACTTTCTGCTGAAGATATTGATATAGCTTACAAAACAATATCAAGCTGGGACAATTATTTGTCTACACCTCTAATTTTATTAAATAAATTAAATGAAAAATTAAAACTTAATAAAATTTTTTATAAAGATGAATCTAAAAGATTTCATTTAAAATCTTTTAAAGCATTAGGTGGTGCTTATGCGGTTGAAAAAATAATTAAAGGAAACGATAAAAATGTTATATCTACAGCGACAGCAGGAAATCATGGAAGGTCTGTTGCATGGGGAGCTCAGAAAAATGGTTTAGAATGTAAAATTTTTATTAGTGAATTTGTTAGTGAATCTAGAGCAAAAGTTATGAGAAATTTTGGTGCCGATGTGATTAGAGTTAAAGGAAACTATGAAGATTCTTTAAATGAATGCATCATACAATCTAATAAAAATAATTGGCAAATAGTTCAAGATGTTGCTTGGGAAGATTATAAGTTGGTTCCGAAATTAACAATGGCTGGATATTCTGTAATGATGAAAGAAACTTCTGAACAAATTAAAAACGAAAAAATTTCACATGTTATATTACAAGCAGGAGTTGGTGGAATGGCTGCAGCGATGGTTGCGGGTATTGCAAGATATCTGGATTACATACCTCAGATTATAGTGGTAGAACCAGATAGTGCAGCATGTGTTTTGGAAAGTATTAACAAGGGTAAAATAGAAAAAATTTCTATTGAAAAAGAAAGTATAATGGGAGGTATGTCCTGTGGAGAAGTATCTTTGGTTCCTTGGGAAATATTGAAAAATTCAGTGCACTTCTGTGTGACTGTTTCTGACGATTACATTTCAAAAACTGTAAAATACCTAGCAAATAAAGAGTTTAGTAATGAAAAAATTATAGGCGGAGAGTGCTCTACCCCAGGTATAGTTAGCTTGGCTGGATTAAATAATGACTATGAAACAAGAAAAAAAATCAATTTAAATGAAAACTCTAATGTACTTATATTTGGTTGCGAGGGTGATGCAGATGAAGAGTTATATAAAAAATTATTAACAGAATAAAAATGAAAAAAATATATAAAAAAAAATCAATTAATCTTGATTTTTATAAAATTTTTAAACCAGAATTAACACCAAAAAAAATGATGGAGCTTGGAGTTTTTGGAGGCTCATATTTTGGACCTAAAATAAAAGAATTTCCATCCTCATGGTTTAAAAATGCCAAGTTGAGTAAAAATTTTGATGTAAGTATTAATAGATTTAAAGTTAAATCAGGATTATCAAGAGAACATTGGATTGAAAAAGGATGGATTTTTAAAGAAGACCCATTAGGATGGTTTCAATGGTATTGCAGGTTTTGTAATGGAAGAAGAATTCATCATATTGATGAAATCCAAATTAAAAGATGGAAAAATTTTAGAAGACATGTTTTGGCAATTGAAAAAAATTGTGAAAAAAATGACCTTGGATGCAGAAGAAGGCAGAGACAAGCTATACTTCAGTGGGCTTACAACCCTTTCATTTAATTTTAGTTTTAAAATCAATTCCATATTCTGATCTTGGACCTTTTCTTAAACCAAAAGGGCCAGGAATAAATATGGTCATAGGTTTTGTTCCTGGTTTTAAATCAACTCTGTGAAAGTTATTGGCAGACCTGAAACCTATATAACCTGGAGACCTCCAATGCTTTCCTGTTTTTGTTGTTTCCCAATACCCACCTTTAATTATTATAGTCATATATGGGCATAGATGATTATGAACACCGTCTCCATGATCATCGTCAAGCATTTCGTGAATTATTATGTTGAATGGAAACCATCTTGGGCGATATCTAAATAAAACATAATATCTATTTAACCATGGTTTTGCTTCACTAAATTTTGGATGAGAAGGTCCTCTATCTAATACTGTTTTTTTTCTTCCAAGTTTTTCAAGAAGTTTTAAAATCATAATCAGTTTAATTTTAAAATAGCGTTATCTTTTATAATATACATGTCATTATTTAAAACATACGGTCTTGAAATTTTCTCATTGTCAATTTTTTTAATATCTATTGGTTTTCCAGTTAAGGTTTCAATTATTATCAATCTTCCGTTACTTAAACTTAAATACACTTTGTCCTGAGATACAATAAAACCTATTGGTTTAATATTTTCTTTTTTATATTTTTTGATTTTGTTAATAATATTTGTCATTCTAACAATATTTCCATTTCTTGAATCTATAGCCACAAAATAGCCTTCGAGTGTTATAGTAAACACCAAATTATCTGCATAAGTTGGTCTTAAATTTGAGTTTAAATTTTGCTTCCATTTAATTACACCATTTCTTTGATCTATTGCAAAAAATTCGTTTTGGTTATTTGAAAAATAAATAGTGTTATTTTCTGAGATTAAATCAGAATTTTTTAAAGAAAAATAGTTTTCATATATATCGCTGCTCTGGGTAGGAGTTTGCCATATTAGATTACCTGTTTCGATATCTAGCGAGCTTATATCACCTAATGTATTTGTAAAAATAACTCTATTATTATTTATGATTAAAGAAAGTTTTTGTTGAGATTTTATAAATGATTTTTCAGTTTTAAAATTCCAAATTTCTTTACCATTTTTAATTGAAAAACATCTTAAAATATTTTCGAAATCAACTACAAAAAATTTATCTTTAAATATTTTAATTTGAGAATTAAAGGGGGCAATGTTGTTATTTATCCAATTTAGTTTTCCATCATTAATATTTATTGCATAATATTTTGATATACTGTCAGCAACAACTAAAGTTTTTTCATTTGCTGCAAAATATAATATTGGTTTAAGTTTTTTTTCTCTTTTAGAATAATAATTATTTTTCCAAATTAACTCATTGTCTGAAGAAAAATTGAGAACAGTTCCTTTATCATCAAAAAAGATTAAATTATTATTTTTAGTAATAAGTAACTCTGGTTGATAATTGTCAAATTGATCTATTTTTGAAAATTTAAACTTTTTTATTTTATCAATAGATCCATCAAAATTTACTACACCATTATTATTACTAAGATTATTTATGAAGCTATTTTTTTTAAAGTTATTTCTTAATTTAATTTTTAGATCAATATTAAGTTCTCTTTCGTATATTTCATTTTCTTCGAATATTTTAACTTCTAAATTTTTATTTTCAGAGTCAAGTTCTTCAGTTTTAGTCCATAACCCGGATTTTGTGTCCAATGAACAGCTTGATAAAAATAAAAAAGTTACTAATAAATAAAATAATTTATTCACTTAGATCTCTACTTAATCTTTTTTGCGCTTCAAATTTTATATTTTCATTACTTTTTTCGTAAGTTAATATTTTTGTATAAAATTCTTTTGCTTTTTGTTTTTGATTTTTATTAAAAAAGTATTCAGCAATTAAATATAATGCGTGGGACTTCCAAATACTTTCAGATTTGATTAGAGGATTCAAAATTAGCATTAAATTATTTTCATTTTCAAATTCTGAATTAAATAAACCTTTTTTATAAATTATTAGATTTTTAATTTCTTTTTCAAGGTTTGTTTCATTAATTATAATATCAAAATATTGATTAATTTCCTGGTTTGATGCTTGAATTTCATTATCTATAATAAAATACAAAGCAAGAGGTGAATAAGTAGAATCTTTTTTCTTAATTATTTCTACTAATTCATTTTTAATATTTATTTTATCAGAATTATTAAAGTTAATTGTTATATTGTTGTATTTATCTGATAAATTTTTTGTTTTCCTATCTTTAATTTCTTCTAATAAAAAGAAAGTAAATATAATTACTAATAGTAAAGATATAATTATAATTAAATATTTTTTATTATTAATAAAAAAATTTTTAATTTTTTCTTTTCTTGTATTGGTGTTAATTATTGATATATCTTCATCCATATTAAATCATATTTCTTAGAACATATTGTAGAATCCCACCATTTTTATAGTATTCTAACTCATTTTTAGTATCTATTCTGCACAATGTTTTAATTTTCTTTATATCGCCAGATATGTATTTTATTTCTAATTCTACTTTATCCGAAGGAGATAGACCTTTTTCGATATTTAATACACTAATTAACTCAGATCCTTTGATATTTAAATTTGATCTATTCATTCCATCCATAAATTGCAAAGGCAATATTCCCATTCCAATAAGATTAGACCGATGAATTCTTTCAAAACTTTCAGCTATAACTGTTTTAATACCTAATAATTTAGTACCTTTTGCGGCCCAATCTCTAGATGAACCAGTTCCATATTCTTTTCCACCTATTACAACTAAATCGGTTCCTCTTTTTTTGTACTCTACTACCGCATCATAAACTGTCATGACCTTTCCTTCTGGAAATAACTTTGTAAAACCGCCTTCGGTACCTGGCGCTATCTCATTTCTAATTCTTATATTAGCAAATGTACCTCTCATCATAACCTCGTGATTTCCCCTTCTTGATCCGTAAGAATTATAATCTTTTGGTAAAATTTGATGTTCCATAAAATATTGACCAGTTGGACTTTCTTCTTGAATAGAACCTGCTGGAGAAATATGATCTGTAGTAACCATATCTCCCAAAATCAATAATGGCCTAGCATCTTTAATTTTTTTAAATCCCTCTGGCTCATCTGGCATATTATCAAAAAAAGGTGGTCTTTTTACATATGTTGATCCTTCATCCCATTTATAAATACTACTTTTTTCGGTTTTAATTTTTTGCCATTGAACTGGTCCTTCAGAAACATTGGAGTATCTTTCAACAAACATTTTTGCATTTAATGCTTCTCTTAAAGTATCTTCTATCTCTTTATTTGAGGGCCAAATATCTTTTAAAAAAATATCTTTACCATTTTTATCTTTTCCCAAAGGATTTTTGTATAAATCTACTTCCATATGACCGGCTAAAGCATAAGCAACAACAAGAGGAGGTGATGCCAAATAATTTGCTTTTATGTGTGGTGATATACGACCTTCAAAATTTCTATTACCAGATAAAACTGATACAGCGTATATATTTTCTTTTTCAATTGCTTCTACAATATTATCAGGCAATGGACCTGAGTTTCCAATGCATGTTGTGCATCCATAGCCAACTAAATTAAATCCTAATTCATCTAGGTATTTATTAAGGCCTGCTTTTTCCAAATAATCGGTTACTACTTGCGATCCTGGTGCTAATGAAGTTTTTACCCAAGGTTTTGTTTTTAACCCAAGTTCCACAGCTTTTTTTGCCAACAAACCTGCTCCTATTAAAACATTTGGATTAGATGTATTTGTACATGAAGTTATTGCTGCAATTAATATAGAGCCGTCTTTAATTTCAAAATCAGCTCCATTAACTTTTGAAATATGCTTTTCCTTTCGCCCTGTAATATTTTCAAATACTTTTTTAAATTCTGATGATGCTTCGTTTAATAAAACTTTATCTTGAGGTCTTTTTGGTCCAGATATTGTTGGAACAATTGAAGACATGTCTAGTGAAACCTTATCTGTAAATTCAATATTTTCACTTGCCCACAATCCCTGCTCTTTTGCATATTTTTCTACTATAGAAACTATATGTTCATTTCTTCCAGAAAATCTTAAATATTTTAAAGTTTCATCATCAATTGGAAAAAAACCGCAAGTAGCTCCATATTCTGGAGCCATATTTGCGATAGTTGCTCTATCGGCAAGTGTTAGATTTTTTAATCCATCTCCATAAAATTCTACAAATTTTCCAACAACTCCTTTGTCTCTTAAAATTTTTACAACTGTTAAAACTAAATCAGTAGCTGTAGTACCTTCGGGCATTTTATTTTTTACTTCAAAACCTATAACTTCAGGAATTAACATTGAAATTGGCTGACCAAGCATTCCTGCTTCAGCCTCTATTCCACCAACTCCCCAGCCAAGTACAGATAAACCATTTACCATTGTTGTATGACTATCTGTTCCAACTAAAGTGTCAGGAAATAAATATTCATCTTCTTTATATTTTTCTGACCAAACAACTTTTGATAAATACTCTAAATTTACTTGGTGGCAGATACCAGTTCCTGGTGGAACAATTCTAAAATTATTAAAAGCTTGTTGTCCCCACTTTAAAAACGAATATCTTTCACCATTTCTTTTAAACTCTATATCAACATTTTTTTCAAAAGAATCAGGTTTTGCTGATTGATCAACTTGTACTGAATGATCTATTACTAAATCAACGGCAGAAAGTGGATTGATAGTATTGGGATCTTTATTTTTTTCTTTAACAGCTTCTCGCATTGCTGCTAAATCTGCAACAGCAGGAATTCCAGTATAATCTTGTAACAAAACTCTTGCAGGCCTGTAAGCTATTTCAGTATTTGATTTTTTTTCTTTTAACCATTTTTGAACTGCTTCTATTTGATCTTTGGTAACTGACAAATCATCTTCATATCTAAGTAGATTTTCTAACAAAACTTTTAATGATTTCGGTAAATTTGAAATTCCTTTTAAACCATTTTTTTCAGCCTCTACTAAGGAAAAATATTTATAGTCTTTGTTATTTATCTTTATTGATTTTAGAGATTTAAATGAATTTTTATTTCCAGGTTTCATAATTTATATATAAAAACTTGCAACACACCCAACAAGTAGGATGGACATAGCATAATTAAACCTTTTAATGAATTCATTATTTGTCGCGAATTTTCTTAAAAATTTACCTAATAAGGCCCAACTTGTTATACTTAAAAAAGCAGTAACAGAACAAACTACAATTACTGTGATTGAAGAACTAATATAATTTTCTTGCGATACAAATTTAGAAATAAGAGTGATCGCTGCCATTACTCCTTTGGGGTTTATAAATTGGAAAAAAAATGTTTCATAAAATTTAACGGGATTTTCTGTTTTTGATTGAGATTTACTTTTAGAAAAAGAAATTTTATAAGCTAAATAAATTAAAAATATTGATCCTAAAATTCTAATTATTTCTTGCAAATAAGGATATTTTTGAAAAACTGAAATTAAAGCAAATATTAATAAAACTACCAAAACAGTATAACCTAAACCTACTCCTAAAATTATTGGAAGGGTTTTTCTTACTCCAAAATTAAATGCAGAATAAGATGCTACAGCATTGTTTGGGCCTGGTGTAAAACCCATTGAAAATGAAATACCAATTAATAATAACAGTTCTGGGTGCATTTAATTAAGCTATTGGAAGACCGTTATCAGCTTTTTGTGAGGGGTGAACTAAAGTTACCTTACCTTCTGAATCTACAGATCCTAGAATTAAAACTTGAGAAACCACTCCTGCTATATTTTTTTCTGGAAAATTACAAACAGCTATAACTTGTTTTCCCGTTAAATTTTCTTCATTATAATAATGTGTAATTTGGGCAGAAGATTGTTTAATTCCTATTTCTTTTCCAAAGTCCACTTCCACAACTAATGAAGGTTTTCTAGCCTTTTCGTTTTTCTTT
Organism: uncultured Pelagibacteraceae bacterium; assembly: GCA_902560685.1. Lineage (GTDB taxonomy): Bacteria > Pseudomonadota > Alphaproteobacteria > Pelagibacterales > Pelagibacteraceae > Pelagibacter. The sequence continues at coordinate 26,953 of CACEMT010000009.1, read as the reverse complement.
ACAGATATAACAGTCCCTAATCTTATATCTACTTTATTAAAAATATCGTAGGTTATTTGTTCTTTCATTTTTTTAATATATAATTGATTATATTTATGAGTACAGAAAATAATAACAACGAACTTTACAATAATTCAATAAAAATTTTATCAGATCTCATATCTTTTAAAACAATTTCTGGGGAAGATAACAATTCCCTAATCAATTATTGTGATGATATTTTAAAAAAGCTAGGCGCAACTTCATTTAGAACATTTGATGATGACAAAAAAAGAGTAAATCTTTTTGCTACAATAAAGGCTAAAAAACCTAATGGAAAAATTCCAATAATTTTATCAGGTCATACAGATGTAGTGCCTGTTTCCAAAGGTTGGTCTACAGATCCGTTTAAAGCTACAATTAAAGGTGACAAGCTATATGGTAGAGGCTCGTGTGATATGAAAGGATTTATTGCATGTACATTAGCCTTTGCACCGGTTTTTTCAAAATCAAATTTGGATAGGGATATTAATTTTTCATTTACGTTTGATGAGGAGACGGCGTGTATAGGGGCTCCATTATTAATTAAAGAACTAAAAGAAAGAGGATTTAAAAAAGGAATATGTATTGTGGGGGAACCTACAAATATGAAAATCATTGACGCTCATAAAGGTGCTTATGAATATACAACATATTTTGAGGGTTTGGCTGGTCATAGTTCTCAACCTCATAAAGGTGTTAGTGCAGTCGAGTATGCAGCTAGATATGTTAATAAACTTATTGAACTAAGAGATAAACTAAAAGATAGAGTTCCAAAAAATTCTATATTTGATCCTCCTTACTCTACTCTTTCTGTTGGAGGAATATTTGGAGGGATTGCGCATAATGTGATTTCTGACAAATGTCATGTTAAATGGGAGACAAGACCTGTAGTTAAAGATGATGCGGTATATTTAAACGCAGAACTAGCCAAATATGTTGATGAAATACTTTTGCCTGAAATGAAAAAAGTTTATCCAGACTCAAAAATTTCAAAAGAAATAATTGGTGAAATAATTGGATTTGATCGAGATGAAAAATCTGAAGCATGTGAGTTTGTTTCTAGTATAACAGGTGACAATTCAAGAGAAGTGGTTTCATTTGGAACAGAAGCAGGTCTGTTTCAAGAAATAGGTATAAGTACTGCTGTATGTGGTCCGGGATCAATAGAACAAGCTCATAAAATAGATGAATTTATTAAATTAGAAGAAATTAAGAAATGTTTAAATTTCTTGAATGGTGTTAAAGATAAATCAATACAAAATTAAATAAATGTCAAAAAAATATCCAAGAGATATGATAGGTTATGGTTCAAAAGAACCAAAAGTGGTTTGGCCAAATAATGCAAAACTTGCTTTACAAATAGTTCTTAACTATGAGGAAGGTGGTGAAAATAATATTCTTCATGGTGATAAACATTCTGAAACTTTTTTATCAGAAATTATAGGAGCACAAGCATTTAAAGACAGACATATTAATATGGAGTCAATGTATGAATATGGTTCAAGAAGAGGTTTTTGGAGACTTCATAAATTATTTCAAGAAAAAAAAATACCTATAACAATTTTTGGTGTTGCAATGGCTTTAGAAAGAAATCCAGAAGTATGTGATGCAATAAAGAATGGAAATTATGAAGTTGCCTGTCATGGCTGGAGATGGATTGACTATCAAAATGTAAAAAAAAGTACTGAAAAAAAAGATATGAAATTAGCTATTAAAACTATAAAAAAAATTTTTGGCAAAAGACCTTTGGGTTGGTACACAGGAAGATGTAGTCCAAATACCAGAGACTTAGTATTTGATGATGGTGAGTTTTTATACGATAGCGACTCCTACAGTGATGATTTGCCTTATTGGGAATATAGAAAAAATAAAAAACAATTAATTGTTCCCTATACTTTAGATAATAACGATATGAGATTTGCTACAAGCCAAGGCTTTAACAGTGGAGAACAATTTTATACATATTTAAAAGATAGTTTTGACGCTCTATATGAAGAAGGTAAAACTAATCCAAAAATGATGTCTGTTGGATTGCATTGTAGATTAATTGGAAGACCGGGAAGAATACAGTCCCTTAAAAAATTCTTAGATTATGTCCTAAAATTTAATGATGTATGGATTTGTAAAAGGATAGATATTGCAAAGCACTGGATTAAAAATTATCCAAACTAAAATAAAAAATGAAAAAAAATAATATAATTTACTTAAATGGATTGGTTGATTTAGCTCAATCAAGATTAGGTTCTCAAATCGTTTATAAAACTGATGAATTTTTTGCACCTGCTAAAAGAATAATTAACCCTTGGCCTGCTGTGTTTAAAGAGGGAGTGTTTGATAAACATGGTAAGTGGATGGATGGATGGGAAACAAGAAGAAAAAGAACAAAAGGATATGATTATCTAATTTTAAAGTTCGGAAAACCGGGTATTATAAAAAAAGTAGATATCGATACATCTTACTTTTCTGGCAATCATCCTGATCAAATTTCGCTACAAGCTTGTATAAGTAAAAAAAAAATACCTGATAAAAAAACTAACTGGATAACAATCATTAAAAAAAGTAGAACTAAAGCAAATAGTCATCATTTTTTTAAGGTTAAAAATAAAAATTATTTTACCCATATAAAATTGAATATTTTTCCTGATGGAGGAGTTGCAAGATTAAGAGTTTATGGTTCTATGAAAATTAAAAATAAAATTAATAATAAAGTTCAAAATTTGACATCTGTTGTAAATGGAGCAGTACCCATTGCTTGTAATAATGAACATTTTGGAAGAGCAGAAAATATACTTGCTCCTGGTGTTGGAAAAAATATGGGCGATGGTTGGGAAACTAGAAGAAGTAGAGGAAAAAACTTTGATTGGATAATAATAAAATGTTCTTCACCAGGTAAGATTAATAAAATTCAATTAGATACTCATCATTTTAAAGGAAATTATCCAGACAAATGTTCGGTGCAAGCAGCTTATATTCCTTATAAAATTTCAGAAAAAAATATTGTTAACAAATCAAAAAAATGGGCCTATCTTCTTAACAAAATTAAACTCCATGCACATAAAAAACATAACTTTAATAATAAAATAATGAAAAATAAAAAAATAAATTATATTAGAATTAATATTTTCCCAGACGGTGGGATTTCTAGAATAAGAGCATTTGGAAAAGCAGAATGACTGAAAAAATAATAGAACCAATACCAATTACAAAGGAAAATTTTGCTAAATATGGAGACATGATCTCAACAAAGGATATAGAGCCTTTAGAAATAAATAATGGGTATGCAAAAAGATATGATGGTATAGCTAAATTAAATACCTCGAAAGATAATGGTGAAACTACAATTAGTATTTTTTCTGCTTTAAAAAGAAGTTTTCCAATGAAGATTGATATGATGGAAAAACACCCTTTGGGAAGTCAAGCATTCATACCAATGAAAGAAACTACTTTTTTAGTATTTGTTGCACCTAGAGAAGAAAAATTAGATTTAAACAAAATTGAAGCTTTTATAATACCTCCTGGTATAGGAGTAAATTACAATCCAGGTACTTGGCATTTCCCATTAATATCTACTGAAGATATGAATTTTTTAGTAGTCGATAGAAAAGGATCTGGTGAAAATCTAGTTATTGAAAACTTAGATAAAGAAAATATTACTTTGAAATACTAAAGCCCGCCGCCGCACAACATGCGGCGAGCTTTTAATTTTAATTTACTCGATTATTTACCTCTTCCAGATATTGCCATATGAATGATAGCACCTAAAGCTGCTCCAATCATCCAAGCATATCCTCCTCCGCCACCTAAATTAGCGAAGAAATCATCCAAACCAGCAAATAATATATTTGGCCAAACTGATCCAACTGCAACATAACCTGATATCAACCAAGCTAACATTGCTTTTCCGTTAAATCCTCCGTTGTAATGATATTTTCCACTTGCTTTATCAGAAAATAAATCATCTACATCGATTTTTTGATTTTTGATTACATAATAATCAACAATCATTATTCCAAATACTGGTGCTAAAATTGCTCCTAAAGTATTAACAAATGGAAACATTCCCATTTGTGTAATAACAGCGACCCACATTCCACCAATAACAAATCCAAAAATAGCAGTTATTAAACCACCAGTTCTAAAATTTATTTTGTCTGGCATTAAGTTTGCAAGGTCATATGCTGGAGGTATAAAGTTAGCTACCATATTTATACCAACTGTAGCTGCAAAAAATGCAAATGCTGCAATTAAAGTTAAAAGTAAATTGTCTACTTTAGCAACCATTTCTGTTGGTTGCGCAACGTACTCTCCAAATATTGCAATTGTACCACCAGTGATCATTAAAGTTATGAATGAAAAGAAAACTACATTCCCTACTAATCCCCATAGGTTACCTTTTTTCATTTCATCTTCATTTTTAACAAATCTAGCAAAGTCACCAAAGTTAATAACTACTGCAGCAAAATATCCTACCATAATTGAGAATACTGCCAAGAAAGCACCAAACGAACCTAGGCCTTCAAATCCACCTGAACGTTCACCTCCTGAAAATATTTCTCCAACTTCTGATAATAATCCGCCACCAGCTTTAGCCCAAATAGCTATCATTAAAACAATCATCACAATATAAACTGCTGGTCCAGCAAAGTTTAAAAATCTTCTAACAAGATCAATTCCTTGCCAAAACAGATAAACTTGGAAAAGTGAAACAAAAATAAATGAAATCCACATTACTCCCGACATTCCAAGTAATACAGGTTCACCCTGTATTCCTGTTAGTGCTGTGATTAAAAGTGCAACTGCTGTTGAAGCTGCATAAGTTTGAGCACCGTACCAAAACATTGCAACAAGGCCTCTTGCCATTGCTGGAAAGTTTGCACCAAATACCCCCATACTTACACGCGCAAATACTGGATATGGAATACCATGTTTAACACTTGGTTTTCCTGATAGGTTAACAAGCCACATTATAAAAAATCCTGCAAGAATTAATGCAAGAAATACAGCCCAGCCATTTAAACCTGATGCTATAAATAATGAAGCTGCCAAAGTATATCCAAATAAACTTTGAACATCGTTAGCCCATACGTTAAAGATTTCAAACCATCCCCATTTTTTCTCTGAACTTGGAGTTGGAGCTAAATCCTTATTATATAATTTAGAAGATCTACCCATATCTTCCTCCTTCCATGTTTTCTAATTAAATAACGGTAAATTTTATGATAATAATATCAAGCGTTTATTAATGATGAGTTAAAAGTCCCCTGTTTTATGATTTATTAAACCCAATTTGATCTATTAACTTAAATTTGGAATTTAATTCCAGCCACCGACTGTTTTTACTTCCAAAAATTCTATTAATCCTTCTGTACCAGCTTCTCGTCCAATTCCAGAATGTTTGTATCCACCAAAAGGTGAGGCAACGGCTATACCAACTCCATTTACATCTACCATTCCTGATCTAAGTTTTCTCGCAACTCTTTTGACTTTTTCTTTATCTTGAGTTTGAATATAATTTGTAAGACCATAAGGAGTATCGTTAGCTATTGAAATGGCCTCTTCTTCATTTTCAAAAGGAATTATAGATAATACTGGACCAAAAATCTCAGTTCTTGCAATTTCCATTTGATTATTAACGTCAGCGAACACTGTTGGTTTTACGTAGTATCCTTTTTCAAAACCTTTTGGTTTTCCAGTTCCACCAGCAATTAACTTTGCACCTTCATCTATTCCTTTTTGAATTAAATCCTGAATTTTATTATATTGTACTTCTGAAACTACAGGTCCAATATGATCACCTTCTTTTTGTGGCGCATCTACTTTAGTATTATTTGCTAATTCTTTTACTTTTTCTACAGTTTCATCATAAATTGATTTTTCAACAAGCATTCTTGTTGGTGCATTACATGATTGCCCTGAGTTTCTAAAACATCTTAGAACTCCTCTAGATACAGCTTCAGAATCAGCATCTTTAAATATTATATTTGCACCCTTACCACCAAGTTCTAAACTAATTCTTTTAAAATCTTTTGCAGCATTTTGAGAAATTAATGCACCTGCTCTAGTTGAGCCAGTAAATGATATCATGTTTACGTCAGGATGGCTTGTTAACGCATCTCCAGTTGTTGCTCCATCTCCATTAACTAAGTTGAAAACTCCAGAAGGAAATTTTACTTCATCTATCATCTCTGCAAGTAACATAGATGATAGCGGTGCTATTTCAGACGGCTTTAACACTACAGTGCATGCTGATGCTAGTGCTGGAATTACTTTTAAGTTAACTTGATTTATTGGCCAATTCCAAGGTGTTATCAAAGCACAAACCCCTTTTGGCTCATACAGTAATTTTTGATTATTTTTTTCTTCTCCTAGATCTTTTTCAAATTTAAAATCTTTTAGGATATTTTTAAAAGATTTTATATGACTAGCTCCTGTTGCAGCTTGCATTTCTGTTGAAAATTTCATTGGCGCACCCATTTCAAGAGAGATGAGTTTTGCCATTTCTGCCCATCTTTTTTTATAAACTACATATAATTTTTCTAATAAATCTAATCTTTCTTCTTTTTTTGAAAAAGCCCAAGTTTCAAAAGCTTTCTTTGCAGCGCTAACTGCTTTATCAACATCTTTTTTTCCTCCAATAGATATTTCAGCACATATTTCTTCATTTGATGGATCGATTACTTTGAAATTTTTTGGTTCTGCTGGTGAGACCCACTTTCCATCAATGTAAAAGTTTTTTCTATCTAGCATTTGGAAAATCTAACCTAAAGTTTTTTTTTTGCAAATAGATTTGTTAATTCATATACAATAGTCGCAGCAGCTAAAGATGTTACTTCAGCATGATCATATGCTGGAGAAACTTCAACTACATCAGCTGAAATTAAGTTTAGACCTGAAAGCCCTCTTAAAACATTCACCATTTCTCTTGTAGTCATACCTGCAATTTCAGGTGTACCAGTTCCTGGGGCAAAAGCAGGGTCTAAAACATCTATATCAATTGATAAATATAAAGGGTTATTTCCTACTCTATTTCTTATTCTTTCTGCAATTTTGTCAGTACCTTGGTTTTGAAACTCATCACAATGAATTATTTTAAAACCGAAACTTTCATCATTTTTTATATCATCTCTACTATATAAAGGACCTCTTATTCCTACGTGCATTGAGGCATCATCTAAAAATAAATTTTCTTCTCTAGCTCTTCTAAATGGAGTTCCATGAGTAAACGGAGCTCCAAAATAAGTATCCCAAGTGTCTAAATGTGCATCAAAATGAACTAATGCTACTGGACCTTTATTTATTTTATTTACAGCTTTTAAAAGTGGAAATGCAATTGTGTGGTCTCCTCCCATACTAATTATTCCACCTACTTTATTTAGTAAGTCTGTCGCTCCAACTTCTATTTGTTTAATTGCCTCATTAATATTAAAAGGATTACAAGCTATATCACCAGCATCAGCAACTTGTTGTTCAACAAAAGGTTCGCTGTCATAGTTTGGGTGATAATTCGTTCTTAAATGCCTTGATGCTTGTCTTATACTTTGTGGTCCAAATCTTGCACCAGGTCTATAGCTAGTTCCTGCATCAAATGGTATCCCAACAATTGCTATATCGCATTTTTCAACATCTCTTAATTCAGGTAATCTTGCAAAAGTTGAAGGTCCTGCAAATCTAGGAACCTTTGTTCCACTAACCGGTTGTTTTGTTTTTTTATTTTTTTTTCAAAGTATAATTTTTAAAAATATATATAGTTTTTTAATTCGCATCAAGTACAGCATGTAGAAATTGTTTTGTTCTCTCATTTTTAGGATCTCCAAATAATTGTTCGGGTGGACCTTGTTCAAAAATTTTTCCTTCATTAAAGAAACATACTCTGTCAGAAATTTCTCTCGCAAATCCCATTTGGTGTGTGACCATAATCATAGTCAAATTGTGTTCCTTATTTAACGATCTTATAACGTTTAAAACTTCTCCAACTACTTCTGGATCTAAAGCTGAAGTTATTTCGTCTAACAACATTACTTTTGGTCTCATTGCTAAAGCTCTTGCGATTGCAACACGTTGTTGCTGGCCTCCAGATAATCTTGAAGGATGTTGATCTTTTTTGTCAGTTAACCCCACTAATTCTAAAAGCTCAAGTGCTCTTTCTTCTGCCTCTTCTTTTTTCATACCTAAAACTTCAACTGGAGCTTCAATACAATTTTGAAGAGCTGTCATATGTGGAAATAAATTGAATTGTTGAAATACCATACCAATTTTTGAACGTCTATCTCTCAAATATTTTTCATTCGCTTCTACTAATTTGCCATTTGTATCCATATGAGTAAGTGGTTCACCATCCAAATGAATAACTCCACCATTGATTTTTTCCAAAGTCATTAATACTCTTAAAACAGTAGTTTTGCCTGAACCAGAAGGACCAATAATTGAAACCATTTCATTTTTTTTAATATTTAAATTTAGCTTATCTAAAACTACAAGATCTCCATATTGTTTGGTAACTTCGTCAAACTTTACAATTATTTCTTGAGAATTTTTATCCATTATTGTTTTAATTTTCCTTGAGCTACGTTAACTTTTTTTTCTAAATTTCTAACCCACATAGCAGCTGGGATAGAAAGTGTTAAAAATATTATACCAACCATTGTATAAGGTTCCAAATATCTATAATTATAGCCCCCTACAGCTGTTGCTGCGTGAAATAACTCTGCAACACCAATTGTTGATAAGAGTGGTGTGTCTTTGAAAATTCCAACTAAATAATTACCCATTCCGGGAATTGCAATTGGAAATGCCTGAGGTAAAACAATTCTTCTATAAGTATAAACAGTTGAAAAGTTTAATGCTCTGCATGCTTCCCATTGAGTTTTGGATACTCCTTCTAATGCTCCACGATAAACTTCAGATAAGTAAGTTCCAAAATGTAAACCGATTGTAATCATCCCACATAACCATGCTGATAATTTTATTCCAAATTGAGGTAATACAAAGTAAACAAAAAATAATTGTATTAAAAGTGGTGTTGAACGGATAAATTCTACTATTTCTCTATTAATTACATTTACAATCTTAGAAGGGGTTCTTTGGCCAAGTAAAAAAAATAATCCAACAACTAAAGCTATTGCATATCCAACTCCCGCAGCGATTATTGTATTTAAAGTTGCCCATAACATTTGTGGTAAAATTTCATAAGCAAAATCCCATCTAAATCCCATTTCCATATATTATACCTTTTACCTTCCTACCTTTCTTGCTGCTAATACTTCTAGCCATCTTAAAAATGGAACAAGTGCAAATCTTGCCATAATATAATAAATTAATAAGGCAGTTCCAAAACATTGTGCTGAGAGCCAGGTAATTGAGTTAATTTGTTTTGCTTCAAAAGTTAAATCGACAACAGTAACAAGAGCTACTAGTGCAGTAGCTTTTAAAAGTTCTACTGTTAAATTTGCTGCTGGTGGTAAAATAATTGGAAATATTTGTGGAATAATAATTCTTTTAATTCTTTTTGCAGGACTAAAATTAAGTGCATGAGCTGCCTCCCATTGGCCTTTGGGTACTGCAATTATACCTGCTCTTACTATTTCTGCACCATATGCTCCAAAATTCATTCCTAATGCTACGACTCCTGCAACAAAAGCTTCTAAAGAAAGACCAAAAAAAGGTAGCACATAATAAACCCAAAACAATTGAACTAACAATGATGTTCCTCTAAAAAATTCTATATAAACGGTTGCTATTCCCTGAATTGCAGGATTTTTAGATAATCGCATTAAACCAAATATCATCGATATAATCACATAAAGAATAGTTGAACATACTAAAACTTTAATAGTAGTAACCGTTCCTAATAAGAGTGTCGTTCCGTGTTCGGCTAAGAATGCAAAATAACTCACTAAAAAAACCTTTAATTAAATTGAAAAAAATCAGGCGACTTTTAAAAGTCGCCTGATTAAATAAATGTATTTTGTACTATTTAGTTGAGCAAGCCCACTCAGTAGTCATATCAGCAGGTGGTAGTTGAGCTTTATCATACCCATACTCACCAGCTCTCTCTAACATTTTTGCTGGATTAGCCATAACTTTTGCTAAAGCAGCATTAAAAGCTTGTCTAAATTCTTCATCACTTTTTCTAAAACCAATACCTACTACATTTACAGTTTCTTTAGGCATTAATTTAGGATCAGTAACTTCAAATGCACCGCCTGTTTTTTCTTCATGCTCTTTCGCACCAAAGAAAGTTTGTACTGCAGCGTCAGCTCTGCCTGCTTTCATAGCAGCTAATATTCCAACTTCACCTTCAACTAATAACATTTGACTATCTGGAACACCAAATTTTTTAGCTGCTTCGACAGTATTGAAACCAGCTCCTGTTACTAGCGTAGCACCAGTATCAATAACATCTTGGTAGTTATTAATATTTTTTGGGTTGCCTTTAGGAACTAACATGGCATCACCAAAAACCCCTATAGGGTCTGAAAAGTTTATGTTTGCACATCTACTTTTTAATATGTACATACCGCCAGTTATCATATCTGATCTATTGGCATTAATACCAGGAATTAATCCAGACCATTCAAAAACTTTAGTTTCATGCTCAGTAATTCCCATTTCTTCTAGAACTGTTAAAGCGATCATATTAACAAATCCTAGTGCTTCACCGTTATCTCCTGCATATGCCCACGGCACTGCTGTACCAAATCCTAGTCTTAATTTATGTCCGTCTGCTAGTCTTTGAGTTAGTGTTGCAGCACTTACTGATGAAACACTAAAAAGAATAACAAGAAGAACAGTAAAAGATTTAAATAATCTACTCATAGTTTATTTCCCTCTCATTTAATTTATTTTAAATAATTTAACTAAAAAAACGGTTACTTGTACACACAAAATTATTTTTTCAATCAGAGGTTGACTAATAGAAATTAAAAAAAATTACTGGGATAATTGAATTTTATCACCAATATTTATTTTTCCATCGTCTAAAGCATTTAAATAAATCCCCATATCAAAATGATTATAAGTTTTTTTTAGAGATTGGAGTAAATTTAAAGAATTATCATCGGTTTTTGGTTTTAAATTTATAGCTACACATCTTGGAATATTTTTTTCAACTCTAAAAGAAATATTATTAATTTTTATAACTTTACCTATCCAATTTCTTTCTTCTCCTGCATCCAGGCCATCAAAATAAAAATTACCCCTAAATCTTTCAAACTCAACTTTTTGATTAATCTTTTTTTCAAAATCTTTAACAGTATTTAAGTTTATCAATGATATTGAGTTAAAAATATTATTAGAATGAGTAGTGTCAAAAAACGGAAATTCAACATTTTTTAAAAGAAAGATAGGTTTTGCTAAAGAACTTTCTAATTCAATTAACTTTTCAGAAAGTTTAATTCTTTCTTCATTATTATCTGGTGAGATTGAAATTATTTCTTTTTCTTTAAGATTTAAACTAAGTTTTCCCTCTTTATAAGTAAAATTATATTTATTTAAAGCTGGAGAATTTTTTAAAGTTAATAAATTAATTAATTTTCTATCATTAGGATTGGATTCCATAGACTTTGCTTTTTCTAAATCTACCCCTCTAGAAAATGCGAATATCCTATCGTTGATCATTCCTAGTTCTTTTTTTACATTGCAACTTTCAATGCTTTGAAATGATAAAGTTTTAACTGGACAATAATAAATAGATGAAATTGAGCAATTCATAATATTAATACTTTCCTTTTTTGGTTGCTCCACTATAAAATATTTTTGATAGTTCGTCCTTTGCCTTATTCCACGATATAATGTCTTCTTTTACCATTAGTCCTTTAGGAACATTAGAATATTCATGAAATTGGTGAGTATCTTCTCCTCTTGCTTTTTGAACATATATTTTTCCAAGTACTTGATCTACATTACTCCCGATATAGCTTTGAACTACAAATCCTATTCTTCTATCATTGCTTCTATTTAAACCTGAACCATGGATTACAGTTGGATGATGTAACGACATTTGACCTGCTTTTAAAATTACAGGTTCTGTTTCTTCTATTGGCACATTTTCAATTGTTTGTCCTCTTGTTAGCAAATTATCCTCATCAAAATTTTGTTCATGATTCTTTAAATCTTCCTTATGAGATCCTGGCCACATTCGCATACATCCATTTTCTTCGTTGGAATTTGTTACTGCTATCCAAGCTGTCACCCAATTGTGAGGTTCAAGACCTATATATTTTGCATCCTGATGAAAACTTACAAACCCTTTTTCATTAGCATTTTTAATAAAAAGTGTTGTTCCGCAAATAAGAATATTTTTACCAATAATACTTTCAACAGCATCTAGAATTTTATTATTAAGACATACATTATTAAAGACAGGAGAGATCATATGTACATAATTTCGTCCTAGACCCTCAATAGCATTTGGCCATTTCTTTTCAATATTTTCTATTTCTTCTCTAATTTCATTAGCTTCTTGAATTGAAAGTACATCGATTGGAGCAACATAACCTTTTTCATTATAGAATTTTATCTGGTGGTCAGACAAGTAAGTCATTCTAATTTACTAAAAGTTTACCTGTATTTAAAGTATGTTTAATTCTTTCTTGAGTTTCTTTTGTTTCAATTAATTTCATAAAAGACTCTAGTTCTAATTTGTATAATTCATCTTCTGAAAGGGTTTGTTTTATTGTTGTATCTCCTCCACTTAAAACATTTGCTAATTCTGAACCAACCTTCATACCATGGTCTAGTATAATCTTATCGTTATATAATTTTTCTAAAACTTTTATCATTTTTTCCTTAAGGGGTTTTCCAGATAAATTGAACGAACATTCTTTTGGAGGTGTAAAATCTTTATTTTCTAATATTAATTTTTTTGAAACTTCAAACAAACTGTTTCTATTCATAACTTTTTTATCTTCTGGTCTTAAAAATTTTAGTGGCTCAGCTTCAACTGTTGAGGTAGCTGTAGTTCCATAACCAATAATATTAAATACTTTTAAAGGAGCAAAATCAGGATCTTTTTTAGCTTCATCAGTTTGAGACCATCTCCATAAAACTTCTTTACATCCTCCGCCTGCAGGCACAAGACCTACTCCTGTTTCAACTAAACCCATTACAATATTTGTATGCGATACTACAAAATTTGATTGGATTGCTACTTCTTCTCCTCCTCCTAAAACTAAACCAGATGGAGCCGAAATAACTGGATGATCAGAGTATTTTAAGTGCTTACAAGTTTCTTGAAAATATTTAATAAATTTTTCGATGGATTTAAAATCACCTTTGTCTGCAAAATTCATAGTATAAGTTAAATTTACACCTGCGGAAAATTGCATACTTTCATTTATAATTATTAAAGGTTTATCAGTTGCATTTTTTAATGCATCCATGGAGTCATAGTCTAAAGCGCAAGCTTTTGTAGTAAACTCAACAATATTAAAGTCTTTAAATCTATAAATTTCAGCAGATTTATTTTTGTCTACTTTAATTGCTTTTGGTTTAATTTTTCCTAAAGTTTCAATATTTGTATACTGTTGTCTTTCACCATAAAAATTTTCATCTTTTGATTTTGATAAATTTTCCAAGAATTTATTATTTTCAAAATTATCAATACGATCAAAGAAATTTTTAACTCCAATTGACTTTAACATTTCAAAAGGGCCCATAGCCCAATTAAAACCAAGACGCATAGCTTCATCAATATCGTTAAATTTATCTGTGATGCCAGGAACTAATGATGATGCATATTTTATTATTTGTGAAATCACTGACCATGCATACTCACCATACTTATCTTTTCTATTTATTAGTAAGTTTAAATTTACAGTATCAATACCAAGATCAATTTTTTTTGAAGAGGAATACTCGCCTGTTTCAAGATTAATCGCTTCTAATATTTTTTGATTGTTTTGCTTATTCATTCTATAGAAGCCACCTTTGCCCTTTCTTCCCGTATAGCCTGTCTGAATTAATTTTGTAATTAATGGAATTTCTTTAGCAACTAATTGAAAAGGATCATTTTCAGAAAGTTCTTTTATAAAACTTTTTAAAACATCTGCCATTAAATCTATGCCAATCAAATCATATAAGCCAAATACTCCTGTTTTTGGTATTCCCATAGGCCGACCAAAAACCGCATCCGCTTCTTCGATTGATAATTTCATTTTAAAAGCTTCTGTCATTGCTATTTGCATTGCAAAAACTCCTACTCTATTTCCTAAGAAACCTGGAGTATCATTACAAACTATTGCACCTTTTCCTAGTTCTTGTTCACAAAATTTTTTTAAAGAATTAATTTTATTAAGGTCATTATTTTCATTTTTTACAATTTCTAATAATCCCATGTAACGAACTGGATTAAAGAAGTGTGTAATACAAAAATCTTTTTTTTCTTCTTCTGTTAATTTTTCAGATAAAATTTTTATAGGTATTGATGAAGTATTGGATGAAACAATTGCACCTGTTTTTCTTGCTTTAAAAATTTTTTCATAAATATTATGTTTGATATCAATTCTTTCAACAACTGCCTCTACTATCCAGTCAGCATCTTTCACTACATCAAAATCATCATTTATATTACCTACATTAATATTATTTATCTTAGACTTATCTATTAACAATGGAGGTCTAGATTTATGTATTTTCTCTCTCGCTTTCTCTGAAATTTCTGTTTTTAAATCTAGCAATGTCACAGGAATATTTGCATTACATAAATGAGCTGCAATACCGCTTCCCATTGTTCCCGATCCTATAATTACAACTTTTTTTATTTCCATAAATGAAATGGTTTTTTAACTTATAATAGTCTATCTGGAAATGATAAAATTTATCTTTGTTTGATTCCTCTTAATCTTTCAGATCTTCTTCTAAGCATCTCAACGGTAGTTAATAAGGCTATTGATAATGCAACCAAACATGTTGCCATACATAAAATAACAGGACTGGTTTCTTGACGCAGTCCAGCCCACATTTGTTTTGGTATAGTTATTTGTTCAACGCTACCAATGAACATAACAATTACAACTTCATCAAAAGAAGTAATAAACGCGAATAATCCACCTGAAATTACACCAGGAAGTATTAGGGGCATAATAACTTTAAAAAAAGTTCTCATTGTATCTGCTCCTAAACTTTGTGATGCTCTAATTAAATTGGTATCAAAACCAGTTAAAGTGGCAGTAACTGTGATTACAACAAATGGTGTTCCAAGAGCAGTGTGTGCAAGAATTAATCCTAGATAAGTATGAGTTAGCCCAATTTTCGAATAAAAGAAAAACATTCCTGCTGCAGTAATGATTAATGGTACAATCATTGGTGAAATTAATATTGCCATAAGAACAGCTTTGAATGGCATATGTGGTCTACTTAATCCTAACGCAGCAACAGTACCAAGAGCAGTTGCAAGAAGTGTAGCAACAATTCCAACAAAAAAACTATTTCTAGTTCCCATCATCCATTTATCAGTAACAACTGTTGTGTCTCCTATGCTGCTAATACCAACCATCTGTCTATACCATCTAAGAGACCAGGCTTCTGGCTCAAAATTCATAAATTCTCTAGTAAACTCAAAAAATGGTGATGCACTAAATGAGAGTGGAAGGATTATAAAAATTGGCGCAATTAAAAAGAAAAAAACAAAACCACAATAAGTTAAAAAAGAATAGTATCCTACTTTTTGTCCAGTGGTTGCATATGCGGGTAAAGCCATAATTATCCTAATTTAATATTTTCTATTCCTACTATTTTATTGTAAGCCCAATACAAGACAGTCATCATTGCTAAAAGTATTGCTCCCAATGAAGCACAAAGTCCCCAATTCAATGTTGTTTTTAAATGATAAGCAATCCAGTTTCCTACCATTTGTCCATCCTTACCACCTACAAGTTCAGGTGTGATGTAGTATCCAATGGCAATTATAAATACAAGCAAACACCCTGCACTAACTCCTGGAACTGAATTTGGCATATAAATTTTATAAAATGCATGCATCGGAGAAGCTCCAAGATTTAAAGCTGCTCTCATATATGTTGGTGAAATAGTTTTCATTACACTATAGAGAGGTAAAACCATAAAAGGTAGTAGAATTTGAGTCATAACTATTACAACTGCTGTTTGGTTGTACATTAGTTGGAAACGGTTCTCATCTGCAATCAAATTTGACATAACTAAGAGATTATTCAGAACACCTTTTTGTTGTAACATAACCATCCAAGCAACAGTTCGAACTAGCAAAGAAGTCCAAAAAGGCAGTAAGACACATATCATTAAAAGATTGCTGTATTTCATGGGCAATGTTGCAAGCAAATATGAAATTGGGTATCCCAAAAGTAAGCAAAACAGTGTAACTAAAAGACTTACTTTAAAAGTTTTAATCCAAGTTTTGTTATAAATACGTCTATTTTCTTTTTGTTGAACTATGTTTTTGCTTGAATCATATTTTAAATCAACGGCATTTAAATAATATCCCATTGTCGTAGGATCTACCATTTGTCCAAGAGCTAGCCAATATTCAGGGTCAGCCCATTTTTTGTCAATAGCAATCATTTGCTCTTTAAAAGGACCTTCTTCAATTTTTTTAAATTTTCTTTTAGATTTTTTTAATAAACTTTTCCAACCAGATTTAGAATAATTCATTCTGGTACTTGCTTTACCAACACTATAGCCTTCACTATTTTTTAATTCAAAAAACATTGTTTTGTATACTTCTTCAGAAGGAAGGCCTTGTCTGTCCCATTTTTTATAAACCTCAAAAGTTTTTGGAAAAACCGTATTAATTTGTCTGTCATCAACACTCCGAGCTAACATGTCGCCAATTGGGACCAAGAATGTAATTAATATAAATGCTAAAAGTGGCAGCACTAAAAGAAATGCTCTTATTTTATTTATACGTTCTGCTTTTTTAAGACTGACTTTTAATGGAATTCCATCAGTTGTTAATATTGGACCTGTTGATGTCTGCGTTTGATTCATAAAGTTATTTTATAAAATAAAATTATTACACAATAAAAAAAAAGGCGAGATAAAAATCTCGCCTTTTTTAAATTATACTACGAATTATTAGCTACCTTTCCAAGCACCAAATCTTTCGTGAACTTCAGCACCGTTATCAGCCCACCAAACTGGGTCTCCTATTACAGCTCTTTTTAGAACTTTTGGAGTAGTTGGCATGTGAGGTAAGATATCAATATTACCGCTTGATGTTATGAACCAAGGTTCACCTTTTTTGATAATGTTGATACTAGATTTTCTCATAGGGCCATATGGAATGTATTTAGCTTGCTCAGCGTTTGACTCTGCTGTTGAAGCATGCGCCATGAACTCAAGAGCTTCAGCTTCATTTCCACCTTTGATAGCTACAAGATATTCTTGTTCAAGAACTGTAGCGTCCCAAATGTATTCGAAGTTTTTACCTTCTGAAAGGATAGCAGCACCAATTCTACCGTTGTAAGCTAATGCCATAACAACTTCACCGCTTGATACTAACTCAAGTGGCTTAGAACCTGCAGACCAAAATACAACGTGATCTTTAATTGTATCTAGTTTTGCAAATGCTCTGTCTATTCCTTCAGGAGTACTCATTACTTCGTATACTTTGCTTGCTTTAACACCGTCAGCAACTAGTGCCATTTCGATTAAAGCGTTTGCCCAAGTATGTATTCCTCTTTTTCCAGGAAACTTTTTAACATCAAAGAAATCTTTAATGTTTTTTGGTTTTTTTCCTGGGAATGCTGCTTTGTCATAAAATGCAGTGTAAGCCCAAAAGATTTGTGGAACAACACAGTCAGAAACTGGTGGTACAACCATATCGTTTATAAACTCACTTTGGTCTACTTTAACAAATAAACCTTCATCGCATCCTGTGATCGCTTGGTCTGGAAGTACGTCTACTACATCCCAAGTTACATTTCCTGCTTCCACTTGTGCTTTGATTTCTCCAAGACCACCGTTGTAGTTTTCAACAGTAATTGAAGAACCTTTGCTATAAGTGTCTATGTAAGCTTTTTGTTGGCTGGCTGTATATGCACCACCCCAAGAAACGAAAGTTATATCTGCTGTTGCAGATCCAACAAACGCAATTGAGATTAAACCAAAAAAAGCTGCTTTGATTGCTTTTCTCATTTATTTTTCCCCTTTAAATTAAATTTAATTTAAGTTTTAAAGGCGAAAGTAAAACATAATTACTTAGAGACTGCAAAACGTTTTTTGATAGATTTTTCCTAAATTTATTAGCTTAATTAAGGTCTAAAGCCCTTGAATCTGATGCCTTCCATGACAGTTTGACTGTCGAACCTTCTTTTAAATTTGCTTCCTTATAAGAATTTGGAATTTTAACTATAAATTGATCATTTCCACAAACTTCTACTCGAGATCTGATGTGGTCACCTAAATAAATTAATTCTTTTACCTTTGCATCAAAATTATTTTCAAATTTTTCTGATGAGTTAATAGCAACTCTCTCAGGTCTTAAAGAAACTAAAGAACCATCACCATTATTATTCACATTTATTTTTAAAGCATGAATATCATCTCCGGATTCTGTCGTGACGATACAATTTTCTCCATTAATCGATTTTACTTTTCCTCTTAGTTGATTATTTTCTCCAATAAACTGTGCAACAAAAGAACTATTTGGTTTTTCATACAAAACATCTGGTGAAGAAATTTGTTGAATCTTTCCGTCATTAAAAACTGCAATTCGATTTGACATTGTTAAAGCTTCACTTTGATCATGAGTTACATAAACTACTGTTATTCCAATTTTTTCATGAATATGTTTTATTTCATACTGCATTTGCTCTCTTAAATTTTTATCAAGTGCTCCAAGTGGCTCATCCATTAAAACTAATCTTGGTTCAAACACTAAAGATCTTGCTAATGCGACACGTTGTTGTTGTCCACCCGATAATTGTAATGGCATACGATTTCCAAAATCTTGCAATTCAACCATCGCAAGTGCATTTCCAACTTTTTCATCAATTTCAGATTGTTGCATTTTTCTAACTTCAAGTGGGAATGCTAAATTTTCTTTTACAGTCATGTGAGGAAATAAAGCATAGTTTTGAAAAACCATTCCTATACCTCTTTTGTTTGGTGGAATACTGCTTATTGGATTTCCATCCAAATAAATCTCTCCGCTTGTTGGAGTTTCAAATCCAGCTAACATCATTAACACTGTTGTCTTACCTGAACCAGAAGGTCCTAACATTGTTAAAAACTCACCTTTTGGAACATCAAGATTTAAATCTTTAACGACTAGTATTTCTCCATCGTAACTTTTATCTACCTTCTCGAATTTTACGAAACTATCTTTTTGAGACATGCGCATTTAAAACATTAGATAATGATTAATTCAAGGATTAATTAATAATTACTTCTTATAGTTGTTTTTTCTATATTTTTTATATCGACTGTTCTTTAATTAATTTTTTTATATGAGGAATCATAACCTTTGGTGCTTCCATTGATGGATGTAATTTTTCTACTTCTTTATAACTTTCAATAGCTTTTTTATAATTTTTTAATTTAATTTGAACCAAACCTTGTCCAGATAATGCTCCAAAGTGTCTTTCTTCAAGCTTAAGTACTTCATTAATATCGTTTTGAGACTGTTCATAGTTACCCATAATATAAAGAACAGTAGCACGTTTATTCCAGGCCTCAGCCCATTTTGGATCCTCTAAAATTATCTGTGAAAAAAGTCCATAAGCTTTATTTAATTCTCCCTGATTAATTAACAACGAACCTTGAGCTAACAATTCTGTTAATCTATATCCTCTTCTATCTTCTGATGGATGTGTTATCCAAATTTTCCATATTTTATTTTCTATTTCTATAGCCTTTGTATTTTCGCTATTTTTAAGCAATTTAAATAGATTGTTTAATTCATTATTTCTTGTTTCAGCACTGACACTGCTAAAGATTAACAAGCTTAGGATAATAAATTGTACTAATTTTTTCATAAATTTTATTAAACTTTTTCTAAGTAATTTTTAAAAACTTTGCTTCTAATATCAATTCTGAAAGAATCAAATTGATTAATATCTTTTAAAGGTGAATCTATTTGATTTGTTGCTTTATCCATATCGTAACATGATAAAATTATTTTTCCTCTATCATTAAAATCAAACGAAATACTGGTTACTGTACTTTTTCCTGATTGGTTTGCCTCTTGAAAAACTTTTCTTGAATTATATTCAACCTTGTATAATTTTTTTTTACTTCGTTTAGTATTTTTAAATAATTCTGATATATTTAATGCTGCAGAATCTAATTCTTTATTGCATTCAGCATCATCATATTTTTTTTTTACTACTATTCCAACTAATCCTTCGATTGTAAAATTATCGTCATCACTTTTATAGCTAATTTTAAACCAATCATAAATACCTTTTCCCGATACAAGTGAAGTCGCAAATTCCTTATAACTATAATTAAACCAATCTAGCTCACCATTCTCTAGCTCGGTCTCATTAAAATAATCTAAAGCACTATCTCCAATGCTTATGTTTTCAATCTTAAAATTTTTAATATTATCTGAATGAACGCTTGTACTTAAAAAAAAACTCAGAAATACGATCCCTAAAATTTTTTTCATTACCCTTTGATATGTAAATCACCAGGAAATTTATAAAAATTTTCAGCTCCATTTTCTGAAACTCTAATTGATTCACTACTTTCAACTCCCCACTCTCCAAACTGCATTACTGCAATCATATGAAAACAAACATTTTTTTGTAAAACAGTTTTGTCTCCTTTTTGAATGTTAAGTGTATGTTCACCCCAATCTGGTGGATATCCTATTCCTATTGAATAACCCGTTCTAGATTTTTTTTCTATTCCATATTTATCCAAAACTTTCCAAAATGCTTGGGCTACGTCGTCTGCAGTATTTCCAGGTTTTGTCACATCAATACCTGCTTGCAGTGCTTCTCTTGTTCTTTTCATTGTATCTATTTTTTTTTGATCGGGTTTTCCCAACAATACTGTTCTTGCCATAGGGCAATGATATTTTTTATATACTCCAGATATTTCAATTATTGATGCTTCCCCTTCAACAAATTTATCATCTGTCCAAGATAAGTGAGAGGCAGATGTTCCTTTGCCTGTTGGTATCAATGGTACAATTGAAGAATAGTCTCCACCATGTTCTTTGGTTCCGCTTATTAATGTTGAATATATTTTTGCAACTGCATCACATTGTCTAACTCCAGGGTTAATTGCTTCAAATGCAGTTTTCATTCCTAGTTGAGTAATCTGAGATGCTATCTTCATATAATTAATCTCTTCATCAGATTTAACCAATCTCACCCAGTTAACTAATCTCTCACAATCTTTTACTCTAGCATTGGGTAAACCATTTTTTAATTTTTCATGTGAATAAGCGGTAAAATAATGACTATCCATCTCTACACCTATACTTAGGTTGTCCCACTTTCTTTCTTTTATAATTTCTATTAACCTATCGTAAGGATGTATTGGCCAAACATGGATGTATTTTTCATCGTAAACAATAATATTTTCGTCTTTTAAGTAAGTTTTTATGTAGGCTCCGCCTGCATCCTGTGCTCTTACAAAACACAATGGTTCTTCTGCATTAACATGAACTATTACACACTGAGCGTAATAAAATGACCAAGCATCGTATCCTGTAAGATAATTCATATTGTTAGTATCTTGAGAAATTAATAGTTCAATGCCTTTTTCTTGCATTGATTTTTGAACTTTTTTAAGTCTTTCTTTGTATTCTTCTTTTGTAAATAACATTTCTAATTGTTTGAAAATAATTTTCCAAAGCCATTTATTGAATTATTTTCACCTATTTTTTCTAAAGTATCCCATATTAATGTTTGATTACTTGATAAAACAATTTTGTCCAATTTTTTTTCAAGTTTATCTATTATAGACAAGGCTGGTAAAGCTGTGCACGAAATAAATAAAGCATCTGCTCCCTTTAAATCCATTTTTGACAAAACATCATATAAATAATTAGCATCTACTTTGCCAATATCAATGTCGGAAGCAATATCGAAATAAGAGTTTGATGTAATTTGAAAATTTTCTTTTTCAAAAAAATCTATCACTTCGTCATTTAATTTTTTAGGATAAGGAGTAAAAATTGCAATTTTATTTAGATTTAACTTTTTGAGAGCTTTAATAGATGATGAACTTGGAGTTGTAACTTCAGCTTCAGGTTTTGCTTTCTTTATTTTTTTTTCTATAGATTGATAACCAGCAGCAATGGTTCCTGAGGTACAGCCATAAACTACACAATCAATTTTTTCATTTGGCAGAATATCTTTTGTAACTTCTGTAATTTTTTCAGACATTTTTATTAAATTCTCACTGGTTAAAGGATTAAAACATTCAATTCTATTAACAAAAAAGTCTATTTTTTTATCTTTAATTACATTAATAAAGTCTTTTTCAATCATATAGTCACTTGCAAGTGCTATTAACCCAATTTTCGGATTTTGATACTTGTTGTATTTTGGATCTATTTTTATTGAATACATTTTCAAAAAAAAATATATCATAAAGCATTTAATATTCACTATAATTAAAAGGTTGTTATGAAAATAGGATTTATAGGACTTGGAAATGTTGGAGGCAAATTAGCGAACAGCTTGTTAAGAAATAAATTCGATTTAACAGTGCGAGACGTAGAAAAAAACCTAACAAATGATTTTAAAAGTAAAGGAGCAAAAGTTTCTGACAGTGCTAAAAAGCTAGCTGAACAAACAGATTTAATTATTACCTGTCTTCCTTCTCCTGAAATATGCGCGGAAGTTATGGAATCTGATGACGGAGTTATTAATGGACTTTCAAAAAATAAAATATGGTTAGAAATGAGCACAACAGATGAGTCTGAGGTTAAAAGATTAGGTAAACTTGTTATGGATAAAAAAGCTATTCCTATGGATGGGCCAGTTAGTGGTGGATGTCATAGGGCTGCAACTGGAAATATTGCTATTTTTGTTGGTGGTGAAAGAAATAGTTTTGAAAAAATATTGCCAATTTTAAGCATTATGGGTAGAAAGATTTTACATACAGGAGAACTTGGAACTGCATCTGTTTTAAAAGTTATTACTAATTATTTAGCTTCTGTTCATTTGGCTGCATTAGGAGAAGCGTGGACTGTTGCAAAAAAATCTAATTTAGATCTCAATAAAACCTATAAAGGAATAGCTGCTTCATCTGGAAATTCTTTTGTTCATGAAACTGAAAGTCAGGTAATTTTAAATGGTTCGTATAATATTAATTTTACCATGGACTTGGTAAAAAAAGACATGAATCTTTTTGATCAGCTTTCAAAAAAATTAAACACAAAATTAGAAATATCGCCATTTATATTAAATATATTTGAAGAAGCTGAAAAAAAGTTTGGATCAAGGGCTTGGTCGTCTATGGTGGTAAAAAGACTTGAAGAAAAGTATAATATAAACTTTAGAGCTTCAGGCTTTCCAGAAGAATTAATAGATAATGAGCCAGAAGAAAAAGGATACGAGATATAAGAATGTTAGATAAAAAAAAATTCTATATTAATGGTAAATGGATAGAGCCTACAAAAAAAAATGATTTTGAAGTAATTAATCCATCAAATGAAGAATCATTTGCTGTAATATCTTTGGGCTCTAAAGCTGATGTTGACTTCGCTGTCAAAGTCTCAAAAGAAGCTTTTGAAACTTGGAAAGAGACTACTAAAGAAGAAAGAATTAAATTATTAGAAAATTTATTATCAGTTTATAAAAAAAGATATAATGAAATGACTGAAGCCATTTCTAAAGAAATGGGAGCTCCATTAGATTGGTCGTCGAATGTTCAAAATGCATCAGGCCAAGCTCACTTAGAAGATTTCATTATAAGACTAAAAGATTTTAATTTTGATAAACAATTTAACTCAAAATCAAATAATTATATATTTTATGAACCTATTGGAGTTTGTGGATTAATTACTCCTTGGAACTGGCCAATAAACCAAATTGCACTCAAAGTAATACCTGCTTTAGCAACGGGCTGTACAATGATACTTAAGCCATCAGAAATAGCTCCTGTATCAGCAATGTTATTTGCTGAAATGATTCACGAAGCTGGTTTTCCACCTGGAGTTTTCAACTTAGTAAATGGAGATGGCGCTGGTGTTGGAACATATATATCTGGTCATCCTGATATTGATATGGTTTCTTTTACTGGATCAACAAGGGCTGGAAAATTAATTACAAAAAATGCAGCTGAAACAATTAAAAGAGTTTGTTTAGAATTAGGTGGTAAAGGTGGAAATATTGTATTTGCAGACTCATACCCTAATGCTGTTAGAGATGGTATAAGAAATGTAATGAGTAACTCTGGACAATCTTGCGATGCTCCTACAAGAATGCTTGTTGAAAAATCTATATACGAAAGGGCTGTTAATGAAGCAGTGGATGAAGCCAACAAAATTAAAGTAGATATTGCATCAAAAAAAGGAGACCACATAGGTCCAGTAGTTTCAAAAGTTCAATACGATAAGATTATTAACTTAATAAAAGATGGAATTAATGAGGGCGCTACATTGGCTGCAGGGGGTCCTGAAATGCCTAATGGTTTAAATAAAGGATATTTTATTAAACCAACCATATTTACTGATGTTACCAATGATATGCAAATAGCAAAAAAAGAAATTTTTGGACCTGTTCTTTCTATTATCCCTTTTGAAACAGAAGAAGAAGCAATTAACGTTACTAATGATACTGAGTACGGCCTTGGAAACTACCTTCAAACTGAAGATAAAGAAAAGGCAAAAAGAGTGTCTAAAAAACTTAGATCTGGGATAGTTTATATTAATGGAAATTCACCAGACTCTGGAACTCCTTTTGGTGGGTATAAGCAATCTGGAAATGGACGAGAAGGTGGTTCCTGGGGATTAGAAGAATATCTAGAGGTAAAAACTATTACCGGCTGGAAATAAAACTTTTAATGACAAATCTGTTAATTCACAGAGGTATTGTAAGTAAAAATTATAAAGAGAACCTTCTTAAATCATTTAAGCAATCATTTAAAAAAGGATATGGGGTTGAAACTGACATTCATGCAACAAAGGATGATAAATTTATTTGCTTTCATGACTTTACTTTAAATAGAATTTTTAAAAAAAATGTTAGTGTAAAAAACTTAAATTATTCTAAAATTAAAGAAATAAGTTCTAAAAATAAAAAGACAATTCCACTATTAAAGGATTTGCTTAAAACTTCAAAAAATAAATACCTTTTGTTTATTGAATTAAAACCATTGTTCTCAAAAAAACTTTTACAAAAATTATTGAAAGAAACATCAAGTTACAGAAAATGTGTATTCATTTCTTTCAATCATAAGAATATTTATAATTTGTTGAAAATAAAAAGTAATTCAAAGGTAGGTTTGTCTTTTTCAAATTCTAATAGTGCCAAAATGATTGTTAAAAAATCAAATAACAAAAAAATTAATTATTTAATTTTAGATAAGATCTTTTTGAAAAATAAAAATATACAAAATTTAAAAATTAAAAAATACTATTATACGATAAAAAATAAATCAGAATTTAATAAATATAATAAAAATAATAATTTAATATTTGAAAATTTATAAATTATTTTTTAAATAACTTAATCTTCCTATAATTTCATCGCGGTCCATATAATAACCTTGGAGATGCCTATGGCCTGAATTCGGATCAAATTCAGTTCTACCGTGTAAAACTCTTCTATTATTAAATGAAAAAATATCACCTGGTTCAAGTCTAAAATTTATTTGAAACTTATCATCGTGTAAAAGATTTCCAAATTTATGGTGAGCTTTGTAAACTTTATCCATAACATCTGGATGACAATCTAAGGCGTCCATAGTTGCTACACTAAATCTTATATCATTATAATCACCATCCTTAGTTAAAGAAATTGCTGGAGCATAAAAACTTCTATGGGCTTCTTGCGTGTAATCTTTATCTCTAAATTTAAGAGGTATATTTACCAGCGTTTCAAATATTTCTTTTTCATTATTTCTTAAATAGTTTGCTACCGCAAAAGCATCAATTGCTGAAGAATCCCCTCCTTTTGCAGAATTAGTTAAACAGTGAAGAAATTGATAGCCTGGAGGATTTTCAAACCAAGGTAGATCCATATGATTCCTCAAAGCGTGCGCTGTGTAAGCTGAATTATTTGGTTTTGGAATATTAATAACCTCAAAAGGAGTTTTAAAAAAAGTTTCTCTTGTGTGGCTTATTCTGTTTAAAACTTTAAAAGCAGATTCTTTTTCTGTTGGAGCATTTTTAACAATTGCAATTCCCTTATAATGTAAAAGTTCTAACCATTTTATTAAACCTTCTTTAGAATTAATAATTTCATCATGATCTATTCGAATAGTCTCTAAATTTTTTTGTAAAGAACAGTCCCATAATTGGTAAGGAGAGGTATATTTTTTATTATTGTTTATTGTATAACAATTTTTTCTTAACCATTCTTGATCATAATAACTTACATGATTTCCTTCACTCCACTCAATTTCTAACTTCCCTTCATTATTAATTTTGCATGTTTTAGGTTCTATTTTTGTTGAAACTTCAAGTATATTGAACATCCTGTGTCTTGAATCCTTATCATGGGCCGTTGGGCAATTATCCCTTAGCCACATAAAGTGAAAATTGCTTTTTTCGCCATCACTCCATTCAACATTTAACGCTGAACCATTTTTTGAAACTTTAGAAATTTCTATAGACATAAATTAATTATTATTTTAATTAAATTTGTTTTCAATTCAATTTATAATTGAATCTTTACAATTTATATGGATTTTTCCTTACTTTATTAACAGCTAACAATCTCATTAATGGTTGTATTTTATTGCGTATCAAGTTTTAATACGCCCAGTTTAAACTAATAATATGGAGGGAATTCATGAAATTTCTTAAAAAAATATTTCTTTCGATTGCATT
>CACEMT010000008.1 GCA_902560685.1 uncultured Pelagibacteraceae bacterium | reverse complement strand
TGAAGAAAGTTCACAAAGCATTTGCCAGTCTGCTTTTAATTTTATTGAAATGAGTAAATCCCAAGAGGTCAATTTTGTACCCAAAAAACCAAGAAATCAGGGATTTTTTGAAAAGTTATTCAATTTGATTAATTAATTATCGTATTTTCTTGTAACATTTGTTGAATTTTTTTGAACTATTTAAAAGTGTAAACATTCTTAATGTCACTTCTTAGTCAAAAAACTTTAAATTCGAATGTTAAGTTTAATGGTATTGGACTTCATACTGGAAAGGAAGTTTCAATAAACATACTACCATCAGAGCCGAACACAGGAATTTTATTTAAAAGAACAGATTTAAAGGACAATAACATAGTTGTTCCTAATGTGTATAATGTTTCAAATGCAACTTTGTGCACTACTATATCAAATGAATATGGAGTTTCAGTTTCTACCATTGAGCATTTAATGGGAGCACTTTATGGCCTAGGTATAGATAATGCATTAATAGAAATTAACTCGCAGGAAGTGCCTATACTTGATGGTTCAGCAAAAAACTTTGTTGAAAAATTTCTAGAAGTTGGCTTCAAAATTAGTGAAGTACCAATTAAACTAATTAAAATTTTAAATAAGATTCAAATTGAAGATGGTTCAAAATATATAGAGATTGATAAATCAAATGTAAGTTTAGATATAGATTTTGAAATAAAATATATGAAATCTTTAATAGGCAACCAAAAAAATAAAATAAATGTTTATGAAAATGATTTGTCAGACATCTATAATTCAAGAACATTTTGTTTATATGAGGATGTAGAAAAACTTAGAAATATCGGTTTAGCAAAAGGTGGAAGTCTTGATAATGCAATTGTAGTAAAAGGAGATAAAGTTCTAAACGATGGAGGCTTGAGAAATAATCTAGAATTTGTAAATCACAAAATTCTTGATTGCATGGGAGATTTGTATCTTTCTGGATACAAAATAATAGGTTCATTAAAATGCTCTCAAGGTGGACACAGCCTAACAAATAAATTGTTAAGAGAAGTATTTAAGGATAAAAATAATTTTTCAATATTTGAAATAAAGGAAAAATCTCTTCCACACACATATATCAACAAATCAGTATTAAAATCTATAGCATAATAATTACAATTTTTTCTAATTTCTGTTAAGAATTTAGAAATGAAAAATTATCTAAAATATATTTTAATTATTTTTATTTTATTTTTGACCTCATGTAAAAATGAAAAGAAAGAAGTTTCTGTAATAGAGGAAACAAGTATAGACCTTCAAATGATCCAAGCCTACAATGCAGGGCTTAAAAATTTAGAATTAGGTGATGCTTTAGTAGCTGCAAAAAAATTTAATGAAGCTGAAATTTTATTTCCACAATCAAAGTGGGCTCCAAGAGCATCTTTGATGTCAGCATATTCTTATTATTCACAGGAATACTTTTCAAATGCCATAGGAGAACTTGAAAGATTTTTAGAAACTTACCCAAGTCATGAAAGAGTAGGTTATGCTTATTATCTTCTTGGCATTTGTTATTATGATCAAATTGTTGATGAAAAAAGAGATTTAAAAGTAATTGAAGATGCAAAAAAAAATTTTGAAATAGTTATAAAAGACTATCCCAAATCAGATTTTGCAATAGACTCTGAATATAAACTTGAGTTAATTGAGGAAATACTGGCAAGCAAAGAAATGTATTTGGCCAGATATTATATTGAGAGAGAAAAATGGATACCTGCAATAAATAGATATAAAAAAGTTTTAGAAAATTATGAAAGAACAATATTTATTGAAGAGGCCCTGCATAGATTAGTTGAATTGCATTATAAAATTGGAATGATTGATGAATCTAAAAAATATGCATCACTATTAGGTTATAATTATCAATCTAGTAAATGGTACCAAGAATCTTATAAAATATTTAACAAAAATTATAATAAAAAAATAAAAGTAAAAAAAAGAAAAAAAAAATTTATAACCTTAGAAAAAATAAAATCACTACTTAAGTAAAAAATATGAGTAGTAAAAATGTAAACAAAAAATACTTAGAAAAAAATAGAAGAATTTCATAAACATAATAAGCTTTATTATGACAAAAATAGTCCTACAATTTCAGATGAAAAATTTGATATTTTAAAAAAGAGAAATCTTAAATCTAGAAAAAAAATATAACTTTTTAAAAAGCAAGCTGTCTCCCTCCGCTTCAGTTGGATATAAGCCTTCAAAAAATTTTTTGAAATCAAAACATAGAATAAAAATGTTATCTTTATCTAATGCTTTCGATGAAGAAGACCTCATAAATTTTGAAAAGAAAATTTCTAATTTTTTAAATACAAAGAATTTAAAAAATAATATTGAGTATAGTGTGGAGCCAAAGATAGATGGTATTTCAGCATCATTGACATATAAGAACAACTCTTTGGTTTTGGGAGTGTCTCGTGGAGATGGAGTAGAAGGAGAAATAATTACTGAAAACCTTAAAACTATAAAAAGTATTCCAAAAAAAATACATAATAAAGACTTCCCAAAAGATATTGATATAAGAGGTGAGGTTTATATTGGAAAAAAAGATTTCGAAAAAATAAAAGATAGATTTGCAAATGCAAGAAATGCTGCCTCAGGTTCTTTAAGACAAAAAGACCCAAATGAAACAAAAAAGATTCCATTAAAATTTATTGCATACACATATGGATTTACGACAACTTCATCATTTAAAAAACAGTCAGAATTTTTAGCTTTACTCGAAACCTGGGGTTTTGAAGTAAATAAATTAAATTGTGTAGTTAAAGGTATTGATAATTTGATTAAAAATCATAAAGAATTTGAAAAAAGAAGACATGATTTAGATTTTGATGTTGATGGATTAGTCTACAAAATAAATAATATTGATTTACAAAAAA
This sequence comes from uncultured Pelagibacteraceae bacterium, assembly GCA_902560685.1. GTDB lineage: Bacteria > Pseudomonadota > Alphaproteobacteria > Pelagibacterales > Pelagibacteraceae > Pelagibacter. The sequence goes on along the minus strand of CACEMT010000008.1, from coordinate 47,575 downwards.
GATTAGGTTTTGTTGCAAATGCGCCTAGATGGGCCATTGCGCATAAATTTTCAGCGAATAGTTCATTTTCAAAAATATTAAATATTGAAGTTCAAATTGGTAGAACTGGCGCAATCACACCTGTTGCTAAAGTTAATCCTGTTAATATTGGAGGCGTAGTAGTTTCAAATGCAACTCTTCATAATGAAGAGGAAATAACTAGAAAAGATATAAGGATTGGTGATGTAGTTAAGATTGAAAGAGCAGGTGATGTAATACCCCATGTATTATCAGTAGATTTGAAAAAGAGAGCAGAAAATTATAAAAAATTTGCTTTCCCAAAAAAATGCCCATCTTGTGGTTCAAAAATTATCAAAGATTACAATAAAAATACTAAAAAATTCGATGCTGTACAAAGATGCTCTAGTGAAGGTTACAAATGTGAAAAAATAGCAATAGAAAAAATTAAACATTTTGTTTCAAAAGAAGCCTTAAATATTGAAGGTTTAGGGAAAAAAGTTGTTGAAAAATTTTGGGAATTAAAATTTTTAAAATTTCCTCAGGATATATTTAACTTAGATTATAAAAAAATTGAGATTTTAGAAGGTTGGGGAAGTTTATCATCATTAAATCTTAAAGAAGCTATTGAAAAATCAAAAAATATTGGTTTAGACAAATTTATATATTCATTAGGTATAAGGCATATAGGCCAGGAAAACGCAAAACTATTAGCACAATATTTTCAATCAAAAACTAACTTTTCCAAAATGACAAAAAACTTTAAATTTGACTTATTAAGCAATATCGATGGAATTGGAGAAACACAAATCAATTCACTAAAAAAATTTTTTTCAGATGAAATAAACATAAATGTGATTAAAAAATTAGTTTCCGAAATGAATATCAACGATATAAAACAAAGCAAAGAAGGTAAGCTTAAAAATAAAACATTTATGTTTACTGGTAAGCTTATAAAAATAAGTAGAGCTGAAGCCAAATCTCTTACAGAACAAAATTCTGGTAAAATATTAAGTAATGTAACAAAAAATCTTGATTATTTAGTTATAGGAGAAAAGGCTACTGCAAAAAAAATTAAACAAGCCAATGATTTGAGAGTAAAAGTAATCAAGCAATCAGAATGGGAAGATCTATTAAATTAAATCTGAAAGCCATTTTTTTTCGCCTTTATTTAAGTATTTTGAAATCTTTGAATAAACATCTAAATGATAATTATGTAGATATTTTTTTTCGTTTGAGCTTAACATTTTAAAATTAATTAAATCTTTATCAATTGGAGCTAAAGTAAGATTTTTAAATTGAATATTTTTTTTATTTTTTTTAACGTAAATTAAATTTTCAATTCTAATACCGAATTTTTTTTCTTTATAGTAACCAGGTTCATTACTTACAATCATGCCTGGTCTTATTTTTACATTGTTAAATTTAGATATTGATTGGGGTCCTTCATGCACATTTAAGAAATATCCAACACCATGCCCTGTACCATGGCTATAATCTAGATTAATTTTTTTTAAGAATGTTCTTGCTCTTTTGTCTATTTTTTCTCCAGTATTAATTTTATTTAAGTTAGTATTTGAAACGGCAATATGACCTTTTAAAACTCTAGTAAAAATATTTTTAATTTTAGATTTGGGATTTGAGAAACATACAGTCCTAGTTACATCAGTTGTCCCATATTTATACTGCCCTCCTGAGTCACAAAGAAAAATATCATTTTTTTTTATTTTTCTATTTGTTTTTTTATTTGCTCTATAATGAATTATTGCTCCATTTGGACCAGATCCTGCAATCGTATTAAAACTAGGATATAAGAAATTTTTATTCTTTTTTCTAAAATTTTCTAATTTTTTTTCCGCATCTATTTCAGTTAAATTTAATTTTTTTTTAGTTTTTATCCAATATAAAAATTTTGTTAAAGCTGCACCATCTGATATATGTGTATTAATCATATTTTTAATTTCAGTTTTATTCTTTATCGCTTTCAAAGAATAACAAGGATCAATATCATTTATGATATTAAATTTTGAAAAAATAATACTTTTATTAAAAATTGAACAACTATTTCTATCAATAGAAAAATTTTTTCCTTTTAACTTATTAATTACTTTTGGAAATTCTTTAAATTCATAAAATTTAATTTTTTTATATTTAATTGAATTTTTAATTTTATTTATTTTACTAATATCAGAAAAAAAATATATTTGTTTGTTATTAATAATTAATTGGCAATTTGGAATAGGGCTATTTGGATTATCGAAACCTCTAATATTTAATAGCCAAGCACAGTTTTCAGGTGCACTTATAAATATATTATTTATTTTTTTCTTCTTGAGTATTGAGGATAATCTATTTAATTTTGAAGATATTGTTTCACCTGCTATATTTTTATTTAAACAATAAAATTCTTTTATTTTATTATTATTTTTTAAATAAAAAATTTCATCAACTAGATTATTATTAACTGGAACTAAATTACAAATATTTTTAAAATTAGCCTTTAAACTAATTTCAGTGAATAATTTAGGGTCAAATCCCAATGTAAGTTTGTGTTTTATTTTTTTAATTACTTCAAAAGGTCTTACTTTCGGAATTTCAAATATTTTAAAATTTTTTCCACACTCAATACTTGCCTGTAAAGTGTATCTTCCATCAACAAATAATAAATTTTTATCTTTTAAGATTATAGCCAATCCTGCTGATCCAGAAAAGTTGGAGATCAATTTTAATCTGTTTGGATAAGAATATTCTGAAAAAAATTCATCATTTTTAGGTATTATATATCCATCTATATTTTTATTATTCATTAATTTTTTTAATAAGTTAATCATTTCAATACTACTTTTTTAATTTCTTTTGATATCGTATCCACCCTGGACTTTTTATTTCACTTTCAAAATCTATATCTTGATTAAATTCAAAATCTTCTTGCATATCCTCTTCAAAATAATTATTTTTTTTAATATTATCATGTGGCAATTCATCAATAAATCTTGATGCTAAACTGTCTATCCAATCACCTTGATAAAATCTATTCATCGCAAATGATATCATTGCTTTTTTTTTTGCTCTAGTGATTCCAACATAAGCCAATCTTCTCTCTTCTTCTAATCCTTTTTGTCCTTTCTCTTCAATAGATTTTTGATGAGGAAATAAACCTTCTTCCCACCCTGGTAAAAAAACTACATCAAATTCAAGTCCTTTTGATGCATGCATTGTCATTAAATTAACTTTTTTATCTTCCCAATCTTGATCAAGTGAAGTCGCCAAAGCAACATGTTCTAAAAAACTTTCTAGGTTATCGTATTCTTTCATTGCATTAATTAATTCTTTTATATTTTCTAATCTATTTTCATTCTCTAAGTCTTTTTTGTCTTTAAGCATTTGACTATAACCAGACTCATCTAAAATAGTCTGAAGTAGTTTTATATGTCCTATTTTTTTATTAAAAAAATCATTTCTCCATTTTTCTAATAAACTTAATAAAGAAACTAACCCTAATTTTGTTTTTGGTTTTATTTTATTTTTTTCAATTAAAGAAATTGAAGATCTTTCCAACGACAAATTATTATTCTTAGCGTATTCATTTATCTGTTTAATGGTAGTTTCTCCTATTGATCTTTTTGGAACATTTATTATTCTTTCAAAGGAAAGATCATCTTTATTTTGATTAATTACTCTAAGGTAAGCAATACAATCTTTAATTTCAGCACGTTCATAAAATTTTATACCCCCTATGATTCTATAAGGTATTCCAATTTTTAGAAAACGCTCCTCAAACTCTCTTGTTTGAAATATTGCTCTAACTAAAATTGATATATCATTAAGAGAATATTTTTTTTTTAATTTTTCAATTTCATCACTTATCCCAATAGCTTCATCTTTTCCATTTCTAAAAGAATTTAAGTGAACTAGATCTCCATCTTCACCTTCAGTATAAAGATTTTTACCAAGTCTAGATTCATTATTTGATATAATCTTAGATGCTACTGATAATATATTTTGAGTTGATCTGTAATTTCTTTCAAGTCTAACTATTTTTGTATTATTATATATTTTATCAAATTCTAAAAAATTTTTTATCTCTGCTCCTCTCCAACTATAAATTGATTGATCGTCATCACCCACACAGCAAATATTTAGATTATATTTTGCTAAGTAGTTTAGCCATTTGCTTTGAATTAAATTTGTATCTTGATATTCATCGACCAAAATATATTTAAAATTTTTAGAATACATTTCAGTTATATCAGGATTTTTTTCAAAAATTTTTACTGAGTGCAATATTAAATCACTAAAATCACAAGCATTTAAATCCAGTAGCTTAGATTGATAAATTTTATAAATTCCTAGAAAACCTTTTTCCAACACTTCTTTTTTTTTTAATATTACATCTTCAGGATACCATCCTTTATTTTTCCATTGATCAATAATCGAAAGAATAAATTTGGGAGATATTTTCTTGGTATCTATGTTTTCTGCTTTTGATATATTTTTAATTAATTTAACCTGGTCATCCTGATCAATAATTGTAAAGTTTGAATTTAAATTAACAGCCTTTGCATGTTTTCTTAATAATTTTGCACATACCGAATGAAAAGTACCAAGCCATGGTAGACCAACTGCTTCTTTTTTTAGAATTTTACTAATTCTATTTTGCATTTCTTTTGCAGCTTTATTTGTAAATGTAACAGCGAGAATTTGGTTGGGGTATGCTTTTTGTTTTTCAATTATATGTGCAATTCTTGAAATTAGCACTTTAGTTTTGCCCGAACCTGCTCCTGCAACTATTAAAAGTGGGCCATCAAGAGATAAAACAGCCTCTTTTTGTTTATCATTAAGATTTTTTAAATATTCAAAATTTAACATTTTATTACTTTTAGTGTAAATCCTTATTTCGGCAACTATGAAAAATTACTTATCCAAAATTGAAAATTTCGACATCCAAAATTTTATTTCATATTTTAGTAAGAAAAATCCTTTTGGTACGATTATATCATTAATTGCATTAGTTTTTTTATTATCATTGTATTTTACTATACCCACTTTTTATAATTATGAAAATTTTGATAAGGAAATTCAAAAAAAAGTATCTAAAGATTTCAAATTAGATCTTAAAAATATTTCTAATATTACATATTTGATGCTTCCTACTCCACACTTTCTGATTGAAGAATGTGATGTATATTTATCAAACAATCCTAAAGATAAATTTTTAACTGTAAAACATTTAAAAATTAATATTTTTTCTAAAAATTTACACAAAAAAGAAAAAATAGAATTAAAAAATATACATTTAGATAAAGTTGACCTTGACCTACAATTTATTAATATAAAAAATTTTTACAGTCATTTAAGATATAACATTACAAAACCAATTTATTTAAAAAATAGTAATCTATTTTTAAGAGATGAAAATAAAGAAATCATACTAATCTCAAAAATAAAAAAATTTAAATATTTTATTGATACTCAAAATAAAACTAAAAAACTAACTAGTTTAGGCAATTTATTTGGTTCAGATTTTTCGTTTGACTGGGAAAAAAATTTTACAAATCCAAATATAACTAAAGGTGATATTAAATTTAAAAATCCAAATTTTAATATATTAAGTACTTTTAATAAAGATAATGAAAATTTTACAAAAGCAAAAACGAATATTAAATTTTTAAGACATAGTTTAGATTTAAATTATAAATTTAATCAAGATGGCATTGAACTTATTGATGATAAAAATAAAATTATTAATCGTTCTAAACTAGTTGGAAATATTAGTTTAGACACATTTTTTTTTGATTTAAATTTAATTTTATCAGGAATAAGTATTCAAACAGTTCTAAATAATCTTTTTTTAAATTTATACAAAATAAATAAATCAGCCAATCTAAATTTTAATGGTAATTTAAAAATAAATTTAGATGAAGTTAAAAATCGTTTATTTGAAAATTTAATTATTGATATCAATTTTTTAGAAAAAAAAATAAGCTTAAATAAATCAAGTTTGAGTTTAAAAAAAATTGGAAAAATAAATTTTTCTGATCCTTCAATTTATGAAAAAAATGAAAAACTTTTTGTAAAATCAAAAATTAAGTTTGACGTTTATGATCAGCAAGAGCTTTATAAAAGATTTTTAATACCTAGGCAAAATAGAGTAGATTTAAACAAAATATATTTTGAAATAGAATATAATGTTGATGATGGGAATTATTTCTTATCTACTATTAATTTAAACGAAAATGAAAAAGAAAATAATGAAATGATTTTTCAAGAAATTAATAATATACAACAATTAAATAATTTAATTTCAAGGGAATTTAGAACAATTAACTTGGATTAACCATTTTTTTTGGATCAACTATTTTATCGTATTCTTTTTCACTAATTAATCCTGACTTTAAAGCTTCAACTTTTAATTTTGTTTTATTCTTTAAAGCCTTTTTTGCAATTTTTGCTGCATTGTCATATCCAACATGAGGTGCTAGTGCCGTAACTAGCATTAACGAATTATCTAACAATTCCTTAATTCTTTTCTTGTCAGCTTTCAAACCTGAAACACAATATTTAGCAAAGCTTTTTGCTGAATCTGACATTATATAAATTGATTGTAAAATATTATGTATAATTAATGGTTTAAATACATTTAATTCGAAATGACCATGTGATCCTGCCATTGTTATACCATTATGGTTTCCAATAACTTTTACACAGACCATGGTTACTGCTTCACATTGAGTAGGATTAACCTTTCCAGGCATTATAGAGGAACCAGGTTCGTTTTCTGGTAAAATAAGTTCGCCGTAGCCAGCTCTAGGACCTGATCCTAAGAAACGTATATCATTTGCTATTTTCATTAAACAAACAGCTGTTGTGTTCATTGTTCCAGAAAAATTAACTATAGCGTCATGAGCCGCCAATGAAGCAAATTTATTTGGCGAGGGTTTAAAAGGAAGTTTTGTAATTTTTTTTATTTCTGAAACTATTTTTTTATCAAAACCTTTTTTTGTATTTAGTCCAGTTCCAACAGCAGTACCTCCTTGAGCTAAAAAATATATTTCTTCCAGGGATTTTTTTATTCTTTCAATAGATTTTGTTAATTGAAAATGGTAACCAGAAAATTCCTGCCCCAATGTTAAAGGTGTAGCATCTTGCAAATGAGTTCTTCCAATTTTAACAATTTTATTAAATTCTTTTGACTTTTTTTTTAATTGAAAATTGAGCAAATTAAGGCTGGGTAATAATTTTTCAATTGCTTCTATAGCAATTGCCATATGCATTGCAGTTGGAAAAACATCATTAGTTGATTGAGATTTATTTACATGATCATTTGGATGTACTGGTTTTTTTGATCCTTTTTTTCCACCTAAAATCTCTATAGCTCTATTAGCAATTACCTCATTAACATTCATATTCGTTTGGGTACCCGATCCTGTCTGCCATACTTTTAGGGGGAAATGATTAATTAGTTTTCCAGAGATAACTTCATTTGCAGCCTTAACGATTGTTTTACTTATTTTTTTGTCTAGATCGCCATTTTTTGCATTTACGATTGCCGCAGCTTTTTTAATTATAGCAATTGATTTAATGACTATAGGTCTAACTAAAAAATCTCCAATATCAAAATATTTACTTGATCTTTGTGTAGATGCTCCCCAATATTTATCCACAGGCACATTAATTCCACCAATACTGTCATATTCTTTTCTATTTTTCATAATTTAGATTTTGAATGTAATGCCATATTTCTTATACATTAAGTTGAACAAGAATCAAATAGGAGCAATATGACAAATTTTGAAAAAGTAGGTATCTTCATGAAAACTTTTGGACAAGAAGTTAAAACAAAAGCTGAACTTAGTAATAATAAAATAAATGAGCTTAGAATAAGCTTAATCAACGAAGAACTAGAAGAATTAAAAAAAGCAATAGAAGATAATGATATTTTAGAGGTCGCGGATGCTTTAACAGACATTTTATATGTTGCTTATGGAGCTGGCCACGCATTTGGAATAGATTTAGATAAATGTTTTAATGAAGTTCAGGAGTCAAATATGAGCAAACTAGGCCCTGATGGAAAACCAATTTACAACGAGTCTGGGAAAGTTATGAAAGGTCCAAATTATTTTAAACCTGATTTAAGTAAATTTTTGTAAGTTAGATTTATTTTATCCAACCAGGTTTGATTATTTTTATTTTTGCATTACCACAATTAAATTCGTTTTTTTCATTAAAGTTTTCATTTAAATATTTAATTGAAGCAAAAGGAAATTTATTTTTTATTAAAACTTTGCCAATTTCTTGATCTTTATATTTAATTATTTCATCTTTTAGCTCACCCTCAATTAATTGTATTGGAAATAGTCTTTTTGATAATTTATTTTTTAATTTAATTCTTGCTGTATTTTCTTGTCCAACGTAACAACCCTTTTTAAAATCTATCCCATTTAATTCTTCAAAATTACATTCTATACCAAATATTTTATTTTTAAGTTGATCAGTATCTTTTTGAGCAATTCCAGTTTCATGACTAAATTTATAATATTCATCAACATTTGATGCACTTAAATCTAATTTTTTTAAAGATAAATAGAGTTTTTCTAAATTAATTATAATTCTTGCCCCCAATTCTTTTTTTCGTGGATCTAAAAATACAGGATCTTCTCTGTATTTGATTGTAAAACCAGATAAATTTTTTGCACCCTCAAATTCTAAAAATTTTTCATTACTTAATGTCGCTACAACGAATTCGTTACTTAAATTAAGTATTTCAACTTTAGATCTAAGTTTATATAGATCTAATTGATTATAAAGATTTTCAATTTGTATTTTTTCGCAGTCTAGAAAATATCCATTTTTATGTTTAACAACTAAAAAATCGAAAAGATATTTTCCTTGAGGTGTTAAAAGGGAAGCAAAACAACTATTAGTTTCATTTACTTTATCAATGTCGTTTGTTATTAAATTTTGTAAAAATTCCTTTGCATCTTTACCTTGTACAAATAATATTCCACGATCTTCTAATATATAAACTTTTTTTTTATTCATAATTGAAAGTAAGTTATTTATAATATAGTTACTTTTCTGAAAAATGTTAGATCTAATAATAAAAAACGGACAATGTTATATTAATGGTGAGCTAAAAGATGCTGATGTTGCTATTAAGGATGGAAAAATTCATAAGATCGGTCAAATCTCAGACGATGCTAAGGAAATAGTAAATGCTGAAGGACAAACTGTTTTACCAGGATGTATAGATACCCAAACTCATTTTAGAGAACCTGGATCAACCGATACAGAAGATCTTCATTCAGGAAGTAAGGCAGCAATTGTTGGAGGAATTACAAGTGTGTTTGAGATGCCAAATACTAACCCACCAACATCTAACAAGATAGAATTTCAAAAAAAATTAGATCTCGCTAAGAATAGAATGTATTGCAATTATGCATTTTATTTTGGTGCAACAGCTGATAACGCGAATGATTTATCAAATTTAAAAGACTTGGAAGGTTGTTGTGGAATTAAACTTTTTGCAGGATCTTCAACAGGTAATTTATTAGTTGCAGATGAAGCAGATATTGAAAAGGTATTTCAAAGTAGTTCAAAAGTTGTTGCTGTTCATTCAGAAGATGAGGCAATTTTAAATGTTAATAAAAAATTAATTAAAAAAGGTGATGTTCACACCCATCCAGTTTGGAGAAGTGTAGAGTGCGCAATGTCGTCTACAAGAAGAATTGTAAGAATTGCCGAAAAATACAATAAAAAAGCACATGTTCTTCATGTTACAACAAAAGAAGAAGTTGATTTTTTATCACAGCATAAAGGAAATATTACTTTTGAGATTACTCCGCAGCATTTAACTTTATATGCTCCTGAGTGTTACGATAAACTCGGAACCTATGCTCAAATGAATCCACCTTTAAGAGATAAATCTCATTATGATAGATTATGGTATGGAGTAAAAAATAATTATAATGATACAATTGGATCAGATCATGCACCACATTTAAAAGTAAATAAAGAAAAAGAATATCCAAATTCACCATCGGGAATGCCGGGTGTGCAAACTTTAATGCCAGTAATGCTAAATCATGTAAATGATGGAAAATTATCACTTAATCAATTAATTAATCTTGTTTGCGAAAATCCTGTAAAAATTTTTGGAATAAAAAACAAAGGATTTATTAAAGAAGGGTATGATGCTGATTTTACGATTGTTGATATGAACAAAATAATTGAGATTAAAAATGAAAATATTGAGAGTAAATGTGCCTGGTCTCCATTTCATGGATATAAATTTAAAGGAAGTCCTGTTGCAACTATAATTAACGGAATAGTTAAAATGAAAAATGGAAAAATTCTAGGAAGCCCTGAAGGTAAACCACTTTTATTCAAAAATGAATTTAAATAAAAAGACGCTAGTACTCATTATAATATTTATTTCTACAAATTCATATTCAGGTATTAATGATAAACAAAAAACAGTAATTGAATCACAACTATTTTTATTAAATGAAGGCATGGTTTCTAAAAAAGATGTTTTTGAGAAAGCAAAACTTTTTGATAATAAGGGTTTTTTTGGAATTAATTCAGATGTAATGACTCAAGAGGAATTTGATAATTTTTTAGAAGAAAGAAGAACTCACCATTAAATGAAAAACTCACCATTAAATAAAGTTTAAAAATTCATTTATACACTTCTTCCAGAAAAAGTGTTTACAAGAACAACACCCGCTACTATAAGAAATAATCCCAGCACTGCTTGCCAAGAAAGACTTTGTTTAAAAAAATAGTATCCAAATAATGCAATTGTAAATATTCCTAATCCACTCCAAGTTGCATATACGATAGCGATTGGAATTTTATGTAATACATGTGTAAGACAATATAAAGCTGTCAAATAACAAGTAGCAGCTATAGCTGTTGGAACTATTTTTGTAAAATTTTGAGTAGAAGGAAGAAGCAATGTGCCTGCCACTTCACAGAAAATTGCTACAAACATAAAAATGTATGCTTTTGTCACTATTTTAAAATATTATTTTTAATTAAATCTTGTTTTATCTCATCTAAAATTGCTGGATCATCAATTGTTGCTGGCATTTTATATTCTTCTTTATCAGCTATTTTTCTAACAGTACCTCTTAAAATTTTTCCAGATCGAGTTTTTGGTAATCTTTTTACAACTATAGCTGTTTTAAAGGCTGCAACTGGCCCAACTTTATCCCGTACCATTTGGATACATTCTTTTGATATTGTTTCATTATCCTTTTGAACTCCGGCTTTTAAAGCTATTAAACCAATTGGCAGCTGTCCTTTTAATTTATCAGCAATTCCAATAACCGCGCATTCAGCGACTGATTGATGTTCAGATAAAACTTCTTCAATAGCGCCAGTTGAAAGTCTATGACCTGCAACATTAATGATGTCATCAGTTCTAGACATAATCCAAATATATCCATCTTCATCTATATGACCTGCGTCATAGGTTTGATAGTAACCTTCGTAGTTTGTCATATATGTTTTTTTATATCTTTCATCAGCATTCCATAAAGTTGGGAATGTTCCTGGAGGCAATGGAAGTTTTACAACTATATCACCCATCTCGTTTGGCTTAGCTATACTGTGGTCAGGCTTAATAACCTTAACATCATATCCTGGAACGGCTTTACAAGCAGAACCATACTTCGTTTTCATCATTTCTATACCAGTACAATTAGAACTTATTGCCCAACTGGTTTCAGTTTGCCACCAATGATCAATTACTGGAACTTTTAAAAGAGATTCTGCCCATTTGATTGTATCCGGATCCGCTCTTTCTCCTGCAAGAAATAAACTCTCAAATGAACTTAGATCATACTTAGAAAAAAACTTACCCTCAGGGTCTTCTTTTTTAATAGCCCTAAAAGCTGTTGGAGCAGTAAATAAAGATTTTACTTTGTAGTCAGATATTATTTTCCAAAAAGCACCAGCGTCTGGAGTTCCAACTGGCTTACCTTCAAATAATACAGTTGTGCATCCTTTAAACAATGGTGCATATACAATATAAGAATGACCAACAATCCACCCTATATCGCTGGCTGACCACCAGACATCATCCTGGTCAATATTGTAAATATTTTTCATTGTCCACTTTAGAGCAGCAACATGACCTCCAATATCCCTTACAATTCCTTTTGGAATTCCAGTTGTTCCTGATGTATATAAAATATAAGCGAATTCATTTGCGTTCATTTCAACACAATCAACATTTTTTGCATTAGATAATGCCTCATCCCAACTAATTTCATTAGGAGCATTTAATTTTACTTCGTTACCTGATCTTTGAAATAATATTATTTTCTGAATTTTATGTGATGCTAATTTTAGTGCTTCATCCACAAGAGGTTTGTATTGAACTGTTCTTCCAGGCTCAAAACCACAAGACGCTGTAAGCAAAACTTTTGCTTTACTGTCATCTATTCTGCTTGCCAATTCGTTTGAAGCAAATCCTCCAAAAACTACTGAATGAATTGCTCCAATTCTTCCACATGCGAGCATACCAATAACCGCCTCAGGAATCATTGGCATATAAATTATAACTCGATCTCCTTTTTTTACTCCTTGGCCCTGTAATGCTCCAGCAAATTTCGAAACTTTTTCAGTTAATTCTTTGTAAGAAAATTTTTTTTTATTACCAGTTATAGGGCTATCATAGATTAAAGCAGTTCTATCGCCTCTTCCGTTATCAATATGGATATCTAAAGCGTTATAACAAGTGTTCGTAATACCATCTTCATACCATTTGTAAAATGGAGCATTAGATTTGTTTAATATTTTTGATGGTTTTTTAAACCAAAAAATATCATCAGCAATTTTCTTCCAAAATTCTTCAGGATTTTTTATTGATTCTCTATAAATCTTGTCAAAATCTGATTTCATTGTATTTTTTTATCTGATTTGTTTTTGTTACAAAATTAAGTCTTGAGTTGTATTTAATTTTAAAAAGTTAGTAAAATCAATATAAATAAAGGTAAAAAAACTCTTCAATTAACTTAATTAATTTGTTATCTAGCACCATGCTTTGGATCTATTGCGGATAGACCCATGGTTTAAATTTAAACTAAAAAAAACAACTGAGAGGGAGTTTTTTATGAAAAAACTTAAATTGTTTGCTTTAGCAGCTTTAGCTCTTGTGGGCTTTGCTGGTTCAGCAAATGCAGAAACCGTCCTTTTAGCTCAAGATGACTTTGTTGGAATTTCTTTTTGGGTAATTTCAATGGGTATGTTGGCTGCAACAGTATTCTTTTTTATGGAAAGAGGATCTGTCGCTGCAGGATGGAGAACTTCTGTAACAGTAGCTGGATTGGTTACTGGTATTGCGTTCATACACTACATGTACATGAGAGGTGTATGGGTTCAAACTGGAGACTCACCAACAGTATATAGATATATTGATTGGTTAATTACAGTTCCACTACAGATGATAGAATTTTATTTAATTCTAGCAGCTGTAAGAAAAGCAAATTCTGGAATGTTCTGGAGATTGCTAATTGGATCATTAGTAATGTTAATCGGAGGATATTTAGGAGAAGCAGGTTACATCAATGCTATGCTTGGTTTCATTATCGGAATAGCTGGATGGATCTATATCTTATATGAAATATTCTCAGGTGAAGCAGGTAAAGCTGCTGCTAAAAGTGGTAACAAAGCACTTGTAACTGCTTTCAGTGCAATGAGAATGATCGTAACAGTTGGTTGGGCGATTTATCCATTAGGTTATGTATTTGGTTACCTAACTGGTGGAATAGATGCTGAGTCACTAAACGTGATTTACAACTTAGCAGACTTTATTAACAAGATCGCATTTGGTCTTGTAATTTGGGCTGCAGCTGTTTCAGCTGGTGGAAGAGCTAGTAGATAATTATTAGCTTTAAAACTATTTAATAGGGCAAGTATTAAGTTACTTGCCCTATTTTTTTTTGTACCTATATTAAATTCATGCCTAAAATTACATATATAGAACACGATGGAAAAACTCATACTATTGAAGTTGCTAGTGGGTTGAGTGTAATGGAAGGAGCGGTACAAAATAATATTCCAGGAATTGACGCAGATTGTGGAGGATCAATGGCTTGTGCCACTTGCCATGTTTATGTCAAAGATGAATGGTTTAACAAACTACCAAAAAAAGAAGATGGGGAAGAAGACATGCTAGATATGGCATTTGAACCAAAAAAAAATAGTAGACTAAGTTGTCAATTAATGGTCTCAGATCAACTTGATGGATTAGTTGTTAATCTTCCCGAGAAACAAGTTTAATGATTAAAACTGATGCATTAATAATTGGAGCAGGCCCAACAGGGTTGTTTACAGCACATCAGTTAAAATTGATTGGCTTAAGTTGTGAAATAGTTGACAATCTTGATAAAATTGGTGGTCAATGTATTGAGCTTTATCCAGACAAACCAATTTATGATATTCCCGCAATTCCTGAATGTACTGGTGAGGAATTAACTAATAATTTAATTGAACAATTAAAACCATTTAATATCAAATTTCATTTAAGTGAAAGAGTAGAGGAAGTAAAAAAAAATAATGAAATTTGGCAAGTAAAAACAAATAAAGGAACAGAATTTAATACGCCAAATATAATAATAGCTGGAGGAGTCGGATCGTTTGAGCCAAGAAAATTTAGCCCTAAAGAATGTGAAAAATTTGAAAATAAATCAATATTTTATGCGATAAAAGATAAAACTATTTTTAAAGGAAAAACAGTATCTATTTTTGGAGGTGGTGACAGTGCATTGGATTGGGCAATTGAACTATCAAAAGATTCAAAAGTAAATTTAATACATAGAAGAGATGAGTTTAGAGGAGCACAGGCATCAGTAGATAAAATGAACGAATTAGCAAAAAGTGATAAAATTAACTTATTTACAAAATATCAGCTTAAAAGTGTAAAAGGTAAAGAAAATTTGGAGGGTATTGAAATAGAGCATGACGATAAAGAGGTTAAAAATTTAGAAACAGATTATGTTTTAGGTTTTTTCGGATTAATCATGCAACTTGGACCAATAGCTAATTGGGGTTTAAACATTGATAAAAAAACAATTAGTGTTGATACAGAAAAATTTGAAACCAATCAAAAAGGTATTTATGCAGTTGGAGATATATGCACTTACCCTGGTAAATTAAAACTTATCTTGTCAGGATTTCACGAAGGAGCACTTGCGGCTAGGGCTTGTTTTAAACTAGCCAGGCCAAATGAAAAATATAGATTTGAATTTACCACTTCTTCAAAATCTATTAAAAAAAGACTTGGCGTTAAAGAGTGATAGAATTATTCGCCGCAGATACTCCAAATGGGAAAAAAATCAGTATTATGCTGGAGGAGATTGATTTTAAATATAAAGTGACTAACGTTAATCTTTTAGAAGGCGAACAATTTAATCCTGATTTTAGAAAAATTAGTCCATTTAGCAAAATACCAGTCATAGTAGATCATAATAATAACAAGGAAGCTATTTTTGAGTCAGGAGCGATACTAATTTACTTAGGTGAGAAAAGTAATAAATTTTATGATACTGAAAACAGATTAAAAATTAATCAGTGGCTAATGGCCCAAATGGGATACGTGGGACCTATAATTGGACAACATCATCAATTTCACCATTATAACCCAGGAAAAAGTAAATTTGGAGAGGAGAGGTATTTTAAAATTACCAAATCGATCTATAAAGATTTAGACGAAAGATTGGGACAATCAAAATATTTAGCAGGTGAAAATTATTCAATAGCCGACATCGCTACTTGGCCGTGGATAGCAAGGCATGAATGGCACGACATCGGTTTAAAGAACTATAAAAATCTTACTAGATGGTATCTAGAAATAGCTGATAGAGAGGCAGTAATTAAGGGGTATAATTTTATGAAAAAAGGAGAAGCAATTCCCAAACCTTAATTATCAGCAAATACTTTTTCTTCCTTTTCGTGTTTTTCTTGAGCCGCAATTGAAAGAGTTGCAACTGGTCTAGCCATCAATCTTTTTAATCCAATAGGTTCACCAGTGTCTTCACAAAAACCATAAGTTCCATCTTTTATTCTTTTTAATGCTGAATCAATTTTTGAAATTAATTTAATTTGTCTATTTATAGCTCTCATCTCAACATTTTTTTCTGTGTAAGAACTAGCTTGGTCAACGATATCAGCAGATGTACTATTATCGTCTAATGAACTGTTATATAAAGCTTCATTATTGGCTTTAACCAAATCGCTTTTCCAGTCAGTTAATTTTTGTTTAAAATAAGCCAAGTGTTTTGCACACATGTACTTTTCTTTTTCTTTTGGTGTATAGGTTTTAGAGATTTTAACCATAGTCAAATTTTAAACGTTGCTGAATATATTCATGAATAAATTGGTGTCAAGGAACCTTTAATTGTATAAATTAAGTAAAATGGCCATAAATAAAAAAAATGTAATAAATTTATTTTACATTTTTATTACAACTCACCTAATTATTTGGACTCTAATTCCAACACTTACAAATAATAATTTACCTTTGGACACCATAGAAGCTTTAGCCTGGGGAAGCAATTTGGACTGGGGTTTTAACAAACATCCTCCAATGAGTGCACTCTTAGTTGAAATTTTTTATCAAATTTTTGGTTCGCAGGATTGGGCTTATTATTTATTAAGTCAGATTTGTGTAATCATTTCTTTTTTTGTTGTTTTTAAACTTGCAGTAGATTTTTTTGAAAATAAAGCTTTTTGTTTATTATCAGTTTTATTATTAGAGGGAATTTACTTTTATAATTTTACAACTCCTGAATTTAATGTGAACGTTTGTTTAATGCCTTTCTGGTCATTAACAGTTCTGTATTTATGGAAAGGGTTTAAAGATAATAAAATTATTGACTGGTTTTTAGTTGGTTTATTCTCAGGATTTGGTTTTTTATCAAAATACTTATTTATCTATTTAGGTTTAGGAATTGATATTTTTTTAATTTATATGATCTATAAAAAGAAAATCGATTTTAAATGTCTTGTATCAATTATTTCATTTTTAATAGTGTTGTTACCGCATTTAATTTGGCTAACTGGAAATAATTATGTAACGATTACATATGGTCTTGACCGAACAGGAACAGGCGATCAAAATTTCTTAGATCACATCATTCATCCATTAATATTTTTAGGAAAGCAAATTGGAATATTAATACCATTCTTTTTAATGTTTTTATTTTTAAACAATAAATTAAAAAGCAAATTTAACTTTAAAGATAATAAGTTATTATTTTTATTGTCAATAAACATTGTTCCAATAGTTTTTGTATTTTTAACATCTATGATTATGGGTGTTAAAATTAGAACAATGTGGATGACACCTTTTTATTTATTCTTTGGAGTTTTGTTAATGTATGTTTTTCAATCACAAATTAATTTAAATAAATTAAAAGGTTTTACTGCAACCTTCCTAATTTTATTTATTTTTTCTCCTTTCTCTTATGCATATATTTCAATTACAGAAACAGATAAAAGAACCGATTACAAAGGAAAAGAAATTGCAGCATTAGTTCAAGAGAAATGGGATAATGAGAAAAGTTCAGAAATTAAATATGTGAAAGGGGACGAATGGACTGCAGGGAATTTATCTTACCACTTGAAATCTAGACCGAAATGGATTTCCATTAATGATAGAAAATGGATGAAAAAAATAAAAAGAAGTGTCAATGATACTTTAATTTTACCAAATTCAGTTGATGATTTTGACAAAGGGATACCAGCAGTAACTTTATTTAGTTTAAAATGAAAAAAAATATTATAATTTAATATATAATAAGCAAATGAATGAATTTTTTGATAAATATAAAAAGATAATATTAATAATAATTATTATTTTAGCTATAGAATTTTCGGGACACGGTATTTTTGCATCGCTATTCAGATTGCTAAGTTAAATTAGTAGATGAAAATAGTTATATTAATTCCAGTATTTAATGATTGGCAATCAGTATATAAATTATTAGAAAATATTAATTCTGAAGTTTCAAGTTTAGGCCACGAGTTTTCAGTAATTATTGTAAATGATGCATCTACAGAAGCTAATCCTGGGTTATCTAATAATTTAGACAATTTAAGCTCAATTAAAATAATTAATATGAAAGAAAATCGAGGACACGCAAGATGTAATGCTGTTGGACTCAAGCATATTTTTGCAAATGAAGAATTTGATTATGTTATTCCTATGGATGGAGATGGAGAGGATAGACCAGAAGAAATAAAAAAACTTGTAGATAATTTAAACTATCACCCTGATAAACCAATCGTTGGAGAAAGAATAAAAAGATCAGAGGGAATTTTTTTTAAATTTTGTTATTTTATTCATAAATTAATAACTTTTACGTTTACAGGACAATCTATAAAATATGGTAATTATACATGCTTACCAAAAACGATTGTTGAAAAAATGATTAATGAAAAAGCTACCTGGAGTAGTTTTTCTGGTTCACTTGCTAAAGTTGCAAAAGAAAGAGCATCTATACCATCAGAGAGAGGAACTAGATATTTTGGTCCATCTAAAATGAGTTTTAAAAATCTATTAATTCATTCTCTTTCTATTATTAGTGTATTTAAAATAAACGTATTAATTAGATCTCTATTGTTTTTTTTAGTTTATATGTTTTTAATTTATCAAAATATAACAATAATAATGCTTACTCCAGTTTTGTTAGTTATTATTTTAATAGCCTCAGTACTTATAATATCTAAAAGAGAAAATTTAGAACAAATGAATAATTCGCGATTAAATATATCAAATATTGATAATTTAAAATAATGATTTTAACTCCAGAACAAATTCACAGATACAAACAAGATGGGACAATAGTAATAAAAGATATATTTAAATCTTGGATAAATATTTTAAGAGAGGGATTTGAAGAGGTTTTAAAAAAACCTGGTCCACACGCTCGTGAAAATACAAGCATTAATGAAAAGGGTAGGTTTTTTGAAGACTACTGTAATTGGGATCGAATTCCAGAGTTTGTAAAATTTGTGAAAGAATCTCCAGCGGCACAAATTGTTGCGGAAGCGACAAATTCAAAATCAATACAAGCATTTCATGATCATATTTTTGTTAAAGAGCCTAGTACTAGTAAACCGACTCCATGGCATCAAGATATGCCTTACTACTGTGTAGAGGGAGAAAATACTGGAAGTTTTTGGATACCTCTAGATGAAGTTAATAAAGAAAATACTTTAAAATTAATATTAGGTTCTCATAAGTGGCCTAAGCTAATTCAGCCCACAAAGTGGTCTAATGACAAGCCTTGGTATAAAAACAAAAAAGATTTTATGGAAATGCCAAGTATTGAAACATTAAATAATGAAATAATGATACCTGAACTTAAATTAGGTGATGCTGTATTATTTAATTTTAAGATTGTTCACGGAGCATCTGGAAATAACTCTCAAGAGAGGAGGCGTGCTTTTTCAATGCGTTTTATAGGAGATGACGTACGTTATAAAGATCGTGGAGGTGAAACTTCCCCGCCATTTGCTGGTATTAACTTGAAGTCTGGAGATACTCTGAGAACAGACTGGTTTCCAATAGTCTGGAGTAGATAAATAGTAATGTTTAAAGGTTTTAAAAAAAAATTTATTAAAGTTAATAAAGGGAAAATATTTTGTAGGATTGGTGGTAAAGGTCCTCCTTTATTATTATTACATGGATACCCGCAAACACATTTTATTTGGCACAAAACAGCAAATGAACTTTCAAAATACTTTACGATTATAGCTGCAGATCTTAGAGGTTATGGGTCAAGCTTTGTTTTAAAAAGTGATAATAAACATTTTAACTATTCCAAAAGAGAAATGGCTAAAGATATGGTTCAATTAATGGATAAGCTTGGATTTAAAAAATTTTGTATAGCCGGTCACGATAGAGGAGGAAGAGTTGCTCACAGATTGGCCAGGGATTATAGAAAAAAAGTTATTGCAATGAGTGTTTTAGATATTTGTCCTACTATAGACATGTACGAACAAACTGAAAAAAATTTTGCAAAAGCATATTTTCATTGGTTTTTTTTAATACAACCAAAATGGCTTCCTGAGAGAATGATTAAAAGTGATCCAAGAAAGTGGATGAAAAGTTGTTTAGATAAATGGTCTGGAAAAAATAAATTTGGTAAAACTGAAGAAATTTATTTTAAAGCTTTTAAACAAGCAAAAAGAATTCATGCAACATGCGAAGATTACAGGGCTTCAGCCACAATTGATTTAGAGCATGATAAAAAAGATCGAAAAAAATTATTAAACATTCCAATTCAAGTGTTATGGGGAAAGAATGGAGTAGTTGGTAAACAATTTAATTCTTTGAAAATATGGAGAAAATATACAAACAAGAAAGTTTATGGAGCCGGTATTAAATCTGGTCATTTTATACCAGAGCAAAACCCCAAAGAAACTATTAGACATTTAAAATCTTTTTTTACAAAATATGTTTGAAATTATTCCTGGAAAAAAAAAAATTGGAGCACAAATTATCTGTGATCTTAAGAGTATAAAAAAAAACCACACTAAAAAAATTAAATATGCACTTCAAAAATATGGAATGATTTATTTCAGAAATCAAAATTTATCCTCAAGTAATTATTTAAAATTTGCTAAAAAATTAGGAGTTCCAGCTGATTATCCGAGATTGAAAGGTTTAAGTCCTAAATTTACTAAAATAACAGTAGTAGAAAGAAAATCCAAAGATAAAGGACCAAGCTTTGGTGAACAATTTCATACGGACTCAATTTACACAAAAAAACCACCACGATTTACAATGTTATTATCCAAGTTAGTACCAAGAAAAGGTCAAGCAAATACAGAGTTTTCTTCTCAATATTTAGCTTATGAAAATTTACCTCATCATATAAAAAAAAAATTAAAAAATTTAAAAGCAATTTATTCTTCAGAAGGACCTATATCGATTACAACAAAAGAGAGAGCAAAAGAAAAAGGTAAGGAAAAAAACGAATTAATATCAAAACATAAAATAATAAAAAAAATAAATAGGAAGTTAAGTATATTTTGTAGCCCTGGTCATTTTATAGGCTTTAATAATTTAAATAAAAAGGAAGAGACAAAATTAAAAAATTTTTTGTTTAAACATCAAATTAAAAAGAAATTTCAGTGCTCTTTAGAATGGGAAAAAAATCAATTAGCTATTTGGGACAACAGATCAATGTTGCATCAAGCTACTCCATTTAGAGGCAATAGAATAATGCATAGAATAACAATATACTGAGCTAGAAATACAAATGAACAGGTCTTATTTTGAGCTTGCATTTTATTCAATAAGTTAAGAAAATACTTTTATAAAATATGTCTGACAGAATTAAATATTTTCTTGAAGAAAGCAAAATGCCGAAAACTTGGTATAATATTGCTGCCGATCTTCCAAAACCGCTGTCACCAGTTCTTCATCCTGGTACACTTAAACCAATTGGACCAGATGATTTAGCTCCACTATTTCCAATGGCACTTATTGGGCAAGAAGTTTCACAAGATAGAGAAATTGAAATTCCAGAACCAGTTAGAGAAATTTATAAACAATGGAGACCTTCACCATTGTATAGAGCAAGAAAACTAGAAAAGGCATTAGATACAACAGCCAAAATTTATTATAAATACGAAGGTGTTAGTCCAACAGGAAGCCACAAACCAAACACAGCTGTAGCTCAAGCTTTTTTTAATAAAGAAGAAGGTACAAAAAAAATTACAACTGAAACCGGCGCAGGTCAGTGGGGAAGCTCTCTAGCATTTGCATGTTCAATTTTTAAAATCGAACTTGATGTTTATATGGTTAAAGTTAGTTACGAACAAAAACCATATAGAAAAATGATTATGCAAACTTTTGGAGCAAATTGCTATGCTAGCCCATCAAATAGAACTCCAACAGGTAAAGCAATTTTAGAAAAAGATCCAAACAATACCGGAAGTTTAGGCATAGCTATATCTGAAGCAGTTGAAATGGCTGCACATGATGATCATACAAAATATTCACTTGGAAGTGTTTTAAATCATGTATTAATGCATCAAACGATTGTGGGAAATGAAGCAATAATGCAAATGGAAATGGCCGATGATTATCCAGATATATTAGTTGGATGTACAGGCGGTGGAAGTAATTTTTCTGGATTAGCTTTTCCTTTCCTTGGAAAAAAGTTTAGAGAAAAAAAAGATATTAAAGTAATTGCGTGTGAACCAAAATCTTGTCCTACTTTAACTAAAGGAAAATTTGCATATGATTTTGGAGATACAGGAATGCGTACGCCATTAGTTAAAATGCATACTTTAGGATCTTCATTTATGCCACCATCAACTCATTCAGGTGGTTTAAGATATCATGGTATGGCTCCTTTAGTCAGCCATTTAACAGATTTAGGCGCTATTGAACCTAAAGCATTTGGTCAAAAAGAATGTTTTGAAGCAGGAGTAAAATTTGCAAATGCAGAAGGTATTGTTCCAGCACCAGAAGCTACTCACGCTGTTAAGGGTGCAATAGACGCAGCACTTGAATGTAAAAAAAATGGAGAAAAGAAAACAATTCTTTTCAATTTATGTGGTCATGGACATTTTGATATGCAAGCATACGGAGATTATTTCAATAATAAGCTTTCAGATGACAAATATAACGAGGCTGATGCAAATAAAGCTTTAGAAAAACTACCTAAAATTGCATAGTAAAAAAATTAATCATTATTATTAATATTTATAACTAAAAAATAGAGTTGCTCTATTCAGTTCTATTAATTAAATATCCCCATGTATTTTATAAATCCATTTAAAGGTTTAAGACCAACAAAAGAAAATGCCTCTTCAGTCGCGGTTTCTAGCACTGATCATTTATCAAAAGATTCTGTTGTAGATCATAAAAAAAATAATTCCTGGAGTTATTTAAATGTTTTTGGCGAGAAGGATAATTCTAAATCTAAAGATCAATTTGAATTAATGAAAAAAAAATCAATCTTAAAAAAAGATAAAAAAAATTCATTTTATATCTACAAAATATCAACAGGAAATCATTCACAAGTAGGGATAGTCGGAACCGCAAAATTGTCTGCTTATGACAACTTACATATTAGAGGCCATGAAGAAATATTTTTTGAAAGATCTCAAAAAAGAATGAAACAAATGGACAATTTAAATGCTCAAATAGGTCCTATATATGCTGTGTACCCTGATAATAAGCAACTTAATGATTTAGTAGAAAAAGAGTTAGTTAATTCTCCAGAATACTCTTTTGACGGTATGGATGAAAGTAAGCATGAGATGTGGGTTGTTGATGATGAAAATAAAGTTTTAGAAATATCTGATTTGTTTAATTCTATAAATAGAATTTATATTGCAGATGGACATCATAGAATGGATGCATTATTAAAACTCTCAAAATTTAAGCAACATAAAAACCATGATCATACTGGAAGTGAATTATATAATTATTTTATGATAGCAATTTTTCCAACAAGCCAAGCAAGGATACTTGATTATAATAGACTTATAAAAGATTTATACGGATATTCACCTTCAGATTTTATTAAGGAAATTAAAAAAAAGTTTAAAGTTGAAAAACAAAGTTCTTCATACAAACCTGAAAAATCTCAAATATTTGGAATGTATTTAGAAAAGCAATGGTATTCTTTGGAACTTAAAGAAAAACCTCATCAAAATTTATTTCATATTATAAATTTGGATATAAATTTGTTGCACTACTATCTACTAGAGCCCACTTTAGGAATAGGTGATCCAAGATATGATAATAGAATTGATTTTTTAGCGGGTTTTCATGGATTGGAAGGTATTGAAAAAAAAGTAGATACTGGTGATGCAAAAGTTGGTTTTGCTTTATTCGCCACTCAAATGGAAAATGTAATTAACTTTGCAGATAAAAAATTAAATATGCCTCCCAAATCGACTTGGTTTGATCCCAAACCCTTGGATGGTCTAGTGGCATACGATTTTGAATAAAATTTATTATTTTCTATTTATGTTCTATTGCTGCGTCAATTGTTCATTATTTATTGCTAAAAAATATATATAAAAAAAATAATGATATATCTTTTTAAAAACAAATATATCTAAAAACTTATTTTATGGAAAAGCCAAGCTCAAAACCAGATAATCCAAATTTTTCTAGCGGACCTTGTTCTAAGCGCCCAGGTTGGACTATAGATGCATTAAAAAATACACCGATTGGAAGGTCTCATAGACACAAAGTATGTAAAGAAAGATTAAACGAAGTAATTGTTAAATCAAAAAAAATTCTTCAATTACCTGAAGATTACCATGTAGGTGTAATGACTGGTTCAAACACTGGAGCTTTAGAGGCTGCTCTGTGGTCTCTTTTAGGATGTAAAGGTGTTGATGTCTTAGCTTGGGAAAATTTTGGAAAAGATTGGGTTATAGACATTCTTGATCAATTAAAAATAAAAGATGTAAACAGTCATGTAACTGATTATGGAATTCTTCCTGATTTATCAAAAGTGAATTTTAAAAATGATGTAGTTTTTACTTGGAATGGTACAACAGCAGGCGTCAGAATTCCAAACGGTGATTGGATACCTGAAGATAGAGAGGGTTTAACAATTTGTGATGCTACGTCTGGTATTTTTGCTATGGATATGGATTATAGTAAGTTAGATGTAATTACTTGGTCGTGGCAAAAAGTTTTGGGTGCAGAAGCTGCTCATGGAATGATAGCAATTTCTCCACGAACTGTTGAAAGATTAGAAAACCATATACCATCTTGGCCAATTCCAAAATTATTTAGATTAGCAAATAAGAAAAAACTAATTAAAAGCATATTTGAGGGAGGAATAATTAATACACCTTCAATGATTTGCGTAGAAGATGGTCTTGATGCTTTGAATTGGGTTGAGTCAGTAGGCGGCACTAAAGAATTAGTAAATATTTCAAATCAAAATTTAAAAATTGTAGAAGATTGGGTTGATAAAAGTGATAATTTTAAATTTATGTGTGAAGATAAAAATATTAGATCTTCAACAAGTATAACTGTTTTAATCAAAGATGAATGGTTTACAAAACATAATGAAGAAGATCAAAGAGGGGTATTAAAAAAATTATTCTCACTTCTAGAAAAAGAAGGTGTTGCTAATGACATTAATGGGTATCCTAAAGCACCACCTAGTATAAGGATTTGGGGTGGATCAACTGTACAAAACAGTGATATGAAAGCTCTTTTACCTTGGATTGATTGGGCTTATAATTCTGTAAAAAATAATGCCTAAAGTTCTAATTTCAGATTCAATGAGCAATGTTGCTCAAAAAATTTTTGAAAAAAATAATATTACAGTAGATGTAAAAACAGGTTTATCTGAAGAAGAAATTATTAAAATTATTCCCGAATATGATGGAATGGTTGTAAGATCTGCTACAAAAGTTACTAAAAATATAATTGAAGCTGCAAAAAATTTAAAGGTAATTGGTAGAGCGGGAGCGGGTGTTGACAATATAGATGTTCCTATGGCAAAGGAAAAAAATATGATTGTTATGAATACTCCAGGTGGAAATGCTAATGCAACAGCCGAACATGCATTTGCTTTAATAATGTCAGTGCTTAGAAGAGTTCCTTTTGCTAATGAAACAACACACAAAGGCCAGTGGGAGAAAAAAAATATTAAAGGTACTGAACTTTCAAAAAAAACATTGGGCATAATAGGTTTTGGTAATGTGGGAGTAAGATTAAGTAATCTTGTAAAAGGTTTTGATATGAAGATACTTGTGAACTCAAAATCTCTAGAATCTAGAAAAAAAGATTATCCACATGTAGAAAACGTAAGTTTTGAAGATTTGATAAGCAAAAGCGATATTATAAGTTTTCATTGTAAAGCCCCCAAGGATGGAAAGCCAATGATTAGTAAAGAACATTACAAAAAAATGAAACCAACATCTTATATAATTAATGCTGCACGTGGAAATATTGTTGATGAAAAAGATTTAAATGAAGCTTTAAATGAAGGTTTAATAGCTGGAGCAGCTGTAGATGTTTTTTCAAAAGAACCAGCAAAAGAAAATGTTTTGTTTAATAATCCAAAAGTAATTGCAACACCACATATAGCAGCTTCTACAACTGAAGCGTCAATTGTGGTTGCCGAAATGGTTGCAAATCAAATATCAGACTTTTTATTAAAAGGTATTAAATTAAACACTGTTTAGTGAAAGAGATATTATTAATAATATTAATATTATTTTTTAATTCAAATTCTTTTGCAAATTTCAAAGAAATTAAAAAAAAAGCCGTAGTAAATAAACCAGAAATAATTTTCCCAATTCCAAAAAATCTTAAAAATTGTCAAACCAAACTTTATGTAAGCCCAGAATTAAATAAAATTGAACCAATTTTAAAAGTTAAAGCGCCCATTGGTTATGGATTAGACGATAGATATGATTATGCACTAAGCAGATTTACAAATTTCACTTTTCCATGCAGCGGTGGAAATACAGAGGCTTGTGAGCATGTAAAAAACACAATTTTAAATTGGGCAAAAGCTAATGCAGCAAAAAGAACTGGGCCATCAGATCATGAGGGCAGGCATTGGAATGATACCTTAACAGTAAATTTGTATGTTGCATCACCGATGTTAGCTGCTTACTCATTCGCCAAGCAGATTATAAGTATACCACAAGAAGAAGACAGAATTATAAAAAATTGGTTTAAAAAAATTGTAAAAAAAAATCAACATTTATTGTATGGAAAAACTTATGACTACGGTGGTGCCAGTGGAACTCCAAAAAGAGCTCACAACCATGCTTTATCTTCTGCTGTTGCTCACATGCAACTTGGCATCCTAATAGACAATGATAAAGAGTTTAAAAAAGCATTTAGAAATTATGAATCAGCAATTAAGCATCAAAGAAAAGATGGTAGTTTACCTATTGAAGTAAGAAGAGGAGGAAGAGCCATGTTTTATCAAGGCAGAGCAATGAATGCTCTTGCTGTCATAGCAATTATTGCTGAACATCAAGGTTACAATATTTGGGAGTTAGATTTTAAAGGAAAAAATTACCATAATTTAGTTAAATTTTTTATAGATTTTACGGAGAACAATGAATTAGTTTTTAAATATGCAAAAGAAAATCGCTCACCTGGGCCAGCAAAAAATTATAAAGTTCAAGATCTTAAATCAAATTCAGGAAGTAACTGGGGCTGGCTGTACGCTTACGCTTCAAGATTTCCAGATCATGAAAATATTCAAAGATTAAAACAATGGTCTCAAAATAAAAATAATCTTAATAATTATCAAAGAAAAATAGTCACTGTATTTGAGAATATATCAAAAAGAGGATTTGGCAGTGCTTCCTGGACAGTGGTTGAACCTTACTGTCATTTCACTAAATAGCTCTTATTGTTGGTAGACAATAAAAATCAGCTGTATCTATTCTAGAAGAATGCTCTCTTTTCATATTCCACCTCTTTTGAACACCCGCACTAGCAAGACTTATAGCAGATCTTCCATATCTATAATTTGTATTATCAATTGATTTCATTAAACTATTTATCTTTTCATCCTTTTCAGATGAAAATAAATTCTTTTTTCCATCATCGTTTGATAGCCCTGTTAATAATACACCTGCTTTTTGATAACGATAACCATTTTTGAAAATATTTTCTAAAGCAGATAAAGCAGTTTTAACTATTTCGATACTATTATTCGTTGCAATTGGAAAATCAATTGTTTTTGAATTTGAATAATATCCAAATCTACTTTGGAAAGGACTTGTTCTAATAAAAATAGTTATTGATTTTGCAATTAAAGACTCTGATCTAATTTTTTCTGAAGCATTCAAACAATAATTTGCAATAGCTTCCTTTAGCTCTTGAAGTTTTTCTACTCTTTTACCAAATGAACGTGATACCACACAACTCTTTCTTTTTGATACAGTTTTTTCTAAACCAATACAAGAAATACCTCTAAGTTCCATTGCGGTTCTGGAACTTAAAACATTAGAACTTTTTTTGATCCAGGTATTAGAAATATTTTTTAATTGTTTAGCATTATAAATTCCATTTTGATGATAAAATTTTGTTAGCTGTCTACCAACTCCCCAAACATCATTAATTTCTACTTTTTCTAGTATTGGGTCAATATTTTCAATTCCAATTAAACTTGTAACTCCAGATTCTTTTTTTTTAGCAATATGATTTGCAACTTTACTTAAAGTTTTTGTTTTAGCAATCCCAATGCTTGTTGGAATACCAGTCCATTGTAAAACTGTACTTCTAATTTCTTTTCCAACATCTTCTATTTCATCATCAGAAAAATTTGACAAATCTAAAAAAGCTTCATCAATTGAATAAATTTCTATATCAGAATTAAAACGCTTTAAAGTTCGCATGACTCTTCTTGAAATATCTCCATATAGAGAATAACCAGATGAAAAAACTTGAACATTATTTTTAATAATAATATCTTTTGCTTTAAAATAAGGTTCCCCCATTTTTATTCCTAATGCTTTTGCTTCATTAGATCTTGAGACAATACAGCCATCGTTATTTGATAAAACAACAACAGGTTTTTTTCTTATTTTAGGATTAAATAATCTTTCACACGAAACATAAAAAGAATTACAATCAACTAGTGCTATTTTTTTAGTACGTTGAATGGATGACATAAGTTACAACTCCCCAAATAAAAATATCTTCTTCTTCATTAATTAAAATTCTATCCTCAAAATTTTTAGATCCAGATGTTAAAAATTTTTTATCTCTCTCTTGAACAAAACTTTTAACTACAAGTTCATCATGAACATTTGCTATAACTGTTGAAAAGTTTTTTGGTGTTAAGCTTTTATCAACTAGCAACAAATCTCCATCATTAATACCAACATCGACCATTGATTTTCCTTGAACTCTTATGATGAAGGTTGCTGGAACATTTTTGATTAAATGAACATTTAGATCGATATCTTCTTCAATATAATCTGTTGCAGGAGACGGAAAACCCGCTCCAGCTTTGTGTAAATAGTAAGGTATTGTTAGCTTCATAAATGTTCTTATTTTGTTCTAATTAATATATAAGTTATTCAGTAGTGTCAATCAGGTTGTATTTTGAGTCTGGAAGTGAATCAAAAGTGAATCAAAAGGTGAACATTGAAACCACATTTTGTGGCCTTGTGGATAACTTTAACCAAGGATAGTTTAAATCCCACAATAAATATGAAAAAGCTTATAGGAATATTGGTTCTGAGTTTGTTATGGAGCAGTATTGTTTCAGCAAAAAGTCTTAGAGTTATTGATGGTGACACAATTATTCTAAATGGTGAGAAGATACGCTTTTCAGGAATTGATACACCAGAATTAAAACAAACTTGTTTGAAAGATAACGAAGAAGTAGGTTGTGGTATGTTTGCAAAGATGCTGCTAATTAAAAAGATTGGCAATAATACACCCATATGTATTGGCAAAGAAAAGGATTTTTACAAAAGAACTCTAGCAGAATGCTTTGTTAATGGTGAAAGCTTATCGAAATTTTTAGTAAGAAGTGGCTATGCTTTTGCTTATAGAAAATATTCAACAAAATTTGTTAAGGATGAAGATTTTGCAAAAATTAATAAACTAGGGATGTGGTCAATGACTTTTACATATCCGTGGGATTTTAGAAAAGGGTCTTAAAAATAAAGGAAAAAAATGAAAAAATTAACATGTCATTGTGGAGGAGTTGAAGCAGAAGTTAATATTCCAGAAAAAGGATTTCAAAAGATTATGCGTTGTAATTGTTCTATCTGTAAAAGAAAAGGATATATTATAGGAGTTTTAGGTCCAGATGATTTTAGTCTAGTTAAAGGAGAAGATCTCTTAACACTTTATCAATTTAAAACAAAAACTGCTCAACATTATTTTTGTAAAGTTTGTGGAATTCATACTCACAACAGACCAAGAAGTAATCCAAAAATATATGGTGTTAATATTGCTTGTATTGAAGGTATAAAACCATTCGAGATAGAAAATGTTCCAGTTAATGATGGAGAAAACCATCCCCTAGATCAAAAAAAATAATTTTTATATGCATCCAATTGACGAGTGTTATAAGAAAGTAAAGAATGATTGTTTTAAATTTATAAATTTACAAGAAATAAAAACAAATAAATTTAAAAATAAAAATAAGATGCTCAAATCTTATTTAATACCTTTGAGCTTTTGGATTAAAAAAAAATTAAAAAAAAAATCCCCATTGATTATTGGTTTATCTGGTGGTCAAGGTACAGGAAAGACTACAATCACTTCAATAATATCTTTAATACTACGAAAATATTTTAAACTTAAAGTTTTTAAAATTTCTATTGATGATTTTTACAAAACCAGAAAAGATAGAAAAAAATTATCAATTTCAAAGCACCCTTTATTAATTACAAGGGGGGTACCAGGGACTCATGATAATAAAATTATTTATGATTTCTTTAAAAAAATTAAAAATAAAAAATTTAGTAAATTAAAAATACCAAAATTCGATAAATCTAAAGACGATAGATGTCATAAAAATTTATGGTACAAAATTAATTCAAGACCAGATGTAATAATTTTTGAAGGCTGGTGCGTTGGTGCAAAAGCTCAAAAAAATTCGGAGCTTGTTAGACCAATAAATTTATTAGAAAAAACAGAAGATTCAGATTTAGTTTGGAGAAATTATGTTAATATTCAATTGAAAACACATTATAAAAAATTGTTTAAACAAATTAATGAAATAATTTATCTTAAAGCTAATAATTTTAAAATGCTTCAAAAATGGAGAATAAAACAAGAAAAAATACTTTGGTTAAAATCGAAAAATA
Source organism: uncultured Pelagibacteraceae bacterium (assembly GCA_902560685.1). Taxonomy (GTDB): domain Bacteria; phylum Pseudomonadota; class Alphaproteobacteria; order Pelagibacterales; family Pelagibacteraceae; genus Pelagibacter. The sequence continues at coordinate 16,765 of CACEMT010000008.1, read as the reverse complement.
AAAGAAATTTAAGAATTATGAATAGAGGTGATATAATAAATTTTATGCAAACATACCAAAGAATTACTCAAAGCATGTTTAAAGATGCGCCAAAATATGCCTCGATTGTAATGAAATTAAATAGTAATCATCAAATTAATTCAATTAAATTTAGATAAATGAAAAAAATAATTTTAATCATAATTTCGTTATTTCTTTTTATACCCAAAGTATTTGCAGTAACATTGTCCGAAGCTCTTACTCAAGCTTACAAAAATAATACTGAATTAAATGCTGAAAGAGAAAATATTAAAGTTTCAGAGGAAGATTTAAATATTTCCAAAGGAGAATATCTTCCAACCTTAACTTTGAGTGGAAGCAAAAGCCAAGAGGACACTAATAAACTAACTAATCAATCTGGAGGAGATGCTGCTATTACAGATGTAGACCCTTTATCAACTTCTATAACTATAGAACAAACATTAATTGATTTTGGAAGAAGTGCTCAAAATGAAAAAAATATAATTGGAATTAGTCTTGCAAAAGCAAAATTATTAAAAAAAGAACAAGATATTTTATATAAAGCTATAGAAGCTTATACAGGGGTTATTTTAGCAAATGAAAAATTTGAAATTAATAAAGCAAATGTTAATTTATTGGAAAGACAAGTTGAGACAGATAGTATAAGACTTGAAAGAGGCCAGGTTACACTTTCCGATGTTGCTCAATCAGAATCTTCTTTAGCTGAAGCCCAAGCAAGATTTATTCAAGCTGAAAATGAAGTTTTAACAAGTAAATTAAAATATGAAAATATCATTGGACCACTAGCTAATTCAAAATCGTTAATTAAAAATTCAACATTAAATTTTATGATGCCAAATAGTTTAAATTCAGCAATTGAGTTATCAAAAAAAAATAATCCAGATTTAACTATTGCTAAATTAGAGTATCAACAATCTGAAAAAGACACAATAATTGCAAAATCTGATTTATCACCAACTGCAAAATTATCTTTTGAAAGATCTTACAGTGAAGATTTAAGCTCTACTTATGATGAAAGAGAAAAAGATATTTTAAAAGCAACAGTGTCTTGGCCTTTTTATTCTGGAGGGAAAAATAGAGCTACTTACAACAAAAAACAAAATTTACAAACTAGAAAAAGATTACTTTTAAATAATACAAATAAAACAAATGAAACTACTGTAGCAAGTGCTTGGTCAAATTTTCAATCTAGTAAAAGTTTATTAAACTCAGTTGAACTACAAGTTAAAGCTGCAGAAATAGCAAATGAAGGAATTACGGCTGAGTATGAAAGTGGTCTTGGTAGAACAACTCTTGAAGTTATTCAATCAAATTCCTTTTTGTTAAATGCTCAAATTTCATTAGCTAATTCAGAAAGAAACTACCTTCTTTCTCAATTCAATGTTCTGAAATCAATAGGATTGCTAAATAGCGACTATTTAAAAATCAAATAAATTAAGGTTTTTTAGACCTAGATCACATTTTTATTGCCAATGAGAACAAAATGTGTACATTTAAAACATGATTCGACTGTTAAAAAACGCAAAAAAAGAGGCAAAAAATGACTAAAAATAACTTAAAAGTGGTGAAATCCACTAAAGATAAAGAATTGGAAAATAAAGAAAAAAATAAAGCTCTAGAAGCAGCAATTAGCCAGATCACAGATAACTTTGGAAAAGGGTCTGTAATGAAGCTAGGCCAACAAAAGGCTATGGATGTTGAGTCTGTTTCAACAGGATCTCTAAGTTTAGACCTTGCGCTTGGCATTGGAGGGTTGCCAAAGGGAAGAATTATTGAAATTTATGGACCAGAATCATCTGGAAAAACGACGCTAGCTTTACAAGTTATAGCTGAAGCACAAAAAGCAGGTGGTATTTGTGGATTTGTTGATGCAGAGCATGCATTGGACCCTGTTTATGCAAAAAAATTAGGTGTTAATACCGAAGAACTATTAATTTCTCAGCCAGACACTGGTGAACAGGCTTTAGAAATTACTGATACTTTAATTAAATCAGGATCAATGTCAGTTATTGTGATCGACTCTGTTGCAGCGCTAACTCCAAGAGCTGAAATTGAAGGAGATATGGGAGATCATCACGTCGGACTTCAAGCAAGATTAATGAGCCAAGCACTAAGAAAATTGACTGGTTCTGTATCTAGAACAAATACAATGGTTATTTTTATTAACCAAATTAGAATGAAAATTGGTGTAATGTTTGGAAGTCCAGAAACAACTTCTGGAGGAAATTCACTTAAATTTTATTCATCAGTTAGAATGGATATAAGAAGAATAGGTGCCATTAAAGACAAGGATGAGATTATTGGAAATGCAACTAGAGTAAAAGTTGTTAAAAATAAAGTTGCACCACCATTTAAGGTAGTTGAATTCGATCTAATGTATGGAAAAGGAATAAGCAAAACTGGAGAACTGATTGATCTAGGTGCAAAAGCAGATATTGTTGAAAAATCAGGTGCCTGGTATGCTTATAAAGGAGAAAAAATTGGCCAAGGAAAAGAAAATGCAAAGTTATTCCTTGAACAAAATCCCAAGGCTGCAGCGGAAATAGAAATGGCAATAAGAGAAAAAGCTGGTCTTATTTCTGAAAAAATCCAAGGTAATCCGATCGAAAAAGAAAAAGTAGAGTCTGCAGAAAAAGTAGAGTCTGCAGAAGAAGTACCTACAAAAAAAAATTAGCATATAACTTTTAGTTATTAAAAGGCGCTCTTTTGGGCGCCTTTTTTCCCTATAGATATATAGACATCATATAAAAAAGCTGTATTTTAGAAATATGGCAGACAAAACACTTAATGAAATAAGAAGTACTTTTCTCAAATATTTTGAAAAGAATGGTCATAAAATTGTAGACTCTAGTAACTTAGTTCCTAATAACGACCCAACATTAATGTTTGCAAATTCAGGGATGGTTCAATTTAAAAATGTTTTTACCGGATTAGAAAAAAGAGATTACAAAACAGCAACCACATCCCAAAAGTGTGTAAGAGCTGGGGGAAAACATAATGATCTTGAAAATGTTGGTTATACACCTAGGCACCATACGTTTTTTGAAATGCTTGGAAATTTTTCATTTGGAGATTATTTTAAAGAAAGAGCAATAGAATTAGCCTGGGATTTAGTTACAAAAGATTTTGGACTAGACAAAAATAGGCTCTATTTCACAGTTTTTAACGAAGATGAAGAAGCACTTAATCTTTGGAAAAAAATATCAGGACTAGGAGAAGATAAAATAATAAAGATTGCTACATCAGATAATTTTTGGTCAATGGGCGAAACAGGTCCTTGTGGCCCTTGTTCAGAAATATTTTACGATCATGGTGATCGCCTAAAAGGTGGATTACCTGGCACAAAAGATCAAGATGGCGATAGATACATCGAAATTTGGAATTTAGTATTTATGCAATTTGAACAAATTTCTAAAGAAAAAAGAATAAATTTACCAAAACCTTCTGTTGATACAGGAATGGGACTAGAGAGAATTGCAGCTTTACTACAGGGTACACATGATAATTATGAAACAGATCATTTTAAAAAATTAATAAATTCAATTTCCGAAGCAGTTAAAGTTAAACCTGATCAAAAAAATGTTTCTAGTTTTAGAGTAATCGCAGATCATTTGAGAGCAAGTTCGTTTTTAATTGCAGAAGGTGTTTTGCCATCAAACGAAGGAAGAGGTTATGTATTAAGAAGAATTATGAGAAGAGGGATGAGACATTCTCATTTACTAGGATCGAAACAACCGATTTTTTACAATATTTTTAAAACTTTAATGGATGAGATGTCAGTAAATTATCCCGAACTTGTAAGAGCAGAGTCATTAATCAAAGAAACTTTAAAGACAGAAGAAGAAAAATTTTTAGTTTTATTAGAAAGAGGCATGAAAATTTTAAATGATGAAATTTCAAAAATTGATCAAGTTTTACCTGGTGAAGTGGCTTTTAAATTATATGACACATATGGATTTCCTCTAGACTTAACCGAAGATATTTTAAAAAATAAGTCATTAAAAATTGATAATAAAAAATTTCAAACTTTAATGAATGAAAGTAGAGAACTTGCAAAAAAAAACTGGAAAGGATCTGGGGATAGTTCAGTTAATAAAATATGGTTTGAAATTAAAGATAGATTAGGTCCATCAGAGTTTTTAGGTTACGAAACTGACCATGCCGAAGGAAAAATTTTATCATTATTAAAAGATAACAAAGAGGTAAAAAGCTTATCTGATAATGATGAAGGTATGATAATTACAAATCAAACACCTTTTTATGGAGAGTCTGGTGGTCAAGTTGGAGACACTGGAGAAATTTCTTCTGGAGAATTTAAATTTGAAGTACACGATGTGCAAAAGCGACTAGGAGACTTATTTGTTCATTATGGCAAAGTAGTTAAAGGTTCCATTAAATTGAATGATAATGTTGAAATGAAAATTGATGTAAATAGAAGAAACGACGTTAGAGCATATCATTCTGCAACTCATTTATTACATGAATCACTAAGAAGAGTGCTAGGTACTCATGTAACCCAAAAAGGATCCTTAGTTGAGCCTAATAGATTAAGATTTGATTTTAGTCACATGAAGCCTATTTCCAATGACGAAATAAAAAAAATAGAAAATTTTGTAAATTCTATGGTTGAAAAAAAATCTGAAGTAAAAACGAGAATTATGACTCCAAAAGAAGCTGTTGATAATGGCGCATTAGCTCTTTTTGGTGAAAAATATGGCGAGGAGGTTAGGGTTTTATCAATGGGTAATGAAAAAGAACGTTATTTCTCAACAGAATTGTGTGGCGGGACACATGTAAGAAATACTGGCGATATAGGAAAATTTAAGATTGTCAGCCAATCTTCAATAGCAGCGGGGGTGAGAAGAGTAGAAGCTTTAAGAGAGAAACAATTACAAGAATATTTAAATAAAAAAGAAAAACTCAGTGACCTTGAAAATGAAAAAAGCGAAGAAACAATTAAAGATTTATCTCAAAAAATAATCAAATTAGGTGGAAAACCTAATATCACTAACGAAAATCAGCAAACTTTAATTAAAGATTTAACAAGGCATTATGAACAACTTTTAGTCCAATCAACTTTAAGTGATAAATCAAAAAATATTATTAGTGACAAAACTATAAATAATGTCAAAGTTAGATTTCAAAAAGTAATTGATTTGCCTCCTAAAGATTTAAGAAAGCTAGTTGATAGTGGAAAAAAAGAACTAACAGAAGGTGTTATAGTTATTTTTGCAATTAAAGATGAAAAAATTGGATTAGCAATTGGTGTTACTGAAAATCTAACAAAAAAATATGATGCTGTTAAATTAGTAAAAATTGGATCAGAAATTATTGGAGGAAAAGGGGGTGGAGGGAGACCTGATTTCGCTCAAGCAGGTGGAATTGATAGCTCAAAAATAGATAATGCTATCGAACAAATTAAATCTTTAATTTAGTTTATTTTTAAGGTTTCCATCAATAACATCTAGAAATTGATTTGTTGTAAGATATTTACTTGATGGACCAACCAAAATTGCTAAATCTTTTGTCATTAAGCCACTTTCAACTGTTTCAATACAAACTTTTTCTAAAGTTTTAACAAATTTTTTAAGTTCTTCGTTATTATCCATCTTTCCTCTATGATAAAGACCTCTTGCCCATGCAAATATAGATGCTATTGGATTTGTAGATGTTTCTTTACCTTGTTGATGCAGTCTATAATGTCTAGTAACAGTCCCATGTGCAGCTTCAGCTTCAATAGTATTTCCATCAGGTGTCATCAAAACACTACTCATAAGACCCAAAGATCCAAATCCTTGAGCAACTGTATCAGATTGTACATCTCCATCATAGTTTTTGCAGGCCCAAATATAGTTGCCATTCCATTTCATAGCACACGCTACCATGTCATCTATAAGTCTATGCTCATAAGTTATTTCTCTTTCTTTAAATTTTTCTTTAAATTCTTTATCAAAAACTTCTTGGAACAAATCTTTAAACCTGCCATCATAATTTTTTAAAATCGTATTTTTTGTTGAAAGATAAACTGGCCATTTTCTATTAAGTCCATAATTCATACAAGCCCTAGCAAAATCTTTTATTGATTGATCTAAGTTATACATTGATAGCGCAACACCGGACCCTGGAAAATTAAATACTTCAAATTCTTTTTTTTCAGTACCATCTTCTGACGTCCATTTTATTTCCAATTTTCCTTTGCCTGGAACTTTAAAATCTGTTGCTCTATATTGATCTCCAAATGCGTGCCTACCTATACAAATTGGATTAGTCCAACTTGGAACTAATTTAGGGATATTTTTACAGATTATTGGCTCTCTAAAAACTGTTCCTCCTAAAATATTTCTTATTGTTCCATTAGGTGACCTCCACATTTTTTTTAAATTAAATTCTTTTACTCTTGCTTCGTCAGGGGTGATAGTTGCACATTTGATTCCTACACCATTTTTTTTAATTGCTTTTGCACAATCAATAGTAATTTGATCATTGGTAGCATCCCTGCTTTTCATTCCTAAGTCATAATATTCAATCCCTAAATCTAAATATTGTAGAATTAATTTTTTTTTGATGAACTCCCATATGACTCTAGTCATTTCATCACCATCAAGTTCAACAATTGGGTTTTTTACCTTAATTTTGCTCATATTTAGATGTATCTAAGTAATTGAATTTCGAGTTTTTATATACATATTAACCTAAAAATTATCAAAAGAAATAAATATGCTAGATAAAATTTTTCCAAAAATACACACTGAAGGATATAAATTTTTGCTTATATTCATAGCTGCAACTATTGTTTTATATTTTATTCACGGATTCCTAGGCTTTGTTGGTTTTGTCCTTTCAATTTGGGTTTACTATTTTTTTAGGGATCCTGATAGAGTTTCAATTGATGACGATAATTATTTAACAAGCCCAGCTGATGGGTTGGTTTTACAAGTGCTTGAAACAAATGGACCAAAAGAACTTGAACTTGAAAATAAAAAATTTACCAAGATAAGTATTTTTATGAATGTGTTTGACTGCCATGTTAACAGAACTCCTTGTGCAGGAAAAATTTCACAAATTGTTTACAAACCTGGAAAATTTTTTAATGCTTCTCTTGATAAAGCAAGTGAAGAAAATGAAAGAAATTATTATAAAGTTCAAAATAGTTCTGGAGAAGATATTATTGTAGTTCAAATTGCTGGATTGATTGCTAGAAGAATTGTTAACGAATCTCACGAAGGACAAGAGCTTAAACAGGGAGAAAGAATTGGAATGATAAGATTTGGCAGTAGGGCTGATATTTATTTTGAAAATTATAAACCATTGGCAAAAGTTAATCAAAAAACTATTGCTGGAGAAACTTTAATAGCAAAAAAATAATAAATGGAACAACAAAATAAAAATTTTAAACTTGTAAGTAATAAAAAGACAAGAGTAATTTTACCAAATATGTTTACTCTTATTGGAGTTTGCATTGGTCTAAGCTCAATTAAATTTGCTTTTGATGCAAAATTTACTCTATCAATTATTGCAATAATAGTTGCCGCAATTATCGATGGACTGGATGGTAGAATTGCAAGACTTATACAAGGAACATCAAAAGTAGGAAAAGAATTAGATTCTTTAACAGATGTAATTAGTTTTGGAGTTGCACCTGCATTTATAATGTATTTTTGGAAACTGAATGAGCTAGGAAGAATTGGATGGCTGATTTGTTTAATTTATGTTGTTTGTGTAGCTTTGAGATTAGCAAGGTTTAACGTAAATTCTGGAAAAGAACCATCTTGGAGAGATAATTTCTTTGAAGGCGTTCCATCACCAGCAGGAGGAGTACTAGTTTTGATGCCATTAATTTATAGTTTAAGTGATATTCAAATTATTAATGTTAATTATGATTTTTTTGTACCAATATTGTTTGTAATAATTTCAATTTTATTGATAAGTAAAGCTCCTACTTATGCACTAAAAAAAATATCTGTTCCTAGAAATATGACTATATTTCTTCTGCTCGCAGTAGTTTCTTATTTTGGTTTATTGTTAATTTATACTTTTAACGCAATAGTAATATCAGGATTGATATATTTTATTATGATACCTATCAGTTTTATTCATTACACTAAATTAAGTAAAAATTTTAAAGATCAAAATACTTCAAATGAAGAACACGAAGATATTTTATAGATGAAAAATAACACAATAGTTTCTTTAGCAGACTCCAACTATTTTGATTTGTTAAATGAATTAGTGGATTCAATTTTAAAATTTCCTGAAGGAAAAGAAGTTGATATATGTATACTTGATGCAGGATTGTCTGATGAGCAAAAAAAAATTCTATCAAATAAGGTTAAGGAAATAAAAAAAGCAGAATGGGATATTGAAGTTCCAGGATACAAAGTAGGACAAAAAGAATGGTTAAAAAGTCAAGTATCAAGAGCTTTTTTACCAAAATATTTTCCAGGTTATAAAAAATACCTATGGATTGATTGTGACGCGTGGGTTCAAGACTGGTCTTCAGTTGAGCTTTATTTCAAGGCCTGTGAGAGTGGAAAATTAGGAATAACACAAACGATGGGACCAGGTTATAGAATAATGTCAAAAGTTAAATGGTTATTTGGCAAAGTTGCAGTTATTAAGTCACAAAATTTTAAACACGCTATTAGTTCTAAGATTGGAACTGAAAATGCAAGAAAGCTTGCTTTTGCTCCACATATAAATATTGGAGTTTTTTCATTAGAGGAAAATTCACCTTGTTGGAAAAATTGGCAAAAAAATTTAACAAAAACTTTAAGTTCAGGTAAAATTTTTGGATCAGAAGGTTTAGCAATTAATATGAGTGTTTATATTGATGAAATAGAAACAGAGTTTCTTCCACTAAATTGCAATTGGATAGCAAGCAATTTATTACCAAGGTATGATGAACAAAAACAATATTTTGTAGAACCCTTTCTGCCGAATACTAAAATTGGAATTATGCACCTCGCCGCAGGATTATGGAAAGATGGCAAAGATATGAGAATAGACAAAAGTGTTGAGATAGATGTTAAAACTTTATCTAAAAAAACTATTTCTAAAAGTTTAAGGTTTAAAAATTAATTGAAAAAAAATAAAATTTCTAAAAATTGGATCAATAGACAAAGAAGAGATATTTATGTTAGAAAATCAAAAGTAGAAGGATATAGATCTAGAGCTGTTTACAAACTTGAAGAAATAAATCAAAAGTTTAAAATATTTTTTAATGGAGCGTCTGTTTTAGACCTAGGTGCTGCCCCTGGAAGTTGGTCTCAATATATATCAAAAAACTATAAAAATATTAAATTAGCTTCTATAGATTTAAAAAAGTTTGATGAAGTTGATAATACTTTTCAAATCACTGGTGATTTTACAAAAGATGTTTACAAGCAAAAAATTTTAAATTTTTTTAGAGGCAAAATCGATATAGTTATTTCAGATATGGCGGTAAATACAACTGGGCATAAAGATTTAGACTCCATTCAAACAAGTGAATTATGCCTTGATGCGATGAGATTTTCTAAGGAAGTATTAAAAAAAAATGGAATATTCGTATCTAAAATCTTTGTTGGTTCCACATTTAATGAAATTATTGAGGAATCCAAAGAAATATTTAAAAAAAATAAAGTTTTTAAACCTGGTGCCAGCAGAAAAGATTCTAAGGAAAGTTTTATAGTTTGTAACTTGCTACGTTAGATACTCTTTTTTTTTTAAAAGAATCGTATATACAAGGACATGGATCCCATAAAAGAAGCTCTCACATATGATGATGTTTTACTTACACCAAAGTATTCAGAAATTCTTCCTTCTGAAACTGTAATAAAAACAAAATTATCAAAAAATTTAAATCTTAAAATACCTATAATTTCTTCAGCAATGGATACAGTGACAGAATCAAGTATGGCTATTGCAATTGCAAAGCTAGGAGGAATAGGAGTTATTCATAGAAATTTAGATATAAAAAGACAAATATTAGAAATTAGAAAAGTTAAATCTAAAAACCTAAAAGTAGGTGCAGCTGTTGGGGCTGGACCACTAGAGATTAAAAGAGCAGAGGCATTACTTAAAGAAAAAATTGATTTAATAGTAGTTGATACTGCCCATGGACATACAAAAAAGGTAGCTGAAATAGTAAAAAAAATTAAAAAATTAAAATCAAAAAAAACAACTCTTTGTGCAGGAAATATTTCAACAATCGATGCGGCCAAATTTTTATCCAAACTAGGAGTAGACGCAATTAAAGTTGGCATTGGACCGGGGTCAATTTGCACAACTAGACTTGTTGCTGGAATTGGAGTTCCTCAGTTGAGTGCAATCATGGCTGCAAGAAAAGGATTAGGAAAAAAAAAAATTATGCTTGTCGCAGATGGTGGAATTAAATTTTCAGGTGATATATCTAAAGCGTTAGCAGCAGGTGCAGATGCTGTAATGATTGGCTCACTATTTGCTGGAACAAATGAGTCTCCAGGAAAAATAATAAAAAAAAATGGAAAATATTTTAAAAGTTTTAGAGGCATGGGGTCAGTAGGTGCAATGAACAAAGGTTCAGCAGACAGATATTTTCAAAAAAAACAAAAAGATCTATCTAAGTATGTGCCTGAGGGTGTAGAAGGCTTGGTAAAATACAAAGGACCAATTGAAAAAATTGTTTATCAATTAATTGGGGGCTTGAAGTCATCAATGGGATACTTAGGATCAAAAAATATAAAAGATCTAAGAAATAAACCGAAGTTTGTTAAAATAACAAAAGCTGGCTTTTATGAAAGTATGGTACATAATATAGATCAAGTTTTAAAATAAATATATGCAAAAAATAATTAAATATTTTTTATTAATTTTCATTTTATTAAACTTTAAAGTGTTAGCGAAAGAAAATTTTTTTCAGGAAGCAAAAGATTTATTTGATAAAGGAAAAATAGAAGAGTCAAAATTTCTATTTCAAAGAAATATAGTTTTTAATCCAAAAGACTCCAAATCATATTTATATTTAGCAAAAATTTTTAAAAAGGAAGAAAATGAATTCGAAGAGGAAAAAAATATAAATGCTACACTTTTACTAGAGTCTGATAATGAAGAAGCAATGTATATGTTGATTGATATAAAATTAGAAAAATCGGATATCAAAAAAGTAGAAGATCTTAAAGAAAAATTTAAAATTATCTGCGATACATTATGTTCAAAAATTGATTCAATTGATGAAAGATTAAGCAATATTAATGTTGAAAATGAATCTTGAGAAAAACCTTAACAAGATTTTAATCATAGACTACGGATCACAGTTTACTCAGCTTATAGCTAGAAGAATTAGAGAGCTTGGAGTTTATTCAAAAATAATTAGTCATAATAAAATTAAATTGAGCGATATAAAAAATAATAAAGTAGGTGGCTTAATCTTGTCTGGTGGTCCACTTAATGTTTATCAATCCAGTAAAATAAAATTTGATAAAAGAATTTTAGATTTAGAGATTCCAATACTTGGTATTTGTTTTGGACATCAAATATTATCTAAAAATCTAGGTGGAAAAGTTAAAAAATCTAAATTTAGAGAGTTTGGTTTGGCCAATCTTAAAAAGAAAAATAAAAGTTTACTAACTAGAGATTTTTTTAATAATAATAAATGCAATGTTTGGATGAGTCATTCTGATGAAGTTTCTAAGCTTCCAAAGGGTTTTTCAGTTATAGGTTCAACAAAAAATTCAAAATTTGCAATGATTGAAAACTTTAAGAAAAAGTTATTTGGGATTCAATTTCATCCAGAAGTTACACATACTAAAAATGGAAAAAAAATATTAAAAAATTTTGTTTTTTCCATTTGTAAATTAAAAAGAAATTGGTCATCTAAGTTTCAAAAATCAAAATTAATTGACCAGGTTAAAAAACAAGTAAAAAATTCTAAAGTTATTTGTGCTTTATCAGGAGGAGTTGACAGTAGCGTGGTTGCAAAATTATTAAAAGAAGCAGTAGGAAAAAATTTAGTATGTATATTTGTTAATACAGGTTTACTAAGAAAAAATGAAGAAAAACAGGTAATTAATACTTTTAAGAAGAAATTTAAAATTAATCTTATTTATGTAAATGCACAAAAATTATTCTTGTCCAAACTTAAAAATGTCTCAGATCCTGAAAAAAAGAGAAAAATAATTGGAAATTTATTTATTAAAATTTTTGAAAAAAAAGCCAAAAAAATACAAAAAATAAAATTTTTGGCACAAGGAACTCTTTACCCAGATTTGATTGAGAGTAAATCAGTTACTGGTAGCCAAACATCAAAAATAAAGTCTCACCATAATGTTGGAGGTTTGCCCAAAAAAATGAAATTACAATTGGTAGAACCATTAAAACATTTATTTAAAGATGAAGTCAGAAAATTAGGTATAGAATTAAAACTGGGAAAAGAAATTGTTTTAAGACATCCATTTCCTGGGCCAGGACTTGCTATAAGGATGCCTGGATTTATTACAGAAAAAAAAATCAAAATTCTTCAAGAGGCAGATTATATTTATGTAGAAGAACTAAAAAAACATAATTTATATAATAAAATCTGGCAGGCTTATGCAGCTTTACTACCAGTGAAAACCGTTGGTGTAATGGGGGATAATAGAACTTATGAATACATATGTTTGTTAAGAGCAATTACATCAGAAGATGGTATGACCGCTGACTTTTATAATTTTAATAAAGAATTTATTCAACGTGTATCAAATAAAATAATTAACAATATAAGAGGCATAAATAGAGTGGTCTATGATGTAACATCAAAACCACCAAGCACTATAGAACTTGAATGATTTCTAAAATTAAAAAAATTTTAAATAAAAAGAATAAGTCAAAGATTATATGCTTAACTTCATATTCAAAAAATATATCAGAAGCGATTGACCCATATTCTGACATTATATTAGTAGGAGATTCATTGGGTTCTGTTCTTTATAATTATTCTACTACCAGAAAAGTAACTTTAGATCAGATGATAGAACATTCTAAAAGTGCCAGATTAGGTATTAAAAACAGTTTAATGGTTGTAGACATGCCATATAGAACTTATAGAAATAAAAAAATTGCTCTTAAAAACGCTAAAAGAATTTTAAAGGAAACCAAATGTGATGCAGTCAAACTTGAAGGTGGATCATTAATTATTAGTGTAATTGATCATTTAATTAAAAATAAAATTCCAGTTATGGGACATTTGGGAATATTACCTCAAAGTGTTATAGGTAAATTTAAATTTAAAGGAAAAAAAAATAGTGAAAGAAATAAAATTTTTAATGACGCAAAACTATTGGAAAAAATAGGTGTATTTTCAATAGTACTTGAATGCGTTGAGTCTACTCTCGCCAAGCAAATATCAAAAAAACTAAAAATTCCAACTATAGGAATTGGATCCTCAAAATTTTGTGATGGTCAAATACTTGTTATTGATGATCTAATTGGATTAAATGAGACAAAAGTAAGATTTGTTAAAAAATTTGGTCAAATAAAAAAAAATATTTCTAATGCAGCTAAAAATTTTAGTAAAGAAGTAAAAAATAAGAAATATCCTTCAAAAATATATTCTTATTAAAAATATTTTAAAAATTGATCATTAATCTTTAAAATCTCTAAATCTACCATACCACCGATAATTAGCTGGATTGCAACAATTAATATAAATCCAAGCCCAATGTATGCTATCCACAAATGTCTTTGAATATAATTTGCCATGTATGTTGCTAGCGCACCAGTTAAAATAACTGATAAAACCAATCCAAATATCATAAATTCAAAATTACCTTTTGCGGCTCCTACTACACCTATCACATTATCAAAGCTAATTGTGACGTCAGCAAATAAAACTTTATAGATACTTTGAACATAAGATGGTTCTTTTGATTTTTTTGATGGAGATTTAATTTTTTTTATTTCAAAAAGATCTTTCCTTAAATCGTTAACTATCCAAATTAGAAGCAACCCACCTAAAATTTTTATAAAATAAAACTTAAATAAATACGTTGCAAATACTGCAAATATAATTTTAAAGATTAACGCACCACCAACACCCCATAATATTATCGCTTTTCTATTTTTTGGTGCAAAATTTGCAGCTATTAAACCAATTATAATAGCGTTATCTGCAGCTAAGATTATATCTATAAATATAATTTGGATTATTATTATAAACTCTTCAATCAATGTTATAGATTAATACTTTGATTTTTTTGTTCCTTCAATGATTTCTTTTAATTCATTGTATTCATCGCAGTTACAATTAGATAAAACATTCAATCTTTCTTTGGCAAGTTCAATTCTATTTGTAACAACATACAACTCACCTAAATATTCATTAATACCAATATGATTTGGTTCTATAGCAAGACCTTCAAGGTAATATTTCTCACCATTTTCAAAGTCACCAAGTTTTCTAGTAGTAAATCCCAAGTAATTTAAAGTGTCAGGATTATTTGGCTTTTTTTTATTTGCTTTGGTTAAAAGTTTTAATGCTTTTTTGTATCTTTTCTCAGCTTTATCAGTTTTACCTTTTTTCTCATATTTTTTTGCATGTTTAATTAATGTAACAGCTTTTTGATAGTTAGATTTAATAGCTCCATCACCACCACTTGACCCACTTGAGCTCGATCCAGATGAACTACTAGTTCCAGCAGACATTGTAGATGTACTAAGAAATATAAAAATCAAAAATGTGGTAATTAAATTTTTCATCAATTAAATTTTTTCATCATATTTAAAGGTTTAAGTAACAGCCCATTTTTAAACAAATTCTCTTTTATTGATTTTGCAGTATTTAATGAACTTATATTATCACCATGTATACATACAGAGTCGATCTCACAAGGTATCTGTTTTCCACTGTGACAATTTAGAGCCTGATTTTTTACCATACTTAAAACGTGTTTCTTAGCTTCATTGGGATCAGTAATTAATGCATGGGGTTTTTTTCTGGATACAAGATTACCATCATCTTCATAGTTTCTATCTGCAAATATTTCACATGCTATTTTCATATTAAGTTTCTTTGCAGCTTCTTCCATCTTTGATCCTGTTGGAACTAAATATATTAGATCTTTACTTATTTCATTTATGGCTTTAGCCAAAATCATTGCTAATTCAATATCTTCACAGGCCATATTATTAAGAGCTCCGTGAGGCTTAATGTGTGAAACATTTTCTCCATGTTTAATTGCTATATTTTGTAAAATTTCATACTGATCAATTATAAGTTTTCTAATTTCGTTAGCAGACAAATTCATTCTTTCCCTTCCAAAATTTTCAGGATCTTTGTAAGAAGGATGAGCTCCAATACTAACTCCATTATTTTTAGATATTTCGATTACCTCATTCATTGTATTTTCATCTCCCGCATGATAACCACATGCTATATTAGCTGAATTGACAATTTTAAGTAACTCTGGGTCACTTTCATTTGAATGAAGCTTCGATTTTTCTCCTAAATCACAATTGATATTAATTTCCATAATATTAATAGTAGGAGTATAACATCTCATGATTAAAAATATAACAAATCTTGGTGACGCAGCTTTGTATTGTGATTTTGGCAATGAAATTGATCAAGAAACTAATTTAAATGTAATTAAATATTTTAAAAACTTAAAAGAACTTAAAATAGAAGGTGTAACAAATATAACCCCTTCTTATAATAAATTAATTATTTCGTTTGACCAATCAGTCATTAATTATGAAAATTTAAAGAATAAAATTGTAGATTTAAAATTAAATAATAAAGAAAATCAAAATAACAAAATAATTAAAGTTCCAGTGTGTATTGATGAAGAGTTTTCATTAGATATAAAAAGATTAAGCGAAAAGCTTAAAATAAAAGATGATCAAATTTACAATTCATTTTTTAATAAAGAGTATTATTGTTACATGACAGGCTTTATAGCTGGAATGCCTTTTTTGGGAGATACTAAGGAAAATATTAGATTAAACAGGTTGGAAACTCCAAGAGTAAAAGTTCCTAAAGGCTCAATAGGTATAACAGAACAGTTTTGTAACATATATACATACGAGAGTCCCGGTGGATGGAATATTATTGGCAATACACCTGTAAAAGTTTTTGATCAATCTAATCAAGAAAACCCTACGTTAATTAATCCCGGAGACAAAGTAGCATTTTATAAAATAAGTAAACAAGAATATCAAAATTATAATGAGTAAAAGTTATTTTGAAATAATTAGACCTGGAATTAATTCTACATTTCAAGATTTAGGTAGATTTAATCAACATCATATTGGAATACCTTTGAGCGGTGTAATGGATAAAAGAAATTATTTGATAGGAAATAAATTAGTTGGAAATAGTAGTAATATTTCTGCTATAGAATTTGCATATCAAGGACCAATATTAAAAATTAAATCAGCAAAGGTAATTGCTGCTATCACTGGAAATGTAACTTTTAAAATAATAAGAGCAAATTCAAATATAGAAAATGGAAAATGTTATGAAACATTTGAGTTAAATGATGGTGACCAAGTTGATATTATTTCGACTAATAAATCTGTCTACGGTTATTTTTTTATAAAAGGAGGTTTTGAAGCAGAAGCGTTTTGGGAAAGTTTTTCAATAAATACAAGAGCAAAGATAGGCCCTAATGAAGGAGCTAAATTTAATACGAATCAAAAATTGTTTATTAAAAATAAAGAGAGCAAATTTCAAAAAAAAAGAATTGAATATTTAAGTTCAAAAATTGAATTTATAAGAGTATTAAACGGAACAAATTTTAACTATTTTTCA
>CACEMT010000007.1 GCA_902560685.1 uncultured Pelagibacteraceae bacterium | reverse complement strand
TTTTAACTTGGTTTTTTTCTAGAAGATACTTAGCTTTTTCTATATTTCTTTTTTTATTGCCAAGATTAGAACCTATGGACAAATAAGAAATATTAACTCGATTTTCTGAAATATCTTGCTTTATCACGATTCCAATCTCTGTTTTTTTTAGTTTGCCTTTTGTCGTACTGTTTTTTTCCTTTCGCTACAGCAATTTCGATTTTTGCTTTACCTTTTTTAAAATACATTTTTGTGGGCACCAAGGTAAAACCTTCAGCATTTATTTAAGTCATTAACTGCATTAATCCTTGGGCTCCAGCATGACTATGTGCGAGTTTATTAATTTCTTTTTTATTGAGTAAAAGCTTTCTTTCATCGGTTGGATTATGATTTGAATAACTTGCCTCTTTGTAAGATGAAATATGTGAATTAATTAAATAAATTTCACCATTTTTTTCTATTGCATAAGAATCTGCAATATTAACTTTACCAGATCTAATTGATTTTATTTCCGATCCCTTTAAAACAAGACCAGCTTCAATTAGCTCATGAAAAAAATAGTTAAAACTTGCTTTTCGATTTAAACAAATAATCTTTAAACCAGGAATGGTTTTTTTTTTCATTAACTAATTAGTTTAGCTGATGATAACGCTTTTTTAACTTCTTCTTGAGTTTCTTGTTTAATTTTTACTAATGGAAGTCTTATTTCATCATCACATAATCCTAAAAGTTTTGCAGCATATTTTACTGGTGCGGGGTTGCTCTCAATAAATAATGATTTATGTAATGGTTGTAACATCTGGTCTATTCTTTCCGCTTCCTTAAGTTCATTATCAGATTTTGATTTAGAATATTTTTGCATATCGGAGCATAATTTTGGTGCAATGTTAGCAGTAACAGAAATAATACCAACTCCACCTCTTCTGTTAAATTCAAATGCAAGACCGTCTTCACCAGTAAGCTGAATAAATTCTGGTCCCAATTTTTTTATTGTTTGATCAAGTCTATTTAAATCTCCTGTCGCGTCTTTCACACCGGCAATATTTTTAAGCTCAAATAATCTTGCCATCG
This sequence comes from uncultured Pelagibacteraceae bacterium, assembly GCA_902560685.1. GTDB lineage: Bacteria > Pseudomonadota > Alphaproteobacteria > Pelagibacterales > Pelagibacteraceae > Pelagibacter. The sequence goes on along the minus strand of CACEMT010000007.1, from coordinate 57,497 downwards.
TATCAACTGACATATCTATTACACATCTGCTTGGAATATTGTAAATTATAATAGGTAGATTTGTATTATCATTTATAGCTTTATAATGTTGATAAAGTCCTTCTTGTGTCGGTTTGTTATAATAAGGTGTAACAACTAATGCTCCATCAGCTCCAGCTTTTTCTGCATGCTTTGTTAGTGCAACAGCTTCTTCAGTTGAATTAGACCCTGTACCAGCAATTACTGGAATCTTTCCTTTTACTTCATTTATACAAAGTTCTATTACCTTTTCGTGCTCTCTGTGGCTTAAAGTGGGAGATTCGCCCGTTGTTCCTGCTGGAACTAAACCATTAGTATTATTTTCAAGATGAAAATTTATTAATTTAATATAATTTTCTTCATCTAGATTATTATCTTTGAATGGTGTTATAAGTGCTACATTTGAACCTTTAAACATGGGATCTTATAACATAAATTGATAACGATTCATTAAATTTATTATGAAAAAAATACTCTTAAAATTACTGTTAGTTTCCTTTGTTATTTTTGGGAGTAATTATTTCTTATACGCTGATGAAAAAATTATTTTACCACAAAAAAAACCAGCTATAAACAAAGCTCAAGAAGGTAAAAATTTAGTAAATAATATAATTCCTTTAAAAAAACCCAAGCTAAAAACTTACGAAATAAAGGCAAAAAAAGTCGAGAAATTAATCGTTGATGGTGAAATTATACCAATGAGTAAGCCACTGGTTCTTAAAAAAGAAAAAAAGACTAGAGCAAAAAAATCTAAATATTATTCAAAAAAAGATTATGAAGTAGCAAAAATAGCTATTAGAGCCATGGAGCAAAGAAAATGGTCTTCTGCTGAAAAAACTGCAAAGAAAGCTCGAGATAAATCAATATATAATTTTATAAGATGGAAGCATCTTTTAACTACAGGAAATCAATTGCCTTTTTATGAATACAAAAGATTTATTGAGCTTAATCCAAAATACCCAAGAATAAATAGAATTAGGTATTTAGCGGAACACAAAATGTCTGCAAAAGATTTATCAGCAAATTTTATTATTGATTGGTTCAATAAAAATCCACCCCTAAGTGGTTTTGGTAAAATTGTTTTAGGGCAAGCAAATCTTTTAAAAGGACAGTCTTCAGAAGGAAATAAATTAATTAAAGAAGGTTGGATAACTGCTGATTTAAGTAGAAGCGATATGAAATTCTTTAGAAAAAAATTCAAAAATATTTTGAATTCTAATGATTATATTAAAAGAGCTGATTACTTAGCTTATGAAAATAAATATTGGGATTTAAAAAGAATGTTAAGATATTTACCAAAAGACTATCAGCTTCTTTATACAGCAAGACAGTTATTAATGAGTAAATCTTATGGTGTAGATGCAGCAATTAGTAAAGTGCCAAAAAAGTTTAAAAATAACCATGGATTAAATTATGACCGTTTAAAGTGGAGAAGAAAAAGAGGACGAGTTGATGGATCGCTTGAAATTTTACTAAAAATTAAAAATACAAAAGATTACATGGTAAGACCTGATAAGTGGTGGGTAGAAAGAGGAATTATTGGTAGATCTTTAATTTATAAAAAAAAATATGAAACTGCTTATAAAATAGTAAGTAATCATGCATTAACTGAAGGTCCAGAATATGCTGAAGCGGAATGGATGAGTGGTTGGATAGCATTAAGTTTCTTAAAAGATCCTATATTAGCGGAAGGTCATTTTACAAATTTTTATAATAATGTTGGTTATCCAATAAGCCTATCTAGAGGTGCTTATTGGTTAGGTAGAACTTATGAAAAAATTGGTGAAAAAGAGATGGCGATTAAATGGTTCAGCGAAGCATCAAAATATTTAACTACTTACTACGGTCAACTTTCACATTTAAAAATTAATCCAAACAAAGAAATAGAGTTAGATAAACTTATGGAAGTAGATAAAGCGTATGCAGAAAAATTTTATAAAAAAGGTGTGGTCAAAATAGTACATTTATTGGATGAACTGAATAAAGATAAACATACAAAACATTTATTAAGAGGTTTGGCTAATGATAATATTCCTATGGGCAGTGAAGTCTTGGCTGCAAAATTAGCATCTGATATATCAAGATTTGATTTTGCAATTCAAATCGCAAAAATTGCATCTTATGATAAAAGATTTCATAATAAATACAATTATCCAATAATAAGTACCCCAAAAGTTATTAATGGTAGAAAAATTCCAGAATCTGCATTTATTTTATCTATAATACGACAAGAAAGTGAATTTGATACTAGCGCACATAGTCATGCTGGAGCCCAAGGATTAATGCAGTTAATGACTTACACAGCGAGGGTTGTAGCAAAACAAGCAAAATTACCATATTCAAAATCTAGATTAACTTCAGATCCAGAGTATAATGTTAATCTTGGTTCACATTATATAGCAGGACTAATTCTTGAATATGATGGCTCATATCCGTTTGCAATAGCAGCATACAATGCTGGGCCTAAAAGAGTAAGATATTGGAAAAAGATAAATAAAAATCCTCAAAAAAATCAAGTTGATTATGTAAATTGGATTGAATTAATTAAGTTTAAAGAAACCAGAAATTATGTACAAAGAGTTTTGGAAAATTATAATGTTTATAGATATATTTTAGAACAAAAACCTATTAAACTTAAAAATTTCTTTAAAGATAACCCGCTATATTAATGGCGGAAAGGGAGGGATTCGAACCCTCGGTACATCTTTCGACGCACGACGAGTTAGCAACCCGTTGGTTTAAACCAGCTCACCCACCTTTCCGTTGGATACTGTGTAACTTGAAATCATTGAATATTCAATATTTATAAAGTAATTTTGAGCAAATTATGAAAAACAAATACTCCATTTTTTCGCTAATTAAGAATGCTTTTAGCTACCATGAAAATTGGCAAAGAGCATGGAGAGATCCTGAGCCAAAAAAAGAATACGATGCAATAATTATTGGTGGTGGTGGTCATGGTTTAGCAACAGCTTTTTATTTAGCAAAAAAACATAATATGACAAATATTGCTGTTGTTGAAAAAGGTTGGATTGGTGGAGGAAATACTGGAAGAAACACTACAATCATTCGTTCAAATTATTTATGGGATGCAAGTGCAGGATTATACGATCATGCTTTAAAAATTTGGGAGGGATTATCTCAAGAATTAAATTACAATGTAATGTTTAGTCAAAGAGGTGTTATGAATTTAGCTCATAACCTTCAAGATGTTAGAGATTTAAAAAGAAGAACACACGCAAATAGATTAAATGGAATTGATGCAGTTTGGTTAAATACAGAAGAGGTAAAAAAATTCTGTCCAATAATTAATACTTCACCTGACATAAGATATCCTGTTTTAGGAGGAACTTTACAAAAGAGAGCTGGAACGGCTAGACATGATGCTGTTGCATGGGGTTATGCTCGAGGAGCTGATGCTATGGGTGTAGATATTATACAAAATTGCGAAGTAAAAGGAATTAAACGAAATGGGGATGGTATTGAAGGTGTAGAAACAACAAAAGGATTCATTAAAACAAAAAAAATTGGAGTGGTTGCTGCTGGTCATTCTAGTGTTATTGCAAATATGGTTGATTTAAAATTACCTCTTGAAAGTAAACCATTGCAAGCTTTGGTATCTGAGCCTGTAAAACCTATTATTGATACAGTAGTGATGTCCAATGCTGTGCATGCTTATGTAAGTCAATCTGATAAAGGAGAATTAGTTATTGGAGCAGGAACTGATGCTTATGTTTCATATACACAAAGAGGAAGTCATGATGTTGTTGAAGGAACTTTAAAAGCAATATTAGAGCTCTACCCTATTTTTAGTAGAATGAAAATGTTACGACAATGGGGTGGTATTGTTGATATTTGTCCAGATGCTAGTCCAATAATAAGCAAAACGCATATTAAAGGATTATACTTTAATTGTGGTTGGGGAACAGGTGGATTTAAAGCTACACCAGGTTCAGGTGATTTGTTCGCACATACTATTGCAAATGATGAACCTCATAAACTAAATGCTGATTTCAATATTAATAGATTCGTAAGTGGTGATCTTGTTGATGAACACGGAGCAGCTGCTGTAGCACACTAATGTTTTTAATTAATTGTCCATATTGCGGTGAAAGAGATCAAAGTGAATTTTCTGCTGGTGGTGAAGCACACATCATGAGGCCAAAACAACCTACGGAATTAAGTGATGATCAGTGGGCTGAATTTTTATTTATGAGAAAAAATATTAAAGGAGTTCAATTTGAAAGATGGAATCATGCTCACGGATGTAGAAAATGGTTCAACATGGTTAGAGATACATCGAACGATAAAATTCATGCTGTATATAAAATGGGTGAAAAACCACCTTCAAAGTAATGACTAAAAATTTAAGAACAACAAATAGCAAGTTTATTGATCAAACATCGAGGATATCTTTTAAATTTGACGGTAAAAAATTGTATGGCTTTAAAGGTGATACATTGGCATCAGCCTTATTAGCAAATAATATTCACCTGGTAGGAAGAAGCTTTAAATATCATCGTCCAAGAGGAATAATGGCATGTGGTTCTGAAGAGCCTAATGCGATCGTACAAGTTGGAAATGATGCCTCAATGACAGAGCCAAATACAAGAGCAACTGAAATAGAATTATATGAAGGTTTGGAAGCATCAAGCCAAAATTGTTGGCCAAGTGTTAATTTTGATGTAGGTGCGGTAAATAATTTTTTCTCTCCACTTATACCGGCAGCTTTCTACTATAAAACATTTATGTGGCCTTCTAATTTTTGGAAATTATACGAATACTTTATAAGAAAATCAGCAGGTCTGGGTAAATCGCCTACTGAACCAGACAAGGATATTTATGATCATAGATATTTACACTGTGATGTTTTAGTCGTTGGTGGAGGTATATCTGGGATAATAGCTGCTAAAATAGCAGCTAAGAATAATTTAAATACTGTATTAATAGATGATAAAAATATCCTAGGCGGAACTACTCTTTTTCAAGAAAATGAATGCTTTAAAATAAACAATTCTTATTCAAATGAATGGTTAAAAAAAGAAATTGAAACACTAAAATCACTTGAAAATTTAACTATAAAAACAAGAACATCATTAGCTGCTTATCACAGTTACAATTATCTTTTAGCAAAAGAAAATTTAACGGACCATTTAGATATAAATGAAAAAAAAGATAAAATTCGTCAAAGACTTTGGAAAATTAGAGCAAAAAAAGTAATTATAGCTACAGGGGCTATGGAGAGACCATTAATTTTTAACAATAATGATAAACCCGGTATTATTCTTTCATCTTCTATCAAAAAATACATAGATTACTACGGAGTAAAATGTGGACAAAAAGTATCTTTGTTTACAAATAATGATTCAGCATATGAAACTGCCATCTCTTTAAATAATAGTGGAGTAATTGTTAATTCAGTAGTTGATATAAGAGATAAAACTAATTCTTTAATAGTTAAACAAGCTGAAAAATTAGGTATTAAAATTCATTGGAAATCTTCAGTGGTTAATACAAATGGTTACAAAAAAATTAATTCTATTGAGATTATGAAATTATCTGACGATGGTAACGCTGTTGTGGGAAAAAAAACAAAAGAAGAATGTGACTGTTTGGGTATTTCTGGAGGATGGACACCCAGAGTACATTTGTTTACTCAGTCTGGTGGTAAACTTAAATTCAGAGATGAAGATAATGTCTTTTTACCAGATAAATCAGGTTTAGATCAAATAAGTATCGGATCTTGTAATGGTGATTTTGAACTTGATCTAGTAATAAAAAATTCAGTTAGCTCAACAAACAAATTTTTAAAAGTTAATAATAATTATTATGAAAATTTAGAAATTATTACCTCAAAAGAAATTGACAAAAAGAATATTTGGTTGCTTCCATCAGATAAACCTTTGGGTAAAACTAAATCATTTTTAGATTTTCAAAACGATTCTACTGCAAATGATATAAAATTAGCATTGAGAGAAGGTTTTAAGTCAATTGAGCATGTGAAGAGATATACAACAACAGGCATGGCGACCGATCAAGGAAAATTGTCCAATATGCATGCACTTGGGATTATAGCTGAAACTGCTGGTGTAAAAATGGGTGAATTAGGAACAACTACATTTCGACCTCCTTATACTCCGTTAACATTTGGAGCGATTGTTGGAAGAAACGTTGGTGAATTTTTTGATATTACAAGAAGAACACCAATACACGACTGGCATGTAGAAAATAAAGCTGAATTTGAAAATGTCGGACAATGGAAGAGAGCTTGGTACTATCCAATAGACAATGAAAATATGCATGAAGCTGTACAAAGAGAAAGTAAAGCAGCCAGAGACAGCGCTGGTATTTTAGATGCGTCTACTCTTGGAAAAATAGATATTCAAGGAAGTGATGCATCTGAATTTTTAAATAGAGTTTATACAAATGCATGGTCAAAATTAGAAATAGGAAAATGCAGATATGGCCTTATGCTAAATGAAGATGGAATGGTTTACGATGATGGAGTTACAACTAGATTATCAGAAAACCATTATTTAATGACTACAACAACTGGTGGCGCTGCTAATGTTCTTTCAAAATTAGAAGATTACTTGCAAACAGAATGGCCTGAATTAGATGTATATTTAACTTCAGTTACTGATCAATATGGTACTATAAGTGTCTGTGGACCTAATTCAAAAAAAATTCTTTCAAAAGTAATTCCTGACCTAGATTTGTCTGATAAAGAATTTCCTCATATGTCATTCAAAAATGCATTGATCGATAATATAAAATGTAGAGTAATGCGTATTAGTTTTACTGGTGAACATAGTTATGAAATTAATATTCAATCATCATATGCAAAGTCTGTTTGGGAAAAATGCTATGAGGCAGGTAAAGAGTTTAATATTACACCTTACGGAACAGAAACAATGCACTTACTCAGAGCAGAAAAAGGTTTCATAATAGCGGGTCAAGATACTGATGGAACAATGACTCCTGTAGACTTACAGATGAATTGGATAATTAGTAAAAAAAAGTATGATTTTATTGGTAAAAGATCTTTATACAGAAGTGATACAATTAGAGAAGATAGAAAACAACTAGTAGGATTACTAACTGATGATCCAAATGAAGTTTTAGAGGAAGGTGCACAAATTGTTGCTGAAAAAAATAAGCAACCAATTGAAATGCTTGGTCACGTTACTTCTAGTTATTTTAGTCCAAACTTAAATAAATCAATTGCACTTGCTATAGTAAAAAATGGTAAAAAGATGAAAGGTCAAAAATTGTTTGTTCCAATGGAAAACAAAACAATTAATGTAACAATAACAGATACAGTTTTTTTAGATAAAGAAAATAAGAGGTTAAATGCTTAATTTTAATACTCCAATTATCGATACTAAAGAATATTCTGAAATAAAAATTTCAGAAATCGAGCCTATCTTAAAAATAAATTTGAGAGGTAAAAATAGAGATTTTATAACTAAAATTGGAAAAGAATTGTCTATAATTACTCCTGTAGACCAAAATACATCATCGAGTAATGAAAAATTAAATCTTCTTTGGTTAAGTCCAGATGAATGGTTTTTGTACTCAAATGATAAGCTTGATATAAAAGATGCTAACTCATTAGAGGATAAACTTTTTAATGAAATTTCTAAAGTAAAACTAGGTTCTGTTACAAATGTATCTGATCATTGGATAATGATTAATTTAAAAGGTACAAAAATTTTTGAATTATTATCAGCTGGTTGTCCATTTAATTTTAATAATTTTAAAAACTCGAAAGGCGCAGTTACGCAAACTTTGTTTAATCATATTGATGTTATCATTCACAATAAAAATATTAATAATTTAAATTTATTTGTTAGAAGATCATTTTCATCACATTTATGGTCATGGATGAACGACAGTGCTAGATTTATTTAATTTAATTTTAAAATAATAAATTATTATAAAAAAATAAGAAATTGAGAAAAACCAATTAATTCCTACCCATATCCAGAAGAAAGTTTCAAAACTCGCGTTTATATATTTAGCAATATAAAATACTACAATTGGGTTAAGAACATTTCTAAAAAAGTTAGAAATCATTGCATTTTCTGACTTTTTTAAAGCCATGAAAAAACCATTTGATAGAAAAAAAACAGGATAAGCAGGTAATACAAAAGCTGAAATTTTTAAATATCTTTTTCCATATTCAATCACTTCAGGGTCGCTTGAAAAAAAACTTGTAATCACACTTGCTGACAAAAAAACTAAAGTTCCAGCTGTAATCATTATAATAAAAGCATATTTAATAGCGGTAAAATAAGTTTCTTTGATTCTGACAAGATTATTAGCTCCGTAATTTTGGGCTATTATAGATATTATAGCTGTATTAATTCCAAGTATTGGAAGTAGAACTACTTGTTCTATACGTGTACCTACACCGTAACCTGCAACAGCATATTCGCCAGATTGACCTACGTAAGTAAAAATTATTGCAGCGGCTAAAGCGTATCCACATATAGATAGTGAAATTGGCATTGATTGAAAAAAAATATTTTTAAAAAATAAAAATTTTGGAACTAAATATTCGCTTGTTATTTTTCTTACTCTTTCATTTTTAAGAACCTTAAATAAAATAACCAAAAAGGAAACTAATTGAGAAATAATTGTAGCTATACCTATGCCCTTAACTCCAAAAGCTGGTATAAATAAAAAACCAAATATTAAAATAGGATTTAATATTATGTTTAAAAGAAATGATATAACTAAAACATTCCTGTAAGTTTTAGTATCACCTTCTGCATGAAGTAATGAATTTAATGAAACAACTAAAATAAATAAAAAAGAACCTGAGGTAAGTCTGCATAAAAATAATTTTTTCTATCAAAAATGGATTTATTGTTGATTTTAGCGTTTAATCCAATTCCAGTTTTTATAGCTTGCTTAATACAAAATTCATTAATTACTGGAAGCATCCCGGGAAATGCTGCATCAACTAAACTTACTTGGGTATTAGGCTCGCTTCCGAATTTGGTGGGTGATGTAGAAAATAATTTGGATTCTGACAATACTTGTGCATGCACTTCAAGACCTATTACTACTTCATATTTTTTTCCATTTCTCTCAATCAAGTAGTCTTTAGTCATTCATCCACCATTCTTTTAAATTAAATTTAAAATTAATTTTATCCTCCATTGAGTAGGCTATATTTAAAATATTTTGTTCATCAAATGATTTTCCAATAATTTGAAGACCTAATGGATATCCTTTTTTATCTAGTCCTGCAGGAATTGAAATTCCAGGTAAACCTGCAAGATTCACAGGTACTGTAAATATATCGTTTAGATACATTGAAACTGGGTCATTTGATTTATCACCAATTTTAAATGCAGAAGAAGGTGTTGAAGGCGTTAGTATTGCATCAACTTTCTGGAATATATTATTAAAATCGTTTTTAATTAATCTTCTAACTTTTTGCGCTTTCAAATAATAAGCATCATAATAACCAGAAGATAAAACATATGTCCCAATCATAATTCTTCTCTTTACTTCATCACCAAATCCTGCAGATCTAGTTTTTTCGTACATATCGATTAAATTATTACCTTCGGTTCTAAAACCATATTTTACACCATCGTACCTTGCAAGATTAGATGAGGCTTCAGCTGGTGCAACTATATAATAGGTTGGTAATGCAAATTTTGTATGTGGAAGAGATACATCTATAATTTCAGCACCACAGTCTTTTAAATAGTTTTTTCCATCTTCCCATAATTTTTCAATTTCTTCAGACATTCCATCGACCCTATATTCTTTTGGAATTCCAATTTTTTTACCTTTAATATCTTTTGATAAATCTTTTGAATACATTGGTCTCTTAAAATCTACAGAAGTTGAATCTTTATTATCAAAAGAACTCATTACCTCTAGCAAGAGTGCAGCATCATTAACATTTCTTGTCATGGGTCCTGCTTGATCTAGAGATGAGGCAAATGCAACTATTCCATATCTTGAGCAACTGCCATAAGTAGGTTTTAAACCAACCGTTCCTGTGAATGAAGCTGGTTGCCTTATAGATCCACCTGTATCAGTTCCTATAGTCGCTGGTGTTAATTTTGCAGCTAAAGCTGATGCAGATCCACCAGATGAACCACCTGGTACCAAATCTTTATCAATAGGGCTAATGACATTACCAAAATAACTTGTTTCATTAGATGAACCCATTGCAAATTCATCACAGTTTAATTTTCCTAAAAGTATTGCACCATCGTTCCATAAATTTTGAGTGACAGTTGACTCATAAGTTGGAATAAAATTATTCAAAATTTTACTACTTGCTGTAGTTTTAACATTTTTTGTACAAAATAAATCTTTAATTGCTATTGGTATGCCAGGTAACTTTTTATTGAGATCAGGCTTTGAATCAAACTCTTTAGCTTTTTTTAATGCAGCCTCAAAAGTTTCTTCGATATATGTGTTTAAATTTTTAGATTTTTTTGATCTCTCAACATATTCGGATGTTATATCATGGGATGAAAGCTTTTTATTTTTTATATTAGAAACTAATTCAGATAAACTAAGGTCAGTTATATTTGACATTATTCAACTACTTTCGGAACAACAAAAAAATCTTTGTTATCATCTGGAGAATTTTTAAGAATTTCTTCTCTGATATTTTTAGATTTAATCTCGTCTTTTCTAAGTCTTAATTTTGTTTCAGCTATAGAGCTTAGTGGTTCAATGTTTTCAGTTTTTAACTCATTAAGTTGTTCAATCCATTTAAATATTGAATTTAAATCAGTCTCTAATTTCTTAGCTTTTTGTTCATCTAAGGAAATTCTTGATAATTTAGATATATGTTTAACTGTTTTAAGATCTATGCTCATGTGATATTTAAATTAAGGGCAAATTATCATTTAATATGAAAATTACAATATGATGGACATTAACGATATAAAGAACCATATAAATAACAAATCTAGACTAATTGGAGTTGATATGGGTTCCAAAAGAGTTGGTTTGTCAATTTCTGATGAAAATAGAAAAATTGCTACTCCTTTAAAAACAGTAAATTATGAAAATATTCAAATCTTAGTAGATGAATTAAAAAAAATAGCTAATGAAAATAACGTTCACGCTATCATATTTGGAAATCCTAAAAATATGGATGGTACAGAGGGCAGCTCATCTCAATCTGTAAAAGATAAAGTAAAGTTAATATCTGAAAAAATCCAAATACCAATATTTTTGTGGGATGAGAGGCTTTCTACGGTTGGTGCATTCAATTTATCGAGTGAACTAGATGTAAATGTTACAAAAAGACTAAAAAATATAGATAAAAATGCTGCTGCTTTTATACTACAAGGTGTTTTAGATTTTTTAAATAATTAAGCTTGCATTATTCATACTCTATAGTTATAGAGTTGGTTTTAATGGCAAATGTAAAAAAAGCTATTAAAATCTCACAAAAACATCTCCTAGGAATCCAAGATCTATCAATTTCTGATGTAAATTTTATTTTAACAGAAGCAAAACAATTTATTGATTTAAATAAAAGTAAAAACAAAAAATTAGATGTTTTAAGAGGAAAAACTCAAATTAATTTATTTTTTGAACCTTCAACACGTACACAAAGTTCATTTGAATTAGCCGGCAAAAGATTGGGAGCAGATGTTATGTCAATGAACTTAAATAATTCTGCGATTAAGAAAGGAGAAACATTAATAGACACAGCGATGACTCTTAATGCAATGCATCCTGATATAATAGTGGTCAGACATCAAGATTCTGGTGCATCAAATTTATTATCTCAGAAAGTTAATTGTGCTGTACTTAACGCTGGAGATGGAAGAAGAGAACACCCAACTCAAGCCTTGCTAGACGCATTAACAATTATAGACAGAAAGAAAAAGATTGAAGGATTAAAAATTGCAATATGTGGTGATATAGTTCATTCGAGGGTAGCAAGATCAAATATTTATTTACTAAATATGCTGGGTGCAGAAGTTAATATTATTGCTCCTTCAAATTTAATGCCAAAAGATATTGAAAAACTTGGAGTTAATAGTTTCTCAGATATGAAAAAGGGATTGAAAGATTGTGATATAGTAATGATGCTAAGGCTTCAGAATGAAAGAATGACCAGTTCATTTCTTTCATCAAATAGAGAATATTATGAATATTATGGATTAACTCCAGACAAGCTAGACTTTGCAAAAGATGATGCTTTGATAATGCATCCTGGACCAATGAACAGAGGTATAGAGATAGATACGAATTTAGCAGATGATATAAACAAAAGTGTAATTAAAGAACAAGTTGAGCTTGGGGTAGCAGTAAGAATGGCATGCCTTAAAATATTTTGTGAATAATGAAAAAAAAATACTTTTTAAATGGATATATTATTGATCCACAAAATGCTATAGATGAAGTTGGTGGTCTAATAATCAGTGAAGATGGAAAAATTGAAGCTGCAGGCAAAAAAGTAAATATAAACAATATACCGTCTAGAGAAAAATATATAGATTTAAAAGGTAAACATATAATTCCAGGAATCGTTGATATGAGAGTTTTTGTTGGTGAGCCTGGTTATGAATATAAGGAAAATTTTAGAACTTTAAGCGAAGCTGCATTATCCGGTGGTGTTACATCTGTGGTTACAATGCCTAATACAAATCCAGTTATTGACAATGTTTCAATTGTTGATTTTCTAAAAAGAAGAGGAAGAGATAAAGCTAAAATTAATATCTATCCAACAGCATCTTTAACAAAGAACCTTGAAAGTACTAATATGACTGAGTTTGGTCTTTTACAAGCTAAAGGAATTGTGGGTTTTACAGATGGATATAAAACAATTCAAAATACAAGATTAATGTCAAGAATAATGAGATCAGCGTATGATTTAAATTGCTTGATTATGCAACATGTAGAAGATTCGGAGCTGGCAAAAGATGGAATGGTAAATGATGGGATTATTTCAACAAAACTAGGCCTTCAAGGTATTTCTGATTTAGCAGAAAAAATTATTATTGAAAGAGATTTAACTTTATTAGAAGATTTTAATTGCAGATATCATATATCACAAATTTCATCACAAAAATCTTTAGATGTAATTAAGAAAAGAAAAGAAATGGTAGAATTTACGTGTGGTGTTTCAATAAATAACTTGTCATTAAATGAAAATGATATTGGAGATTTTAGAACATTTTTAAAGTTGTCGCCCCCATTAAGAACCGAAGATGATAGATTAGCTTTGATCAAAGGAATAAATAATGATTTGATTGATGTAATAGTTTCTGATCATAAGCCTGAGGATGAGGAACAAAAAAGACTAACATTTGCTCAAGCTTCAACTGGTGCTTCTGGAATTGAAACTCTATTGCCTTTAGCTTTAGAACTTTATCATAATGAATCTTTAAAATTAAATAAAATAATTAAAGCATTAACATGCAATCCAGCAAAAATTCTAAGAATAAATAAAGGAAATTTAAACACAGGTAATGATGCTGACTTTTGTATATTAGATATAAACAAGCCTTGGGTGGTTAAAAAAGAAAATTTAATTTCAAAATCTAAGAATACATCTATAGAGGGAAGAAAGTTACAAGGTAAAATAACAAATACATTTGTAAAAGGTGAAGAATTATTTAAAACTTAAATATGGAATTAATTTTATCTATCATAATTTCTTATTTAATGGGATCTATTCCTTTTGGCTTAATATTAACAAAAATTTTTTTAAAAAAAGATATAAGAGATATAGGTTCAGGTAATATAGGTGCAACTAATGTTTTAAGGACAGGAAATAAAATAATTGGATATTTAACTTTATCATTAGATATTTTAAAAGCAGTAATTCCAGTATTGTATATTAAATTTAATTATCCTGAATTAGTTTATGTGTCATCTTTGTCGGTATTTATAGGACATGTTTTTCCTTTATGGTTAAAATTTAAAGGAGGAAAAGGTGTTGCCACATATGTTGGTATATTATTTTCTATTAATTATATCTTGGGATTTGTATTTATAGCATCTTGGTTAATAATTTTTTTTATTTTAAGATATTCTTCATTAGGATCAATTCTAGGAACTTTTATAATTCCAGTTTTTATATTTTTTAACCCAAATTACGAAAGTGAATATTTTTTTATAATAATGTTTATTTTAATTTTATTTACACATAGAGAAAATGTTAAACGACTGATAAATAAAGAAGAATCGAAGACAAAAATTTATTAATTTGACTATTGATCTATTTTTTGTGTAGTTTCACTAATTATGAATCTTGTCATAGTTGAAAGTCCTGCGAAAGCTAAAACTATTAACAAATATTTAGGTGGTGACTATACAGTTTTAGCGAGCTATGGGCATATAAGAGATCTTCCTTCAAAGAACGGCTCTGTAGATCCAGATGATAAATTTAAAATGATATGGGAAGTTGATAGTTTTTCAAAAAAATATTTAAAAGAGATAACTGATGCTGCAAAAAAATCAGATAAAATTATTCTTGCAACAGATCCAGATCGTGAAGGTGAAGCTATTGCTTGGCATGTAAGAGAATATTTAGAAGAAAAAAAACTCTTAAAAGATAAGAAAATTGAAAGAGTAGTTTTTAATGAAATTACTAAAAAAGCTGTAACAAACGGAATAGATAACCCTAGAAATATAGAATCTAATTTGGTTGATGCATATATGGCAAGAAGAGCTTTGGACTACTTGGTCGGATTTAATATTTCACCTATATTATGGACAAAACTACCAGGCTCAAAATCCGCAGGCAGAGTTCAATCTGTTGCTCTAAGATTGCTTACAGAAAGAGAACATGAGATAGAACAATTTAAACCAGAGGAATTTTGGACTTTAAATGTAAATTTTAAAACTTCAAATGGCGACATTTTAAATTCAAATATTGTATTATTAAATAATTCAAAAATAGAAAAATTTTCCTTTAAAAATAAAGAAGATATCAATAATGCTATAGAATTATTAAAAAAATCAAATTATAAAATTTCAGATATTAGCTCAAAAATATTTACAAGAAATCCACTAGGTCCATTTACTACTTCAACACTTCAACAAACATCTTCAAGCAAATTAGGATTTGGAGCTTCTAGAACAATGCAGATTGCTCAAAGATTATATCAAGGGATAGATATTGAAGGTGATACAGTTGGATTAATCACATACATGAGAACAGATGGTACTAATATATCAAAAGATGCAGTAGCTGATTTTAGAGATTTTATAAAAAATTCATATGGAGATAATTACCTACCTAATGAACCTAACAATTATTCAGGTAAAAAAGCTAAGAATGCACAAGAGGCACACGAAGCAATAAGACCAACTGATATTACTAGAACACCTGAGTCTATTAAAAAATTCTTAAGCACTGACCAAAAAAAACTTTATGATTTAATTTGGTCTAGAGCTCTTTCATCGCAAATGGAGTCAGCGAAATTTGATAGAAAAACTATTACAATAACTTCAGATGATAACTTAAACCAATTTAAATGCTCAGGATCAACAATAAAATTTGATGGATATTTAAAACTTACAAGAATTGATGAAAATGAAGATGAAAAGATTCTTCCAGATGTTATTAAAGAAGAAGTTTTAACAAACGATTTTATAGATGAACAACATTTTACACAACCACCACCTCGATATTCTGAAGCAAGTTTAGTAAAAAAACTTGAAGAATTAGGTATTGGAAGACCTTCTACATATGCAAGTATTATTTCTGTTATTTCGAACAGAGGTTATGCTGATGTGATAAATAAACGTTTTTTCCCTACAGATAGAGGAAAATTATTGTCAGCATTTTTAGAAAAATTGTTTTCTAAGTATGTGGACTATGGTTTTACAGCAGGTTTAGAAGATCAACTTGACGATATTACAACTGGAAAGGAGGAATGGATAAAAGTGCTTGATGAATTTTGGAAAGATTTCAACACAAATGTATCAAACGTTAAAGAAAAACGTACTCGAGAAGTTTTAGATTTACTTAATCAAAGTCTTGGTGAATTAATTTTTGAAGCAGATGAAAATGGTAAAGTTAATAGAAAATGCAAATTATGTGATACAGGTGAATTAAGCCTAAAAAATAGTTTTAGAGGTGGTGCATTTATAGGATGTTCTAATTATCCAGATTGTAAATTTACTAGACCTTTATCTAAATCTAAGGCAAAGGACCAATACGCACTAGCGGAACCCAAATTAATTGGTCAAAATGAAAATGGTAAGGATATATATTTAAAAAATGGAAGATTTGGACCGTACTTACAATATGAAAAAATTGAAGAAGAAATATCTACTAAAAAGAAAAAAAATAAAAAGGAAAACGATAATTTAAAAAATGTATCTATTCCAAAAGGAATAAATATTGATGAAATTAATTTAGAAAAAGCAAAGTATTTATGTTCTTTACCAAAAATTATTGGCCATCATCCAGAAAATGGAAAAGATATAACAGTAAATTCAGGTAGATTTGGACCTTATTTAAAATGTGAAAATAAATCTGCAAGATTAGAAAATGTTGAGGAAATTTTTACAATTGGTTTAAATAGAGCAATAACTTTAATAGCAGAAGCAAAACCAGGTAGAATTTCGTCATCTCTAATAAAAGATCTTGGCGAACATCCTGAGGATAAAAAACCAGTAAGGATAATGAAGGGTCAATATGGACCTTATATTAAATACAAATCACTTAATGCTACAATACCTGAAGAGAAAGATCCTTTAGAAATAAATATGGAAGATGCATTAATATTAATTGAGAAAAGAAAAGAATACGATAAAAATAAAAAAAGTAAAAAAAGAAGAAAGTAAAGATCAATATGACATATGAAAATAAAATAAAAGAGTTAGGATTAGTTTTACCTAAAGCTACTCCACCAGTTGGATCATATGTTGCAACTAAAGTTGTTGGAAAGTTACTTTATATATCTGGACAAATATCGAATGATGAAAATGGAAAATTAATTCAAGGAAAATTAGGTAAAGATTTAAAAACTGAAGATGGATATAAAGCTGCAGAAAGATGTGCTTTAAATATTGTAGCTCAAGTAAAACAAGCTTGTAATGATGATCTGACTAAAATCAAATCGTGTATCAAGCTTACTGGATTTGTTAATTCAACGGAAGATTTTACTGAACAACCAAAAGTAGTTAATGGTGCTTCAGATACAATAGCAAAAATTTTTGGAGATGCGGGAATGCACACAAGAGCAGCAGTTAGTGCAAACAGCTTGCCACTTGGTGTAGCAGTAGAAGTGGATGCTATTTTTGAATTAAATTAATTTATCTGCCAATTGCAAAATAATTTATTTTCTTTTTTTTCATTTCACTTGGTGAATATACATTTCTCATATCATAAATTTTAAAATTAGATTTCTTAACAAGCCTTTTAAAATTTAGAAATTTAAATTCATTCCATTCTGTATGAATAACGATTAAGTCGCTCTTATTACAAGCGGATTCTATATTATTGCAATACATAACATTATTATAATTTTTAAAATCTTTTTTTTCTCCTGATGGATCAAAGTATCTTATCTTTGAAACTTTTTTACTTAGATAAGGTATCATATATAAACTTGACGCTTCCCTCATATCATCTGTATTAGGTTTAAAGGTAACACCTAAAAAAGTTATTGATTTATTTTTTAAATTTCCGTTAAGTATTGTCATTAGTTTTTTGGTTAATAAAATTTTTCTATTTTCATTTGATTTAATTACATTTTTAATAATTGATAAATCAACTTTAAAAGATTTGGCCGTATCAAGAACAGCTCTAGTATCTTTTGGAAAGCATGAGCCTCCATAAGCTGGACCCGCTCTAAGAAATCTCTCTCCTATTCTTTGATCTGAACCCATTCCATAAGATACATCTTTTATATCAACGCCAGCTTTCTCACATAAGTTGGCCATTTCGTTTATATAAGATATCTTTGTTGCTAAAAAAGCATTTGAAGCGTACTTAATAAGTTCTGCTCCTCGTCTCGATGTATTAATATATCTGTTAGTTTTTTTAATAATTGGAAAATATAAAGATTTTAGTTTTGCGTTTGCTCTTTTGCTATTTGTGCCAATTACTACTCTGTCTGGTGATGTAAAATCTTTAATAGCCTCTCCTTCTCTTAAAAATTCTGGATTAGAAACAACGTCAACCAGCTTATTTTTAATTTTTGATTTAAAAATTTTTTCTATTTTATCTCCTGTAGTAACCGGAACTGTTGATTTAGTTATTATAATTTTATATTTATTTATAAATTTTTTAATTTGTTTTGCTACCTGAAAAACATATTTTAAATCCGCAGAGTTACTATTTTTCTTAGTAGGTGTTCCAACACAAATGAAAATTATATCGGCTTTTGAAACTGCTTTTTTAATATCAGTGGTAAAAATTAATCTTTTTTGTCTATAATTTTTCTTAATTAATTCTTCAAGTCCTGGTTCATAAATGGGAACAATTCCATTGTTTAATTTTTTTATTTTATCTGAATTATTATCAACACAATATACTGTATTGCCTAAATCTGAAAAACAAACTCCTGATACTAAACCAACATATCCTGTTCCAATCATACAAAGTTTCATATTTTGGATATCTCCATTGATGATTTTAAATAACCTTCCATTGTTCCACAGTCTAAATATTTACCTTTAAAAGTGTGTCCAATAAATTTTTCTCCGTCATTTATTAAACGTTTTATTGAATCAGTAATATGCACTTCTCCACCCTTGCCTCTTTTTTGATTTTGTAATTTACTAAATATTTTTTTTGGTAGTATATATCTTCCTATTACCGCATTATTAGATGGGGCTGATCTAATATTTGGCTTTTCAACAACATCGCTAATAATGAAATTATTATTATTTATATTTTTTTTTTTTGAATAAATGCCCCATCTATTTACAGTTTTTTTATTTACCTTCATGCTTGCCATAACTGAGCATTTTTTTATTATGTATTAAAATCATATCTTTTGAACAATTTTTTTGTATTATTAAATCATCTGGTAGCAACATTAGAAAATATTTATCCTTGATTAAATTTTTTGTTTTAAGCACAGCATCCCCTGTTCCATTAGGTACATTTTGATAAACAAACTTTATCAATTTTTTATATTTTTTAATTTTATTATATTCTCTAATAATTCTAGTATCTTTTTTTTTTCTAATAATTTTTTTGTAAAACTTATCGTTGTAGAAATATTTTTTTATAATTTCTTTTTTTTTGGATATTATAAAAATTATCTCCTTAACACCTGCATCAATACATTCGTCAATAATATATTCTAAGCCTACCTTGCCATTTATTGGTAGAAGTTCCTTTGCATAAACACTGGTTAAAGGTAAAAGTCTTGTGCCTAATCCTGCTAGTGGTATTATTGCTTGTCTTATCATTAGAATGTAATAATTAAATGAAGTACCATAAATGATAATTTTTAAAAGCATAAATACATTAAATAAAGAAGTTAATTTTAAGGCAAATATTGGTTTTGTTCCCACAATGGGAGCACTCCATAAAGGTCATATTTCATTAATCAAATCATCGAAAAAAATATGTAAAAAAACGTTAGTTAGTATTTTCATAAATCCTTCACAATTCAATAAAGCTAATGACTTCAAAAATTATCCAAAAAATTTAAAGAAAGATATTGCGATTCTTAAAAAGTTAAAAGTTGACTACTTATTAGCTCCAAAAGTTAAGGAAATTTATAGAAATAAAAAAAATAGTAAAATTAAACTAAAAAAAAAGGATAAAGTAATGTGTGCTCTATATAGACCTGGTCATTTTGAAGGTGTTTTGGCTGTAATAAATCAATTTTTGATTAAAATTAAACCAAAACATATTTTTTTTGGTGAAAAAGACTATCAGCAATTACTATTAATTAAAAAATTTGTAAAAAATAAATTTAAAATTACAATTCATAACTGTCCAACTATACGTGGTAAAGGCAATATAGCATTATCTTCACGAAACGTATTGTTAAGTAATACAGATATTAAAAAATCAGCTTATATTGCAAATTTAATACTTAATTTTAAAAGAAATATGAAAAGAGATATTTTATTTAAAAAACATCTTAAAAATATCATCTATAAAATAAATAATATAAAAAAAATTAAAATAGAATATCTTGAAATTAGAAATAAAATTAATTTATCAAAAAATTATAATAGAAATAATTTTAAAATATTTATTGCTTATTATAATAATAAGGTAAGATTAATTGATAATTATTAGCTTCCGTAGAAAAAGTAAGCACCAATGCCTAAAAAAGATAAAAAACCTATTACGTCTGTTATTGTTGTTACAAAAACGCTAGAGGCTATGGCTGGATCAATATTCATTTTTTTAAGTGATACAGGAACTAATATGCCAAATAAACCTGCCACTATCATATTTAGAACCATAGAGATTGATATTATTAATGAAAGAGTTGTGTCGTTAAACCATAATTGAACAACTATTGCGCTTATAATTGCGAATATAATTCCATTTAAAATACCAATTGAAAATTCTTTAATAATATTTTGAGAAAAATTATTTTTAGTTAATTCATTTGTAGCAATAGTTCTGATGGTTACGGCAAGAGTTTGCATTCCAGCATTACCTCCCATTGAAGCAACTATTGGCATTAGAACTGCTAAAGCTACTACTTTTTCAATATCTTCTTGAAAAAAACCTATAACTGCAGAAGCTATTATCGCAGTAAATAAATTAAGTAAAAGCCAAGTAAATCTTCTTTTAGTTTTTTTTAGTATGCCATCTGTAATTTCTTCATCACCTACACCAGCAAGTCTTAATGCATCTTCTTCGGCCTCTTCTTTTAATACAGTTAATATGTCGTCACTAGTAATCATACCTACTAGTTTGTTATTTTTATCAACTACACAAGCTGAATTTAAATTGTAATTTTCAAACAAATGTCCGACCTCTTCTCTATCCATATCAACTGGAATTGATAATTGAGATTCATTCATTATGGAAATCATTTTTGCTTCTCTTGAGGTTCTTAAAACTTTTGAAGAAGGTACGGTACCAATAGGTTTAAATTCATTATCTACAATAAAAATTTCTAAAAATTCTTCAGGTAAATCTTTATTCTCTCTTAAGTAGTCAATGGTTTGTCCAACAGACCAATTACTTGGTATTGCAGTAAATTCTCTCTGCATAATTCTTGCTGCGGAGTCTTCAGGATAACTTAAGCTTTCTAAAAGTACAAATCTATCTTTAGGAGGTAGAGAGCTTAAAATTTCATTTTTATTCTTTTCATCAAGATTTTCTAAAATTTTTATTGAATCGTCAGACTCTAAATTTTTTAAGATATAAACAATTGAATCTTTAGATAAATATTTAACTACTTCAGTTTGTACAGATTCATTCAACTCGACAAATACTTCAGGATCAATTTTAAAATTATTTAACTTAATTAAATTTTCTCTATCATTTTCATTGAGATGTTCAATAATATCTGCTGCATCTGCGGGGTGCATTTCTTTAAATGAATTTGAAATGAATACAGCATCATTATTAGCAATTTTATCCGTTACAACCTTGATATATTCTTTATTAAATTCAAAATTGACTTTTTTATCTTTTATTTTCCTTACTAAAGTCATAAAAAACCTTTATTTTTATATGGCACTATTAATGCATAATTTTTATATTACAATTCTTTAATGAGTATAGAGATAAAAAAATCAATAAAACCAGTAAATTATTTTGATGCAATAGATTTTTTAGAGAAAAGAGTTACTAAAATAAATATAAACGATGCAAATGAATTAATTTGGATATTAGAACATCCTTCAATATTTACTGCGGGAACAAGTTTTAATGAGAATGATATTTTAGATAAATCAATTAAAGTAGTTAAAACTTCTCGTGGAGGAAAAATTACTTGGCATGGTCCTGGTCAATTGGTTTGCTATTTTGTAATTAATTTAAATAATAGAAAAAAGGATATAAGAAAATTTCTAAATATTATTGAAAATTCAATTATAACTTCATTAAAAAAATTTGGAATTAGTTCTTATAGTGATAGGAAAAATATTGGTATTTGGACTAAAATAAATAATAAAGAAAAAAAAATTGGCGCAATAGGAATTAGGGTAAAAAAATGGATAGCTTATCATGGTTTTTCAATAAATATTACTAGTAGTATGTCTAATTATAAAAAAATTATACCATGTGGAATTAAAGATAAGGAAATTACTTCTTTAAAAAAAATTAATAATCAAAATTACAATAAATTTTCACAGGAAATAATAAAAAATTTATTATTTAACTTAAGAAATTAAGTCGTTTCGTTTTAATTAACTTTTTAAAATAATTTGGAAGCAAGGCTTTATAAGTGTATTTTTTATCATTTATAATAAATCTAATTTTATATGAATGAAGCATTAATTCTTTATTCTTTGTTTTTAATTTTTTTTCAAATGTATATTTATCGTCCCCATATATTGGATGGCCAATTAATGAGAGTTGCTTTCTTAACTGATGCTTTCTTCCAGTTATAGGATTCATTTCTAATAATGTACAACTAGAATTTTTATCAAGAACTTTGTAAAGTGTTTTTGATTTTTCAATAATTTTTTTATTTCCTTCATACCTAATCAAATCTTGATCAAAACATCCTTTATTTGTCTGGAGTTCTCCATAGCAAATTGCTAAATATGTTTTGTGAATTTTTCTTAATCTAAAAAGTGATGTTAATAGTTTTGCAGAATCTCTATTTTTTGCAATAATAAATACACCCGATGTATCTTTATCAAGTCTATGAACAGAATAAGGCTTGCTATTTTCAAAAATTTTACTTTTTGAAAATATATCTATGAGGTTTTTTTTAGATTTTGTTCCACCCTGTACAGCTATACCTGATTCTTTATTTACAACTATAAAATCCTTGTTATCGTCTATTATCAAATCTTCATTTTCTTTTATAATTTCATTAGAAGGATTAAATTTATATTTATTTTTTAGAGAATTTTCTTCAAATTTAATATCATAGACATTAATTACATCTTTAAAATTTAATTTTGTTGAGCTTTTAATTTTTTTATTATTAAGTTTAATTTTACCTATACGAAGTGATTTTTCTATTAATCCTTGGGGAACCTTCCCTAAAAAATTTCTAATCCATTTGTCTATTCGCGTACCTTCGTAAGAAGAGTCTACGATATAAGACTTTTTCATTATTTTGTTTAACTATGCTGATACTGCTTTTGTTTCTTCAGTTTTTTTAGTTGTATCTTTTTTTTTCTTATCAACTCTTTTAGCTTGAACATCTCTATCAACAAATTCTATAACTGCTAATGGAGCATTGTCCCCATATCTATATCCAGATTTAATAATTCTTGTGTACCCACCTTTTCTACCTTCATATCTTTTAGCTAGAGTTTTTTTAACTTTGTTAGCAGATTTAGTATCTTGAAGCTTAGAAATTAATATTTTTGTATTTTGTAAGTTATTTTTTTTTCCTAAAGTTATAATTTTATCAGCTTGAGGTTTTAAAACTTTTGCTTTTGGAAGTGTTGTTGTTATTTGTTCATATTTGATTAAAGAATTAAGCATATTTTTAATTAATGCTTTTCTATGCTCTGAAGTTCTATTTAATTTCTTATAACCTAATTTATGTCTCATTATATAGCTTCTTCAAGTTTTTTTGATAGCTCAGCTATATTGTCAGGGGGCCAATTTGGAATCTCCATACCCAAATATAAAGACATACCATTTAAAACTTCTTTGATTTCGTTTAAAGATTTTCTACCAAAATTTGGAGTTCTTAGCATTTCTCCTTCAGATTTTTGAACTAGATCACCGATATAAATAATATTATCATTTTTCAAACAATTCATTGATCTTACAGATAATTCAAGTTCATCAACTTTTCTTAATAAATTTTTATTAAATTCTGGTTCGGCTGGTTTTTCTCTTATTGTAACTTCCTGTGGTTCATCAAAATTAATGAACATGGATAATTGATCTTGAAATATTTTTGCTGAATAAGCAACAGCATCCTCCGCAGAAATTGAACCATTTGTTTGAACTTCCATAGTCAGTTTATCATAATCTAATGCTTTTCCTTCTCTAGCGGTGCTAATTGAATATGATACTTTTTTTACAGGACTAAAAAGTGAGTCTATAGGTATTAGACCTAAAGGTGGTTCTTCAGGTTTATTCATTACTGCTGGGACATACCCTTTTCCATTACCCACAGTCATTTCCATATGAAAACTAGTATTTTCGTCTAAATTACAAATTACTAAATCTGGGTTCAATATTTCTACATCTGCTACAGAAGTTATATCAGATGCTTTGATTTCACCTGGGCCTTTTGCATCTAAAATTAATTTTTTTGATCCTTCAAAACTTCCTTTTAAAGCTAATGATTTAACATTAAGTACTATGTCTGTAACATCTTCACGTACACCTTTTATTGATGTAAACTCGTGAAGAACACCATCAATTTGAATAGCTGTTACTGCTGCGCCTCTTATTGATGATAGAAGAATTCTTCTTAATGAATTACCTAGTGTTAATCCGTAACCTTTTTCTAAAGGTTCAGCAATAATCTTTGCATAAGATTTATCATCACTTAATTGCAAATCTAACTTTGCTGGTTTTAGAAGTGATTTCCAATTTTTTACATTTACATTTTCTGTTTGCATTTATACTCTCCTTTTTTTTGGTGGTCTTGCTCCATTATGAGGCATTGGCGTAGTATCTTTAATTGAAATAATTTTAAAGCCTCTAGCTTGTAATGCTCTTAGTGCAGTTTCTCTTCCAGAACCGGGACCTTTAATCTCAACATTAAGGTTTTTCATACCAACTTCTAAAGCTTTTGTTGCAGCACTATCAGCAGCTACTTGAGCAGCATAAGGTGTAGATTTCCTAGAACCTTTAAAGCCTTTTTGACCTGATGAAGACCAAGAAATTACATTTCCACTAGTGTCAGCAATAGTAACTATTGTGTTATTAAAAGTTGATTGCACATAAGCAATTCCATTTAATATATTTTTTTTAGTTTTCTTTTTCTTTGAATAAGAACTTTTTTTTACAGTCTTAATTTTTTCTTCTTTTTGGTCTTTATCAATTTTTTTATCTTTATTCATTATTAAACTATTTTTTTAAAGGTGTTAGTTTTTTACCAGCTATGGCAATTGCCTTTCCTTTTCTAGTTCTGGCATTACATCTTGTTCTTTGACCTCTTACAGGAAGTTTTTTCCTATGTCTTGAGCCTCTATATGTAGCTAAATCAATTAATCTTTTTATGCTTAATGAATTTTCTCTTCTTAAGTCTCCTTCAACTGAAAAGTTTTTGTCGATATATTCTCTAATTTTTAATATTTGATCATCTGTTAGTTGATTAACCCTTGTAGATTTTTGAATTTCTAGAGCAGAACAAATCTGATTTGAGAATTTATCGCCTATTCCAAAAATATATGTAAGTCCAACATGAACTAATTTATTTTGAGGAATGTTTACACCTGCTATTCGAGCCATAATATTGTGATAAAATTTAGCCTTTTATATAAGAAGTTGTTTTAATGTCAATGTCTTAAACAGTGATAATTTGCTCAATTTTGCTTGAAATTACTCCAATTTTTTCACTTCCATCAATTTCATAAAAATAGCTTCTTGAAGAATAAAAATCTAAAACAGGTCTAGTTGTTTCCATGTAAGTATCATATCTTTTAAGAATAGTACTTAAGTTATCATCTGACCTTTTTTCTAAAATTTTTCTTTTTTCAATTCTTTTTATTATTGTGTCTTTATTTACATTAAGAAAAAAAATAAAATCTATTTTTTGGTTTGAATTGTCTAACAATAAATCTAAATTTTTTGCCTGGCTTAATGATCTTGGATATCCATCAAATATTAATTTATCCTTTTTTTGAGGATCAAATACAATATTTTTTATAAGCTTGTTAACTACATCATCAGTTGCAAAATCACCTTTAGAAATAATTTCTTCAATTTCATTGCCAATTTCAGATTTGTTTTTAATTTCAGTTCTAAGAAGATCTCCTGTTGAAACTTGATGAAGATTAAATTTTTTTACAATATTTTGAGCCTGGGTTCCTTTTCCTGCACCTGGTGGTCCAAAAATTATAACATTCACTTTTAATTATCTTCCAAATTTTGTTTTCTTAATTAATTGCTCATACTGTGAGCTCATTAGTCTAGTTTGTATTTGTGTAACTGTATCTATTGCTACTACAACAACAATTAAGATGGATGTACCTCCTAAATAAAAAGGTATTGGATAATTTGCAATTAAAAATTCAGGCATTAAACAAACAAGAGTTAAATATAATGCTCCAATTGTTGTCAACTTTGTTAAGATGTTGTCAATATATAAAGCTGTACTTTCCCCAGGTCTTATTCCAGGAATAAAACCTCCATATTTTCTCAAATTTTCTGCGGTTTCATTTGGGTTAAAGGTAATAGAAGTATAAAAAAATGTGAAAAAAATTATTCCTGACGCGTAAAGAAGCATATACAAAGGTTGTCCTTGTGAAAAAAAAGAAACTATTGTTTGAAAAGTATCATTTTGCGAAGCATTAAAATTTGAAAAAGTTACAGGAAGTAATAATAAAGCCGATGCAAAAATAGCTGGTATTACTCCTGCAGAATTAATTTTTAAAGGTAAGTGCGATGAATCCCCACCATAAATTTTATTTCCCATTTGTCTTTTTGGATAGTTAATTAATATTTTTCTTAAAGCTCTTTCCATAAAAACTATGAACATAATAGTAGCAACTAGTAATACAAAAATTAATATAATCATCATTGTAGATATAGCTCCAGTTCTTCCTAACTCAAATGTGGTAACTAATGCTCTAGGAATTTCTGCTACAATTCCCGAAAAGATTATTAATGATATTCCGTTTCCTATACCTCTTTGGGTAATTTGTTCTCCTAACCACATTAAAAACATTGTCCCTGCTACTATGGTTGTTACAGTTGTAATTTTAAAATAAATTCCTGGATTAATTACAAGATTTGCTGAAGATTCTAGGCCCACCGACAATCCGTATCCTTGAACTGTTGCTAGTAGTACTGTTCCGTATCTGGTTATTTGAGTAATTTTTTGTCTTCCTGTTTCGCCTTGGCTTTTTAAATTTTTAAAATAATCTGATACACCTGTTAATAATTGAACTATTATTGATGAAGAAATATAAGGCATGATTCCTAAAGCGAAAATCGCCATTCTACCTACGGCACCACCAGCAAAAACGTTAAACATTCCAAGTAAACCTTTTTGGTTACCTTCCATCATCAGTTGAAGTTGCTCAGGATCAATACCTGGTAATGGTACAAATGTTCCAAACCTATATACAGAAAGTATAAATAGTGTAAAAAAAATTCTATTTCTTAAATCGTGAGTCTGAGTATTTTCGCTCATAAAGGATTAATTTTTTTGTTTAAGAGTAATAGTTCCGCCCACTTTTTCTAACTTTTTTTTTGCACTCTCAGATATAAAATCTACATTTAAATTAATTTTATTTTTTATATCACCTGAGCCCAAAATTTTAATTTTATTAAATGATTTATTTACAATGTTTGCTTTTTTTAAGGTTTCAATATCTATTTTTGAATCTTGACTGATTTTTTTATTTTCAATAAATTTTTGGATCTTGTCTAAATTGAGTATAGCAATTTTTTCTTTTTTTAATGGATTAAATCCTCTTTTTGGCAATCTTCTGTATAAAGGCATTTGACCACCTTCAAAACTTTTAATTGCTACACCACTTCTAGATTTTTGACCTTTTACACCTCTACCAGATGTTTTGCCTTTTCCAGATCCAATACCACGGCCAACTCTCATTTTTTTTGTTTTAACTTTTACCGTAGTGTTTAAATTAGTCATTACCCTCTCTTTTCTATAATTTCAGATATTTTTTTATTTCGCAAAATAGATATGTTTTTTGGAGAATTTTGTTTTAATAAAGCCTTCAAGCAGGCTCTAATTACATTATGAGGATTTGCTGTTCCCAGTGATTTTGCAACTATATCTTTGATACCTAGAACTTCACAAACGGCTCTAACTGGTCCACCAGCAATTATACCTGTTCCCTTAGGTGCAGATCTTAGTTTAATTTTACCAGCCCCATCTTTTCCATAAATGTCATGATGAATAGTTCTTCCCTCTCTTAATGGAATTTGAATTAATTTTCTTCTTGCTAGTTCGTTAGCTTTTTTTATTGCATCTGGCACTTGTTTTGCTTTTGCATGAGCAATTCCAATTTTTCCATTTTGATTACCTACTACTACCAATGCGGAAAAACCAAATCTTCTTCCACCTTTTACAACTTTAGTTATTCTGTTTATGTGAACCAATTTTTCTAAATACTCGTTATTTTTTTCATTTTTTTCCATAGTTTAAAATTCCATTCCATTTTTTCTTAGTGTATCTGCAAAAGTTTTAACTCTTCCGTGATATTTATAAAAACCTCTATCAAAATAAATTTTTGTTATTTTTTTTTCTATAGCTTTTTTTGCAAGAATTTCAGCAACAGCTTGCGATAATTCAGTTTTATTTTTTTTATTTAGAGATTTAATAGATTTATCTTTTGATGAAGCTGAAAGAATAGTTATATTATTATTATCGTCTATGATCTGTGCGCTTATATTTTTTGATGATCTAGAAACGCTCAATCTATATCTATCTTCTTTAGAAACTTTCTTGAGATTGTTTCTTACTCTATATATTTTTCTTTGCTTAGTAGTTAACTTCATTATTTTTTCTTACCTTCTTTTCTAAGAATGTATTGCCCTTCTTCTTTAATACCTTTTCCTTTGTATGGTTCTGGTGGCCTAATTGATTTAATTTTTGAAGCTATCATTCCAACTTCTTGTTTGTCACTACCAGTTATTTTTACAGTAGTTTGTTTTTCTACAGTGATTTTAACAGTTTCAGGTATATCAAAATTAATATCATGACTAAATCCTAACTGCATATTTAACTGCTTGCCTTTCAATGCGGCTCTATAACCAACACCTGATAATTCAAGTGTTTTTGAGTAACCAACGCTTGCTCCAATTATAGCATTATTAACCAAGCTTCTATTCATTCCCCACAATCTTTTTGTTTCTTGATTAATGTTTTTGGGTTTAATGGAAACTGATTTTCCATCATCAATTTTTAATTCAAACATATCTACATCAATATTTAATGATTTTTTACCTATAGGACCTTCAATATTTAATAGATTTCCAGATAATGCCACTTTTACTTTTTCAGGAATTGAAATACTTATTTTACCTATTTTAGACATTAAAATACCTTGCAAATTATTTCCCCGCCTATTTTGTTCTTTCTAGCATCAATATCTGACATAACACCTTTGGGTGTTGATACTATTGCTATTCCTAGGCCGTTATTAATCTTAGGAAGACTTTGAGCGCTTGAAAAAATTCTTCTTCCTGGTTTTGAGACTCTTTCGATAGAACTAATAACAGGTGATCCATAATTATATTTTAGCTCTATTTCTAATGTAGGTTTTTTTTCATCTGAAGATACTTTATAGTCAATTATATAACCTTCATTTTTTAAAACCTCAGAAATCTTTATTTTAAAATTTGAAGATGGTAATTCTACTTTTTTATGATTTCTTGATTGAGAATTCTTTATTCTTGATAACATATCTCCAATTGGATCATTTAAACTCATAATTTCCTTTCTACCAGCTTGATTTAACCATCCCTGGAATCTTTCCTTCCAAGCCTAATTTTCTTAATGCTATTCTTGATATTTTTAATTTTCTATAAACGCCATGAGGTCTGCCTGTAATTTGGCATCTATTTCTTATTCTTATTTTTGATGAATTTCTAGGTAAGCTTGATAGTTTTTGTTGAGCCTTAAATCTTTCTTCTAAAGATAATTTTTTATCCATTATGATATCTTTTAGTTTCTTTCTTTTGGCATAAAATCTATTGGACAATTTAATCCGTTTATTATTTTTATTTATTGAACTTAGTTTAGCCATTAATTACTCCTCTTGTTTTTAAATGGAAAGTTTAATTTTTTTAATAGTTCAAAACTATCACTTTTTTTAATTGATTTTATAACTATTGTAATATCTAAACCTCTTATTTTTTCTACTTTATCAAAATTTACTTCTGGAAAAATTATATGTTCTTTAATTCCAAAAGTGTAATTACCAAATTTATCAAAACCGTTTGGTGACAAACCTCTAAAATCTTTAATTCTTGGTAAAGCTATATTTACTAATCTATCCATGAATTCATACATTTTGTTTTTTCTAAGAGTTACCTTAATACCAGCGTTTGTATTTTTTCTAGTTTTAAAATTTGATATGGATTTTTTAAATTTTGTAACTATAGGTTTTTGTCCAGTTATTGCTGCTAAATCTTCTTGGCTTGATTTAATTATTTTTGCATCATTTCCATCTATACCTAATCCCATATTCAATACGATTTTTTGAATTTGAGGCACCATATAATGGTTTTTATAACCAAATTGCTGTTTAAGATTTGGTTTTATTTCTTTAACGAATAATTCTTTTAGCCTTGCCATTTTTATTTTTTAATTTCCTTACTTTTACTTTTGCTTTTGCTTTTTTCAAATAATGAAAGATTGGAAATATTTACAAAGTTTTCTTTTGAAATAATTCCACCTTTTTTCTCTTTTGTTGTTTTAACATGTTTCTTAACAATATTTACTCCTTTAACTTTTGCTCTATTATTCCTTCTATCAATCTCAATGACCTCACCCTCTTTATTTTTATCTTTTCCAGTCAAAATTTTTACTTTATTACCTTTTTTAATCATTTTTAAAGCACCTCTGGAGCAAGTGATATGATCTTCATCTGACCTCTTGTTCTTAATTCTCTCGTCACAGGACCAAATATTCTTGTGCCAATTGGTTCACCTTTTTCATCTGTTAAAACGGCTGCATTATTATCAAATTTTACTTTTGATCCATCATTTCTATGAATTCCTTTTTTAACTCTTACTACTACAGCTTTGTGCACTGAGCCTTTTTTAACCTTTCCTTTTGGTATTGCTTCTTTTACTGCAACAACTATTGTGTCCCCTATACTTGCATATCTTCTTTTAGAGCCTCCCAAAACTTTAATACACTCAATTTTTTTTGCACCTGTGTTATCTGCCACTAATAATTCTGTTTGTACCTGTATCATTTTAAATCTCCTAAAACTTCGAATTTCTTTGTTTTTGAATGAGGCTTGCATTCTATAATAGAAACCATATCACCATTTTTATATTTGTTATTTTCATCATGAACACTGTATTTCTTTTTTGATTTTATAACTTTCTTTAAAACAGGATGTTGGTATTTTCTCTCTACAACTACAGTAATAGTCTTATTGGGTTTATTGCTTATTACTATTCCTTTTAATATTTTTTTAGGCATTTTGATTTGTTCCTAACATTGTTTTTAATCTCGCTATTGTTTTTTTGGTTTCATTAACTTTAGCTGGACTTTTGATTTGTCCATTAATTTTTTGAAATCTAAAATTAAATAAATCTTTTTTTAACTTTTCAATATTTTTAATAATTTGATCTTTTGTTAATTTTTTAACTTCTTTTTTTTTCATTATGCTCTCTTTATAAATTTACATTTTATAGGTAGTTTTGCTGATGCTTTGTAAAGTGCTTCTTTCGCAATTTCTTCAGAAACTCCATCTACTTCAAATAATATTCTACCTGGTTTAACTCTACATGCCCAAAATTCAGGCGATCCTTTACCTTTTCCCATTCTTACTTCAACTGGTTTTTTTGAAACTGGAATATTTGGAAACATTCTTGTCCATACTCTTCCTTGCCTTTTCATGTGTCTTGTTAGAGCGACTCTTGCTGCCTCGATTTGTTTTCCTATAACTCTCTCAGGCTCAATAGCTTTTAATCCATAGGCGCCATAGTTCATTAAATTACATCTTGAGGCATGACCATGGATTCTTCCTTTATGTGCTTTTCTATATTTTGTTCTAGTTGGCTGTAACATAATTATTTTTTATTTGTCTCCTGACTAAATTCCTTTGTAAAAATTTCTCCTTTATATATCCATACTTTTACACCTATAATTCCGTAAGTTGTTAGAGCTTCGGACTCTGCATAATCAATATCTGCTCTTAACGTATGAGATGGTATACTTCCATCTCTTAACCATTCTGTTCGAGCAATTTCATTTCCGCCCAATCTACCGCTAACTGATACTTTAATTCCTTTTGCACCTAATCTTAAGGCAGATTGCATAGCACGTTTCATGGCTCTTCTGTAAGAAACTCTTTTTACCAATTGTTGCGCTATATTTTCTGAAACTAAAAAACTATTAGTTTCTGGTTTTTTTACTTCTTTAATATTTAAAACAACTTCGTTGTTTATTAAGTTTGATAATTTTCCTTTTATTTTTTCAATGTCACTACCTTTTTTACCAATAACAAAACCTGGTCTTGATGTGTAGATAGTTACAAAGCATTTTTTTGATGTTCTCTCTATCATTACTTTAGATACGCCAGAGTTTACTACGTTTTTTTTTATATAATCTCTTATTTTAAAATCTTCTATTAAGTAATTACCAAAATCTTTCTTTTTTGCGTACCAAACAGAATCCCATCCTCTGTTAATTCCTAATCTTAAACCAACTGGATTTACTTTTTGTCCCATTTTATTTTCTTTCTACTTTTTCTTTTTCTTTTTCAGCTAATATTATTGTTAAATTTGAATATGGCTTAATGATTGGTGCCGCACGTCCTTTTGCTCTTGCTCTAAATCTTTTCATAATAACTTGCTTTCCGCAGTAAGCTTCCTTAACAAACAGATTATCTATATCATATTGATAATTATTTTCTGCATTAGCTACAGCTGATGAGATAGTTTTTTTAATATCTTTTGATATTCTTTTATCTGAAAATGTAAGATCTCTTATTGCTATATCAACTTTTTTACCAACTATAGATTTTAAAATTGGCTTAAGCTTTCTATTACTAGATCTTATATTTTTGTTAACAGATCTAATAGTTTTATTTTCAGATTTATTTTTCGTTTTTTTTGACATTTTTATTTTTTAACCTCTGGTTTAGCTCCTTCTTCAGCTTTAGCTTTTTTATCGGCAGGTGTGTGACCAAAAAATTGTCTAGTTGGAGCAAATTCACCAAGTTTATGTCCAACCATATCTTCAGAGACTGTTATAGGAATAAACTTTTTACCATTATAAATTAAAAAACTTAATCCAATAAAATCTGGTATTATTGTTGATTTTCTTGACCAAGTTTTAATAGGTTTTTTATTAGGATTGTTTTTTTCCTTATCAACTTTTTTTATCAAGCTTTCTTCAACAAATGGTCCTTTCCAAACTGATCTAGCCATATCTATTTCCTTTTTTTCCTTCTTCTAACTATAAATTTGTCCGTTCTTTTATTATCTCTTGTTTTTAATCCTTTGGCAGATTGTCCTGTAGGAGAAACAGGATGTCTTCCTCCTGCGCTCTTACCTTCACCACCACCATGAGGGTGATCAACTGGATTTTTAACAACACCTCTAGTGTGAGGTCTTATACCTAGCCATCTTGATCTTCCTGCTTTACCAATTTTTATGTTTTTTTGATCTGGATTTGATAATACGCCAATTGTTGCCATTGATCTTGAATCTACTTTTCTCACCTCACCAGATGCCATTTTTATCAATGAATAATTACCATCTAATCCTGAAATAGTTACTGATGTTCCAGCTGATCGAGCAATTTTTCCACCAGCTCCTGGTTGTAATTCCACATTATGAATATTAACACCAACAGGAATATCTTGGAGAGGTAAACAATTTCCTGTCTTTATTTCTATATTAGATCCATTTTCAACTTTATCTCCAACCTTTATGTTTTGTGGAGCTAAATAATAAAATTTTTGATTGTCCTCAAATTTTACAAGCATAATGTAACATGATCTATTTGGATCATATTCTATTCTCTCAACTTCTGCCTTCATGTTAAATTTTTTTCTGTAAAAATCTATATGCCTATATTTCTGTTTATGACCTCCACCATGGTTTCTTGAAGTTATTCTTCCATAGTTATTTCTACCTTTTGAAGGATTATTTACACTTGTAAGAGGTTTGTATGGTTTACCTTTCCATAATTTTGATTTATCAACCAAAATTGTTCCTCTAGATGATTTAGTGTAAGGTTTAAATGATTTAAGTGACATGTTAAATTCCTAAAGTAAGGTCTATATTTTGACCTTTTTTAATTGTTACGATTGCTTTTTTAAAACCTGATACTCTAACTTTTCTTCCTCTTGCATTTTTTATTTTTGATTTTTTGTTAATAATATTAATTTTTGTAACATTTACTTTAAATATTTTTTCTATATTTTTTTTAAGATTTAATTTGTTTGCTTTAGACGGAACTTTAAAAATAATTTTATTTTGTTCAGATAAATTTGTAGATTTTTCTGTAATGTGAGGAGAAATAATTTTATCGTATAAATGTAATTTCATTATATATATCTCTTTTCTAATTCCTTAATTGAACTTTCTGTAAAAATTAATTTTTTATACTTCACTATATCAAATGCACTAAAATGGTTAACATCTGTTGTTTTAACATTTGGAATATTTCGTACAGATTTTTCAATTTTTTCTTTCGACTTTTTATCTAAAATAATTAAAGAATTTGTAGCTTTAAATTTTATTAAAATATTATTCATTTCTTTTGTTTTTTTAATTTCTTTATCAAAATCATTGAAAATAATTAGATCTTTCAAATTATTCTTTTCAGTTATTAATGACGCGATGCTTAACTTTTTTTCACTTTTATTTAATTTTCTAACTTTGTAATTTGACTCTCCTTTTGGACCATGGGCAACTCCACCACCAACAAATATTGGGGCTTTTCTACTAGCATGTCTTGCATTTCCTGTACCTTTTTGAGCATATATTTTTGATGTTGAGCCAATTATTTCATTTTTTTGTTTTGTTTTAGCTTTTCTACCTTTGAAATTTGCATTAGTTTTGTAAAGAACATTACTAACTAACTTTTTATTTATCTTCGCAGACAATATTTTGTCAGCAACTTTCACAGTTGTTGTTTTTCCATCAATTGATAATTTTTCTATTTCCATTTTATTTTTTCTTTTTATCTGGTATTTTTTTTAATCGTTCTATTTCAGCTATCTTTTCTAACATTGTTAGTTTTTTTATATTTTTTACTGATTTTTTTATAAGAACTTCTGTATTCTTTGATCCTGGTATAGATCCTTTTAAATATAATAAATTATTTTCATTATCAGATTTTATAATTTCAATATTTTGCATAGTTCTAAGTTTGCTCCCCATATGACCAGCCATTTTTTTGTTTTTAAAAACTTTTCCAGGATCTTGTCTTTGTCCTGTTGAACCATGAGATCTATGCGAAACTGATACCCCGTGCGTAGCTCTTAATCCTGCAAAATTATATTTTTTCATAACTCCTGCAAAACCTTTACCAATTGTTGTTGATCTTATATCTACAAACTTAACGTCCTTAAAGATTTCTAAGCCTAACTCATTGCCTTCTTTATAATTATCCAATTTATCAACTCTAAATTCTTTTAAAGTCTTTTTAGGTTCGGTATTTTTTTTTGTATAATAACCTTTCATAGACTTGGAAAGTTTTGAATTTTTAATTTTTCCAAAGCCTACTTGAACTGCTTTATAGCCTCTCTTGTCTTCTTGGATTAGGTCAATAATTCTTCCTTTTTCCATTTTAATAACTGTGACAGGAACTGATTGGCCAGTTTTATAAAACTCTCTGGTCATTCCAATTTTTTTACCTATTAATGCTATTTCAGTCATAACTTTATATCTTAATTTCAACATCTACACCTGAAGCTAAATCTAATTTCATTAAAGCTTCAACTGTTTGTGGAGTGGGTTCAATTATATCTATTAATCTTTTGTGAGTTCTTGTTTCAAATTGTTCTCTACTTTTTTTATCTATATGTGGTGATCTTAATACAGTATATTTTTCAATTTTTGTTGGTAATGGGATTGGGCCTTTTATATTTGCGCCAGTTCTTTTAACTGTATTTACGATTTCTTCAGTAGATTGGTCTAAAATTTTATTATCGTAAGCTCTTAATTTGATTCTGATATTCTGTTTATCCATTATATTTATCCAGTTTTTTTAGTTACTTCCTCTTGCACATTTTGTGGTACTTTATCATAGTGATCAAAAAACATAGAGTATTGCGCTCTTCCTTGTGACATTGACCTTAAGCTATTAATATAACCAAACATATTTGCCAATGGCACCATAGCTGTAATAACAGTTGCATTACCTCTTTGTTCTTGAGTATTAATTTGACCTCTTCTACTATTTAAATCTCCTATAACATCTCCCATATAATCCTCTGGTGTAACTACCTCTACTCTCATTACTGGTTCTAATAATTTAAGTGTCCCTCTAGTGCATGCTTCTTTAAAACATTGTCTAGAAGCTAGTTCAAAAGCTAATACGCTTGAGTCTACGTCATGGTGTAATCCATCTAAAATTGTAACCTTGTAATCAATTAAAGGAAATCCTGCTAAAATCCCTCCATCAGATATAGTTTCTATTCCTTTTTCAACTCCAGGAATAAATTCTTTTGGAATTGCTCCACCTTTTATTTTGCTTTCTACCTCTCTACCTTTTCCTGGTTCTAATGGTTCAACAGACAATTTAACTCTGGCAAATTGTCCCGCACCACCACTTTGTTTTTTATGAGTATAATCAAATTCAGCAGCGTTCAATATTGTTTCTCTGTAGGCTACTTGAGGAGCTCCAACATTTGCTTCAACTTTAAATTCTCTTTTCATTCTGTCTACAATTATATCTAAATGTAATTCACCCATTCCTTTTATAATTGTTTGACCAGACTCTTCATCTGATGTAACTCTAAATGAAGGGTCTTCCTTGGCTAACCTTCCTAAAGCCTCTCCCATTTTTTCTTGGTCAGCCTTAGTTTTTGGTTCAACAGCAATTTCTATTACAGGATCAGGAAACTCCATTGGCTCTAGAAGTATTGGTGTATCTTCGTTTGCTAAAGTATGTCCTGTTATCGTATTTTTTAAACCAGCTAATGCTACAATATCACCTGTGTTTGCTTCTTTAATATCTTCTCTAGAATTTGCGTGCATTAATAGCATTCTGCCAACTCTTTCTTCTTTTTCTTTTGAAGTATTGTATATACCTGTTCCTGATTTTATTGTTCCAGAGTAAATTCTTATGAAAGTTAAAGTTCCAACAAATGGATCATTTGCTACTTTGAAGGCTAGAGCTGAAAATGGTGCACTATCGTTAAATTCTACTTTTACTTCTTCTTCTGATCCTGGTTTAGTTCCATTAATAAATCCAATGTCATTAGGGCTAGGTAAATAATCAACAACAGCATCTAAAAGTGGTTGAACTCCCTTATTTTTAAAAGCAGATCCAGTTAAAACTGGAACAAAATCAAAATTTAAGCATCCTTTTCTTATGCATTTAATTAAATCTTCATTTTTAATTGAATCTCCGTTTAAATAGCTTTCCATTAATTTTTCATCTTGTTCAACTGCAGTTTCAACAAGTTCTTGTCTATATTTTTCACTTATTTCTTTTAAATCTTCTGGTATATCTTTTTCTTCCCAAGCAGCGCCCAAATCTTCATTTTTCCAAACAATTGCTTTCATTTTCACTAAATCAACAACTCCTTGTAAAGAAGACTCGATACCAATTGGAACTTGAAGAACTAAAGGTTTAGCTCCCAATCTATCTTTTATCATCTCAACACATCTAAAAAAATCAGCACCAGTTCTGTCTAGTTTATTAACAAAACAAATTCTTGGAACTTTATATTTGTCAGCTTGTCTCCAAACAGTTTCAGACTGTGGTTCAACTCCTGCAACGCCATCAAAAACAGCAACTGCACCATCTAAAACTTTTAATGATCTTTCAACTTCAATAGTGAAATCTACGTGTCCAGGTGTGTCTATAATATTAATTCTATGCTCTCTCCAAAAACAAGTGGTTGCAGCAGAAGTAATTGTTATTCCTCTTTCTTGCTCTTGCTCCATCCAGTCCATTGTTGCTGCACCATCATGAACTTCACCGATTTTATGACTTTTTCCTGTGTAATATAAAATTCTTTCTGTAGTAGTAGTTTTACCAGCATCAATGTGAGCCATGATCCCTATATTTCTGTATTTATCTAAAGTATGAGTTCTAGGCATAATTTTTTACCATCTAAAATGAGCAAAGGCTTTATTTGACTCTGCCATTTTGTGTGTGTCTTCTTTCTTTTTAATTGCTGATCCTCTGTTTTGATAAGCATCATATATTTCATTAAAAATTCTGTCAGACATATTTTTGTCTTTTCTTTTTCTTGATGCATCTATTAACCATCTAAGTGCTAGTGCTTGTGATCTTTTTGCTTTTACTTCAACAGGAACTTGATATGTAGCACCTCCAACTCTTCTTGACCTAACTTCAACTGAAGGTCTAATGTTATTTATCGCATTATTAAATATAGTAATTGGTTCTTCTTTACTTTTAGACTTAATTTTATCAATTGCCTCATAAACAATTTTTTCAGCAACAGTTTTTTTACCATCTAACATTATTGAGTTAATTAATTTTGGTATTATTGAAGATTTAAATTTAGGATCAAGTACTTGAATTTTTTTTGGAGCTTTTCTTTTTCTAGACATTTTTATTTACCTTTTTTAGTTCCATAAAGAGATCTTCGTTTCTTCCTGTCTGCAACTCCTTGGGTATCTAGATTTCCTCTTAATATATGGTAACGTACGCCTGGCAAATCTTTAACACGGCCTCCTCTAATCAAAACAACTGAGTGTTCTTGTAAGTTATGACCTTCACCAGGAATATAAGCTGTTACTTCAAATCCATTAGACAGTCTTACTCTTGCAACTTTTCTTAATGCAGAGTTTGGTTTTTTTGGTGTAGTTGTATAAACTTTTACACAAACTCCTCTTTTCAAAGGTTGTTTTTCAAGCGCAGGAACTTTGTTTCTTCCTAATGGTCTAATTCTTTTTTTTCTTAACAACTGGTTAATAGTTGGCATAATTTTTATATTTAGTTTTTATTTTTGATGAAATAACTGACAGGTTATTTGTGGCAGCGTTTAGTGTGAAATACACTACATTCCAACCAAAAATTATCGCCAAAATACTATAGAAATGTATTTTGTCAAACTAAATTGGCTAAAAAAACGGCCTATTTTTATTGATTTGGCTGGCTTTCTGGAGTTTCCAATTTCTCTTGTTCCGAAACAAATTTTTTGTCATCTTCTAAAGCTTTTTTGTTCCAAAAATTTTTCACTGATCCAGTTCCTGCTGGAACTAACCTTCCAACAATAACATTTTCTTTTAAACCAGATAACTTGTCGATTTTACCTTTGATTGCAGCATCAGTTAAAACTCTAGTAGTTTCTTGGAAAGAAGCCGCAGATATAAATGATTCAGTTTGTAATGAAGCTTTTGTTATTCCCATTAATACTCTTTCCCCTTTAGCAGGCTTTTTTCCTTCATTTTTTAAATTTGTATTCATATCTTCAAATTTTATTCTATCAATTATTTCACCCGGTAAAAGATTTGAGTCTCCAGATTCTTTCACTTCAACTTTTTTTAGCATTTGTCTTAAAATAGTTTCAATATGCTTATCGTTTATGATAACTCCTTGGAGTCTATAAACTTCTTGAACTTGATTTACAAAATATTCTGTTAATTCTTCTATACCAAGTATTCTTAAGATATCATGAGGGAGTGGCTGACCATCTAACAAATATTCGCCTTTGCTAATTTTTTCTCCTTGATTAAAGTTGATATGTTTTCCTTTTGGAATTAAATAATTTGATGAAACACCATCATCTGAAACAATTGAAACTCTTTGTTTACCTCTAACCTCTTTGCCAAAAATAACTTTTCCATCATTTTCTGCAATGATTGCGCTGTCTTTAGCTTTTCTAGCCTCAAAAAGTTCTGCAACTCTTGGAAGACCACCCGTTATATCTTTAGTTTTAGAAGTTTCTTTAGGAAGTCTAGCTATTACATCGCCTGCAAATATTTTTTGTCCATCTTTAACTGATAATATTGAGTCGGGTACTAAGTAGTATCTTGCTTCGTTATCATCAGCTTTTTTTATAACATTACCTTTGTCATCTCTAAGAGTTATTCTTGGTTTTAAA
Organism: uncultured Pelagibacteraceae bacterium; assembly: GCA_902560685.1. Classification (GTDB taxonomy): domain Bacteria; phylum Pseudomonadota; class Alphaproteobacteria; order Pelagibacterales; family Pelagibacteraceae; genus Pelagibacter. The sequence goes on along the minus strand of CACEMT010000007.1, from coordinate 17,303 downwards.
TCAGAATTTTTTGATTGATTTTTCCAATCGATAACAGTTTTTGTTGATATACCTGTGGCATCATCTAATGTTTCTGATAAAGAAACTCCATCTATTAAATCAACATAATTAGCTGTACCATTTTTTTCGGCGATAACAGGAGTTGTATAAGGGTCCCATTCGCAAATTTTTGTATTTTTTTTAACTTTATCTCCATTTTGTAAAAATAATTTTGAACCATAAGGAACTTTATATACAGCTGTTTGCAATCCATTTTCATCCTCAATAGATAATTGAGTATTTCTTCCCATAACAACCATATTCTTTTTTGAATCTTCTAATAAATTTGTGTTTATAACTTTTAGTATTCCATCAGACTTAGTTACTATTTGAGACTCTTGTTTTATTGATGCGGTTCCACCAACGTGGAAAGTTCTCATTGTTAATTGAGTACCTGGCTCACCAATTGATTGAGCTGAAATCATTCCAATAGCTTCTCCGACATGAACAATTTTACCTCTTGATAAATCTCTTCCATAACTCATTGCACAAACACCTTCTCTAGATCCACATGTTATGACTGAATATACATCTATAGACTTTACTCCTGCTGCATCTATTTTTTCACAGCCAGACTCATCTATCATTTCACCTTTCTTAATAATCTTTTCACCAGAAACTGGATTTTTTATATCATTAGCCGCTACTCTTCCTAATGCCCTTTCAGATAATCCAACTATGACATTTCCACCCTCAATTATTTCAGTTAGGTTAATGCTTCCTGCTTTTCCACAGTCACAATCTTTTTTAGTAATGGTCAAATCTTGAGCCACATCGCAAAGTCTTCTAGTTAAATATCCAGAGTTAGCAGTTTTTAATGCTGTATCGGCTAGTCCTTTTCTAGCACCGTGTGTCGAATTAAAATATTCAAGTGCAGTTAAGCCTTCTTTAAAATTTGATGTAATTGGAGACTCAATGATTTCTCCTGACGGCTTAGCAATTAAACCTCTCATTCCTGCTAATTGCTTCATTTGTGCAGCCGAACCTCTGGCACCGCTATCAGCCATCATAAACACAGAATTTATTTTAAGACCGTCTTTTGTTATTTCAGTAGCAGATATTCTTTTCATCATTTCAGCTGCTACTCTGTCAGTACATTTAGACCACGCGTCAACTACCTTATTATATTTTTCACCTCTTGTAATAAGACCTTCAGAATATTGATTTTCATAATCTGTAATAAGTTTTTTTGTTTCCTCAATTAACTGTTGTTTGTTTTCTGGAATAACTAAATCATCTTTTCCAAAAGAAATTCCAGCTTTAAAAGCATGTTTAAATCCAAGATCTTTTAATTTATCACAAAATATAACTGTAGATTTTTGCCCACAAAATCTAAACACATGATCAATTATTTCTGAAACAACTTTTTTTGGTAAAAGCCTATCTACTAAAGAAAATTTATTATTTACATTTTTTGGTAATAAATTTGCTAATAAAAATCTACCTGCCGTACTGATATGTTTTTCAAATTTTTCTGTACCATTTTCATCAATCGTTGAAAATCTTGAAACAATTCTAGAATGTACTTTGATTTGTCCGTTTTCAAGAGCATGTTCTATTTCTGAATTATTAACAAAATAACCTTCAACTTTTTCTGTTTGATAAGGAGGTTGTGATAAATAATAAATTCCTAAAATCATATCCTGACTTGGTACTATAATTGGTTTTCCATTTGATGGACTTAGTATATTGTTAGTAGACATCATTAAAACTCTTGCTTCTAATTGAGCCTCTAAACTTAAAGGTATGTGCACAGCCATTTGATCACCATCAAAATCTGCATTAAATGCAGCACAAGTTAATGGATGAAGTTCTATGGCATCGCCCTCTATTAATTTTGGCTCAAATGCTTGTACTCCTAGTCTATGCAATGTTGGAGCTCTGTTAAGAATAACTGGGTGCTCTCTAACAATAATTTCTAGAGCATCCCAAACTTCATTTCTTTCTCTTTCAACTAATTTTTTAGCCTGCTTAATTGTTGATGCTAAACCAAGTTTATTTAATCTAGCGTATAAAAAAGGTTTAAATAATTCTAATGCCATTTTTTTTGGAAGTCCACACTCGTGCAATTTTAAATCAGGACCAACAACAATTACTGATCTTCCAGAGTAATCAACTCTCTTACCCAAAAGATTTTGTCTAAATCTTCCTTGTTTACCTTTAAGCATTTCAGCTAAAGATTTTAATGGTCTTTTTCCCGTTCCTGTAATTACTCTTCCACGTCTTCCATTATCAAATAATGCATCCACCGACTCTTGAAGCATTCTCTTTTCATTTCGAACAATGATATCTGGAGCTTTTAAATCTATTAATCTTTTTAATCTATTGTTTCTATTTATTACTCTTCTGTATAAATCGTTTAAATCTGATGTTGCAAATCTGCCTCCATCTAATGGGACCAATGGTCTTAACTCAGGTGGAATTACTGGAATTACTGTAAGTATCATCCATTCTGGCTTGTTTCCTGTTTCTATAAAAGACTCAATTAATTTTAATCTTTTTATTGATCTCTCTTCTGCTACTTTTGATTTAGTTTCATTTATAGTTTTAATTAATAAAGCTTTTTCATCTTCAAGGTTAATTGACTTTAAAATTTCTAAAATAGCTTCAGCTCCGATACCAGCTGTGAAAGCTTCTTCTCCATATTCATCTTGATATTTAATTAACTCTTCTTCATTTAATAATTGATATTTCTTCAGATTTGTTAAACCAGGCTCGATTACAATAAAATTTTCAAAATATAAAACTTTTTCAACTTCCTTAAGTTTCATATCAATTGTAAGTGAAATCCTACTAGGTAAAGATTTTAAAAACCATATATGAGCTACTGGTGTAGCAAGATTAATATGACCCATTCTTTCTCTTCGAACGTTCGATTTTGTTACTTCAACACCACATTTTTCACAAATTATCCCTCTGAATTTCATTCTCTTATATTTTCCACATAAACATTCATAGTCTTTAATTGGACCAAATATTCTTGCACAAAAAAGTCCATCCTTCTCTGGTCTAAAAGTTCTATAATTAATTGTTTCTGGCTTTTTTATTTCACCATAAGTCCAGGATTTAATTTTTTCAGGGCTCGCAAGTGTAATTTTAATACTATTAAAATTTTGTGCTTCAGAAATTTCTGAACTTTTAAATATATCTGTAAGTTCTTTTTTCATATTTAATTCAATTCTACATTTAAAGCTAAAGATTTAATTTCTTTAACTAAAACGTTAAATGATTCAGGTATACCTGACTCAAAATTTTCCTCACCTTTGACTATTGTTTCGTAAACTTTTACTCTTCCTGCTACATCATCAGATTTTACAGTTAATATTTCTTGTAATGTATAAGAGGCTCCATAAGCTTCCAAAGCCCAAACTTCCATCTCGCCAAATCTTTGGCCACCAAGTTGAGCTTTACCTCCCAATGGTTGTTGGGTAACCAAACTGTAAGGACCTGTAGATCTTGCATGTATTTTGTCTTCAACTAGGTGATGCAGTTTAAGCATATAAATTGTACCAACAGTTACAGATCTATCAAATTTTTCTCCTGTTCTTCCATCCCACAAAAATGTTTGACCTGTACTAGGAAGTTTTGCTAATTCTAGCATTTTTGTTACATCTTGCTCTTTTGCACCATCAAAAACTGGAGTAGCAATTGGAATTCCATTTTGAATATTTTCACATAAATCTTTGAATTCGTCATTTGTAAGTTTTTTTATTGAATCATCAAAAACTTCTTTGCTGTATACTGATTTTAGAAAGTTTTGGATTTTTTCATTTTTTTCAATTTTATTTTGATTTTGATTAATTAATGTTTTTAACGTTTCTCCAAGTTCAGTACATGACCATCCTAAATGTGTTTCTAAGATCTGCCCAACATTCATCCTACTAGGTACCCCTAATGGATTCAAAACGATATCTACAGGTTTTCCATTTTCTTGATATGGCATATCCTCTACTGGTACTATCTTACTAACAACTCCTTTATTACCATGTCTTCCAGACATCTTATCTCCCGGTCTCAATCTTCTTTTAATTGCAACAAAAACTTTTACCATTTTCATTACACTTGGGAGTAAATCGTCACCTTGTTTAATTTTTAATACCTTGTCTTCAAACCTGTCCTGTATATCTTTTTTTGCATCATTAAATTGATCTTTTAGTTGAGACAATGCTTCTAATATTTTATTATCCGAAATAGATAATTTAAATATTTCAGAAATATTTAATTCACTAATTAGATTTTCATTTATTTCATCTCCTTGTGCAAAATTTTTTACTTTTTTGCTCAATTTGATGCCATTTAAAATAGATAAAGCTCTTTGCTTAATACTTCTATCTAAAATTTCTTCTTCAACTATTTTATCTTGTTGAACTGAATCAACTTCAGCACGTTCTATAGTAATTGATCTTTCGTCTTTTTCTATACCATGTCTATTAAAAACTCTTACATCAACAACTATACCACCACTTCCACTTGGCATTTTTAAAGAAGTATCAGTTACGTCTATAGCTTTCTCTCCAAAAATAGATCTTAAAAGTTTTTCTTCTGGACCAGAAGCTGAATCACCTTTTGGGGTAACTTTTCCAACAAGAATATCTCCAGGTTTAACTTCTGCACCAATATAAACTATGCCTGACTCATCTAAATTTTTTAAAGACTCCTCATTTACATTAGGAATATCTCTTGTAATGTCTTCCTCGCCTAATTTTGTATCTCTAGCCATAACCTCGTACTCCTCGATATGAATCGAAGTAAATACGTCGTCAGTTACGCATCTTTCAGAGATTAATATAGAGTCTTCAAAGTTATAACCTTGCCAAGGCATAAAGGCTACTGTAACATTTTTTCCTAATGCCAACTCTCCAATTTTTGTTGATGGTCCATCAGCTATAATATCTCCTGATTTTACTTTATCACCAACTCTAACTAATGGTTTTTGGTTTATACAAGTATTTTGGTTAGATCTTTTAAATTTTTGTAAGTTATAAATATCTACTCCAGATTTACTATAATCTTTTTCATCAGTAGCTTTAATAACAATTCTTTTTCCATCAATTTTATCTACAACCCCTTCTCTTTTAGCAACAATTGTTACTCCAGAATCTAAAGCAACATCACTTTCTATTCCTGTTCCAACCAAAGGTGCTTCGGGTTTTAGTAATGGAACTGCTTGCCTCATCATATTAGAACCCATTAATGCTCTGTTAGCGTCATCATTTTCTAAAAATGGAATTAATGAAGCTGCAACTGACACAAGTTGTTTTGGAGAAACGTCTATGTAATCAATGTTTTCTGGTTTTGATAAAATAAAATTTAAATTTTGTCTGCATGAAACTAATTGCTCCTGAAACTTACCATTTTTATCAATAACAGAATTTGCCTGAGCTATTGTAAATTTCGACTCTTCCATTGCGGATAAATACTCGATTGAATCTTGAACTACTCCGTCTTTAACTTTTTTGTATGGACTTTCAATAAAGCCATATTTATTTATTTTTGAATATGTTGATAAGCTATTAATTAAACCTATGTTAGGACCTTCAGGAGTTTCTATTGGACAGATTCTTCCATAGTGAGTTGGATGAACATCTCTTACTTCAAAACCTGCTCTTTCTCTTGTTAGTCCTCCAGGGCCCAGGGCTGATACTCTTCTTTTGTGAGTTATCTCAGATAATGGATTTGTTTGATCCATAAATTGAGATAATTGAGATGTTGCAAAAAAATCTTTTAAAGAGACTGTAAGTGGTTTTGCATTTATTAAATCTTGTGGCATTGCTGACTCTATGTCTAATGAAGTCATCTTTTCTTTTATTGCTCTTTCCATTCTGTAAACACCAATGCGCGATTGATTTTCTACTAATTCACCTACCGATCTAACTCTACGGTTTCCTAGATGATCAATATCATCTACCTCATCTTTACCATCTCTAAGTTCAAGCATTTTTTTTATAATTGCAATAATATCGTCATTTCTTAGTATTGTTATTTTGTCAGAGCAGTTTAGATTTAGTCTTGAATTCATTTTGACTCTACCAACATCAGATAGATCATATCTATCAGAGCTAAAAAATAGATTATTGAATATTTGTGTTGCTATTTCTAAAGTTGGTGGCTCACCGGGTCTCAACATCTTATAAATTTCAGTTATGGCATCATTTTTATTGTCATTTTTATCATTAAACAAAGTTTGTAAAATATATGGACCTTTATTTATTGAATTAGTTTTTGAGATTTCAACTAAGTCAATATTATTTTCTATAATTTTATTTAAAATAGTTTCATTTATTTCTGTACCAATTTTTAATATCTCTTCTCCAATTTTAATATCTTTATGTAGGAATTTACCATCTAATGATTGGTTTGATACATATATCTCTTTCAAACCTTCATTTGCTAATTTTTTTGCAGTTAAAAAATTAATTTTTTCCCCTATTTTAACTACAACTTTATTATTCTTAGCATCAATAACTTCTTCTGAAAAGTTTTTTGCTTTGTAATTTTCAGGATCAAATTTAGTTTTCCATTTTTTTATTTTTTGATCGTAAGTATAATTATCCTTTTCATAAAATTCATTAACGATATCATTTTTTGTAAAACCTAAGGCTTGCAATAAAGTAGTAATAAATATTTTTTTCTTTCTATCTATACGGAAATATAAAAAATCTTTAACATCAAATTCAAAATCTAGCCAAGATCCTCTATTTGGTATTACTCTACAATTAAATAAAAGTTTACCACTAGCATGCGATTTTCCTTTATCATGGTCAAAAAATACACCAGGACTTCTATGCATTTGATTTACAACAACTCTTTGAACACCATTGGTTATAAAAGTTCCACTGTTTGTCATCATAGGAACTTCTCCCATATAAACTTCTTGCTCTTTTGCAGAAAGAATATCTTTAGTATTATTTTCTTGATCTATTTCATAAACTACAAGTCTTAGAGTACATTTTAAAGCTGCTGAGTAAGTTAAACCTCTGGATATACATTCTTCAACATCAAACTTTGGCTTTTCTAACCTATAAGAAACATATTCAAGTGTAGCTTTATCATTTAGATCTTCGATTGGAAAAATACTTTTGAAAACTCTGTCAAAACCTTTTATTAAATTTTGATCTACTTCAGCTTTATATTCAGTAAGCTGTTTATAAGAATTTTTTTGAACTTCAATAAGGTTGGGAATTGATAAACTTTCCTTTAGTTTACCAAAATTTTTTCTAATATTTTTCTTTTTAGTAAAAGATAATTGCATCTATAAATATTGTTGATTAATAAAAACCAACAACTGAAATTCTTTCTATTGTTACTTAAGTTCTACTTTTGCGCCAGCTGCTTCTAACTTAGCTTTGATTTCTTCAGCTTCTTTTTTATTTACACCTGCTTTTACTTCTTTGGGTGCACCTTCAACTAAATCTTTAGCCTCTTTTAATCCAAGAGCTGTAACTGCTCTTACTTCTTTGATAACATTAATTTTTTTATCTCCAGCTGATGCTAATACAATTGTAAACTCATCTTTTTCTTCTGCTGGTGCAGCGCCTGCTGCTGCTGGTGCTGCCGCTACAGCTGCTGCTGCGGTAACACCCCATTTTTCTTCAAGTTGTTTTGAAAGTTCAGCTGCTTCTACAACAGTTAAACTTGATAAATCTTCAATAATTTTATTCAGATCTGCCATAATAGTTTGCCCTAGTTATTTTTTTGATTTTTCCAGCGCCAAAATAGCGATTTTTGAGGCTGGTGCAAGTAAAATACTTGCAATTTTTTGAGCTGGTGATCTCAAAATACCTACAATTTTGGCCCTTGCTTCATCCAATGTAGGTAAAGTAGCGACATTTTTTACCCCGGCTACATCTAAAATGTCATTACCCATGATTCCACCAAGAATCTTTAAATTTTTATTATCTTTAGAAAAATTAGTTAGAATTTTTGCTGAGGAAATCGCATCTTGTGACAATGCTACAGCTGTTGGCCCTGTAAACAAATTTGACAAATCTTTACATCTTGTTTTTTCCAAAGCGAGTTTAGTTATTCTGTTTTTGGTGATTTTAAAAATTATTCCATGTTCACGCATTTTGGCTCTAAGTTCATCAAGTTGAGTAACTGTTAAACCTTGATAATGAGCTACAATTACAGCTTCTGATTTTTCAAATTGAGAAGTCATTTCGGTTATATATGTTTGTTTTTTTTCTTTGTTCATCATAACTGTTATATATTTTTAGGTAGTTTTAATTTGTATGAAACTCCCATTGTTGATGTGAGAAAAGCACTTTTTATTAAATCACCTTTGATGGTTTGATTGCCCTTTTCTTTTTCTAAAACATCAAGAACTGCATTAAAATTTTGAATTATTTTTTCATCAGAAAAAGATTTTTTTCCTAAGCTTAGTCCTAAATTTCCATCTTTATCATTTTTAATTTCAGCTTGTCCTGATTTAGCATTTGAAACAGCCATGTTTAGATCATCTGTAACAGTGCCAAGTTTGGGATTAGGCATTAATCCTTTTGGACCTAATACTTTTCCTAACTTAGACAGCTTAACCATCATAGAAGGAGTACAAATTAATTTTTCAAAATTTAATTCTCCAGATTTAATTTTTTCAATAAATTCCTCTCCTCCTACTATATCTGCACCTGCGTCCTTTGCTATTTTTGATTTAGCTTCTTCACAAACAACAGCCACTTTAATTTTTTTACCTGATCCTGCTGGAAGATTCACAACAGTTCTTAAATTTATTTCACTTTTCTTTTGTTTGTTATTAATTTGCAAGTTTAAATCTAGCGACTCATCAAATTTAGTTGTACAATTTTTTTTTATTTCTGGAATTAATTTTTCAATTAATTGTGCTGACAATTCTTTAGTTTTTTCAGGAAGTTTTTTATATCTTTTAGATGACATTATTCTTTTACCTCTATTCCCATTGATCTAGCAGAACCTGCAATAATTTTTGAAGCCTGCTCTAAATCATGTGCATTCAAATCTGCCATTTTTTGTTTTGCTATTTCTTCAATTTGTTTCTTGCTAATTGATGCAATAATGTTTCTTCCTGGCTCTTGCGAACCACTTTTTAATTTAATTGCTTCTTTTATGAAGTGTGAAGCTGGTGGAGATTTAATTACAAAATCAAACTTTTTGTCTTTGTAAACTGTAATTATTACAGGTACAGGTTTTCCCATAAAGTTTTTTGTTTTTTCATTAAAAGCTTTGCAAAAATCCATTATGTTTATTCCTCTTTGTCCCAAAGCTGGTCCAACTGGTGGTGCAGGGTTAGCTTGACCACCTTTTATTTGCAACTTTACATATCCGCTAATTTCTTTTTTTGCCATTAACTTGTTTTCTCCACTTGATTAAATTCTAAATCTACTGGTGTCGGTCTACCAAATATAGAAACTGAAACTTTAAGTCTAGCTTTTTCTTCATCTACATCTTCGACAAGTCCACTAAATGATGCAAATGGACCATCAATAACTTGAACCTTTTCACCCACATTATACTCAATACTTGATTTGGGTTGAGAGACACCATCTTTTATCTGGCCTAAAATTTTTTCTATTTCCTTATCAGAGACAGGAACTGGTGTACCTTTCGATCCTAGAAATCCACTTACTTTTTTTATCCCTTTAATCATATGATATAATTCATTATCCATTTCACTTTTAATCAAAACATAACCTGGAAAATATTTCTTTTTTCTTTGAACTCTTTTTCCTCTTTTTACCTCAGTTATATTATGTGTAGGCACTACAATTTCTTCTATTTTTTCTTGTACTTTAGCCTTTTCAGCCTCTTCTTTTATCAATTGAGCAACTTTGTTTTCAAAGCTTGAATGAGATTGAACTATGTACCAGCTTTTCATTATTAAAGGCTCACTTTCAGTACTAATTCTAAAAAAAATTTAAAAAATTGATCCAAAAGTAAAAAAAAAATTGAGGCAACAATTGCCATAGCAACAACCATTAAAGTACCTTGTAGTGTTTCTTTTCCGGTTGGCCAAGTAACTCTAAAAGCTTCCTGCTTTACTTCTTGAATAAATTTCAAAGGGTTTTTCATATATTTATGTTTTCTCCTTATTATGGCAGGAGCGGAGGGAATCGAACCCCCAACCTCCGGTTTTGGAGACCGGCGCTCTACCAATTGAGCTACACTCCTATGGGAGCTTACTCTATAATCTTAGTAACTACTCCAGCTCCTACAGTTCTTCCACCTTCTCTAATTGCAAAATTTAACTTTTCACTCATTGCTATTGGTGTAATTAATTTAACAGTAAACTTAGCATCATCACCTGGCATAACCATCTCTGTGCCTGACGGTAATTCTACTTCACCGGTTACGTCTGTAGTTCTAAAGTAAAACTGAGGTCTATACTTAGTAAAAAAAGGTGTATGTCTTCCACCTTCTTCTTTCTTAAGAACATAGGCCTGAGCCTCAAATTTTGTATGTGGAGTAACTGAGCCAGGTTTACACAAAACTTGACCTCTTTCAACATCAGTTCTTTCAACACCTCTTAATAGAGCACCAATATTATCACCAGCTTCTCCTGTATCTAAAAGTTTTCTAAACATTTCAACACCAGTACAAACTGATTTTTTTGTGTCTCTGATACCGACTATTTCTATTTCTTCACCAGTTTTTATAACTCCTGATTCTACTCTTCCAGTTACAACTGTTCCTCTTCCTGAAATAGAAAATACATCTTCTACTGGCATAAGGAAAGGTTTATCTTTTGGTCTATCTGGCTGTGGAATAAATTCATCAACCGCTTTCATTAATTCCATGATAGAGTTTTTTCCTGTTGCTTCATCTTTTCCTTCAACTGCATTTAAAGCTGATCCTTTTATAATTGGAGTTTTGTCTCCTGGAAATTTATACGAAGTTAATAATTCTTTAATTTCTTCTTCAACAAGATCGATTAGCTCTTTATCTTGTACTTGATCTACTTTATTTAGGTAAACAACAATCGCTGGAACCCCAACTTGTCTTGCCAAAAGAATATGCTCTCTTGTTTGAGGCATAGGACCATCAGCAGCATTTACAACTAATATTGCTCCGTCCATTTGTGCTGCACCTGTTATCATATTTTTTACATAGTCAGCGTGACCTGGGCAGTCAACGTGAGCGTAGTGTCTTTTTTCAGTTTCGTACTCTACGTGTGCTGTTGATATTGTTATCCCTCTTTCTTTTTCTTCAGGAGCTTTATCTATTTGATCATAAGCAACAAAATTCGCACCACCAGTTTCAGCTAAAACTTTAGTTATAGCGGCCGTTAAAGTTGTTTTACCGTGATCGACGTGACCGATTGTACCAATGTTACAGTGCGGTTTATTTCTTACAAACTTTTCTTTCGACATTATATTTTTACCTCTTTTTCCTTTTTTTTAATAATTTTTGGAGCGGGTAAAGGGAATCGAACCCTTACATCCAGCTTGGAAGGCTAGCGTTCTACCATTGAACTACACCCGCATCACCCAAGTTCACTCCAAATTGTTTAAGTCTATTAAATGGTGGAGGGGGAAGGATTCGAACCTTCGAAGACCGAAGTCAACGGGTTTACAGCCCGCCCCATTTGACCGCTTTGGTACCCCTCCTTTTCGCAGGGGAAGCGCCCCCTTGTTCAATAAAGCTTTAAACAACAAGCGGTTTATATATTTTTATTGCATAAATGCAATATCAGAATTAAAGGGAAATATCTGAAAAATCATATAAAAATCAATAATAATTATGGAAAAAAGATCATTTTTCATCGTTGGTAAACATGCGGTTATAGAGGCGTTAAAAAATCCTAAAAGACAGGTTAAAAGAGTATTTTTAACTGAGGAGTCAAAAAAAATAATACATAGAAATAGTCCAAAAAAAGACTTGTTAAAAAATATAAAAATTCATTTCAAAAATAAAAAAGAATTAGACAACTATTCAAAGAAAGATCAAATTATGCATCAAGGTTTTGTTGCAGAAGTTGAGAACTTAGAAAATATTGAATTAAAAGAATATATAAAAGAAAGAAAAAATTTTACATTTGCTTGTCTTGACGAAGTTACAGATCCAAGAAATATAGGTTCAATTATAAGAAGTGCGGCTTCTTTTAATATAGATGGTATTATAGTTAAAGAAAGACATTTTCCAGATGAAAGTAAAATAATGTATAAATCAGCTAGCGGATGTATGGAACATATAAATATTTTCAAAGTATCAAATATAAATACAACTTTAAAATATTTAAGAGAAAAAAATTTTTGGGTCTATGGTTTTGACTCAAAAAGTCAAAAAGACTTTACAAAAATAAAGTTGTCAGGCAATGTTGTGCTGCTGTTTGGTTCCGAGGGTTATGGAATAAGCAAACATACTGAAAAATATTCTGATTTTTTGGTAAAGATAAATATAAGTGATAAAGTAGAAAGCTTAAATATATCTAACTGCGCTTCTATAGTTTTTCATTATATAAATAATAATAAGGTAATATGAAAATTTTTATTTTGTGTGGAGGTTTTGGGACAAGATTAGACCATGAGGGTAAGCTTAAAGCAAAACCAATGGTTAAAATAGGTAATAAACCAATTTTAATTCATATTGTTGAAAACTTTGTATCTCAAGGTTTTAATGAATTTGTATTTTGTTTGGGTCATAAATCTGAAACAATAATTAATTATTTCTTAAAAGAAAGAAAGAATAATTGCAAAATAATTAAAAATTCTAAAAAACATGTCAGATTTATATATAAATCAAATTTTTTAAAATTTAACGGTGATTTAATATATACGGGGATTGAAACAGGGACTGGTGGGAGAATGTTAAAATCTTATAGAATATTAAATATGAAAAGTGATTTTATTATGACTTATGGAGATGGATTATCAAATATAAATATTAAAAAATTAATAAATTTTCATTATAAAAATAAATCTCAAGTAACATTAACTGCTGTACGACCCAAACAAAGATATGGTGTATTAAAAATTCAAAAAAATAAGGTGAAGTTTTTTGATAATAGCAAAAAAAAATCTGATATTTATATTAATGGAGGTTTTTTTGTTATATCAAAAGATGGAATTAAAAAAATTAGAAATAAAAATACTTATTGGGAAAAGGAACCTTTGAGTTTTTTTCTAAAGAAAAAAAAATTATTTGCCTTTAAACATGAAGGATTTTGGAAGAGCTTAGATACGCTTAAGGATAAAAATGATTTTAACGAAATGATAAAAAAAAATAAAATGCCATGGAAAAATATTCAAAATTGAAAAGTTTTTGGAAAAATAAAAAAGTTTTTATTACAGGACATACTGGATTTAAAGGTAGTTGGATGTGTATAATGCTAAATCTATTGGGTGCAAAAATTTATGGCTATTCATTAAAACCTGAAAAAAAATCTTTATTTATGCAATCAAAATGTTCTGCTTTTTTAAAAGATAATATTTATTCGGATATAAAAAATGAAAAAAAACTAAATAAATCGATGAATAAAATAAAACCTGACATACTATTTCATTTAGCGGCTCAGCCATTAGTTATAGAAGGATACAAAAATCCAATTAAAACTTTTAATACAAATATAAATGGAACAATTAATATTTTAAATGCTATAAAAAAATGTAAATCATTAAAATCTGCAGTTATAATTACGACTGATAAAGTTTATAAAATTCAAAAAAAAAATAAATTTTATTCCGAAAATGATGAACTTGGAGGATATGATCCATATAGTGCTTCAAAAGTTTGTGCAGAAATTTTAACTAATTCATTTATCAAATCTTTTTTTAAAATGACAAATTTAAAAAACAAAGTTTCATCTGCAAGATCTGGAAATGTTATCGGAGGTGGTGACTATGCAAAAAATCGATTGATTCCAGATATAATTAATTCTGTTAACGGAAATAAGAAATTATGTATTAGAAATCCAGATCATATAAGGCCATGGCAACATGTAATTGAACCTACATACGGATATTTAAAATTAGCTCAATTACAATTTGAGGATAAATTAAAAAACATAGAGGGTAAATGGAATTTTGGACCTAATCAAAATAGTTTTATTAAAGTAATTGATGTAATAAAAAAAATTAAAAAGTTTAAAAAAATTAAATTTAAAATAAATAAAACAAGTAAAATACAAGAAACTAAAATTCTTAAACTTAGCAATAAAAAAGCTAAAAAATTTTTAAAATGGAAGCCAAAATGGAATTTGAATATTACTTTAAATTATGTAATTGAATGGAATGATGATTTTAAAAAAAATAAAAATGCAAAAGAAATGTGCGAAAATCAAATAATAAAATATCTTAAAATATAAATATGAAAATTTCTTATGGTAAAAATGTTTATGGAAACGAGGAAATAAGAGCTGTTTTAAATAAATTGAAAAAAACAACTCATATGGGCGTGTCAGTTTCGAAATTTGAAAAAAAAATCGCCAAAATATTCTCAAAGAAATATGGTTTAATGGTTAACTCTGGTTCGTCAGCATTAACATTGGCCAATAATGTTTTGAATTTTAAAAAAGGAGATGAAATAATTACTCCTTGCCTTAATTTTGGCACTGCAGTTTCCTCAATTATTTTAAGTGGCGCAAAACCAATATTTGTAGATGTTGATCTTGAAACTTTACAAATAGATACTGATAAAATTCAAGAAAAAATTACAAAAAAAACAAAAGGTATTATAATTCCAAATTTAATAGGAAATATCCCTGATTGGAAGAAAATAAGTAATATTGCAAAAAAATTTAAACTTAAAATTATTGAAGACTCAGCAGATACTTTGGGGGCAACTATTAATAATAAAAGCACCGGTGTTTATAGTGATATTTCAATAACGAGTTTTTATGGTTCACATGTTATTAGTTGTGCAGGTAATGGTGGTATGTTTTTAACAAATGACAAAACTTTATTTGAAAGAGCTAAGGTTTTAAGAAGTTGGGGTAGAATGTCAACTCTTATAAAGGACTCGGAAAATATACGTAAGAGATTGAATATTAAATTAAATGGCTTTGATTATGATAAAAAATTTGTTTTTTCTGAGGTTGGGTATAATTTTGAACCTTCGGAAATAGGAGCATCATTTGGACTTGTTCAATTAAAAAAATTTAAGTCATTTAGTGATATAAGAAATAAAAACTTTAAATATCATTCAGTCTTTTTTGGTAAACATAAAGACTATTTCATTATTCCAAAAATTGAAAAAAAAGTAAAAACTAATTTTTTAGCGTTTCCAATTATAATTAAAGAAAATAAAAAATTTAATAGGAAAAAATTACAAATCTTCTTAGAAAAAAACAATATCCAAACAAGACCAATATTTAGCGGAAATATTTTAAGACACCCTGCATTTAAAAATTTAAAATCAAGGCAAAATAAATTAGATTCATTTAAAAATACAGATTATATAATGAAAAATGGATTATTGATTGGTTGTCATCAAGGCCTAAATAAAAATAATATAGATTATATTCATAATAAAATAAATTATTTTCTAAAGAGGAAGAAATGAACTTATCTGATTATGTCTTGAATTTTTTAGTTAAAAAAAAAGTTAAGCAAGTTTTTTTAATTACAGGTGGTGCGATTTCATTTATGGTTGACGCATTTTCTAGAAACAAAAAAATTAAATATACTTCAGTTGCTCATGAACAGGGTGCTGCTATGATGGCTGATGCTTATTCTAGACTTGGTCCAAATTTTTCATGCACGATGGTTACATCTGGTCCTGGGGCAACTAATTTGCTCACTGGTATTGCTTGCTCTTATTTTGACTCTATACCGTCACTTCATATTTGCGGCCAGGTAAATACTTATGAACAACAAAGCTCAAATAAAAGTACACTAAAAGTAAGACAAGTGGGATTTCAAGAAACCGACATAGTAAATGTCTCAAAGCCAATAACAAAATTTTCTTATAAAATTAATGATCCAAGTGAAATTAGATATATTTTGGAAAAAAGCTATCATATCGCAACATCAGGAAGACCAGGACCAGTTTTACTAGATATTCCTATGGATCTCCAGCGAAAAAAAATAAATCCAAGTTTATTAAAACCATTTAAACCTAAAATAGAAAAAAAAAATAAATTAAAGAAGACGATAAATTTTGTATTTAATAAATTAAATAATTCAAAAAGACCTGTAATAATTCTAGGTGGAGGAATTAAATATGCAAGAGCTGAAAAAAAATTAAATAAATTTTTAACAAAGTTAAACATTCCTGTGGTTTCGACATGGAGTGGTGTTGATTTAATTGATCATTCAAAAAATAAGTATATTGGAAATATTGGAGTTTATGGAAGTAGAGCGGCTAACTTTACTGTGCAAAATTCAGACTTAATTTTGTCTCTTGGATCAAGGTTAGATACAAGAACTACTGGCGGTGTGCCAAGAAATTTTGCAAGGAAAGCTAAAAAAATTATGGTTGATATTGATAAACATGAACTAAACAAAAAAAGAGGACTAGAGATAGACCATAAGATAAGAGAAGATGTTGGGAGTTTCTTAAATGAATTTAATAGATACTCTACTAAGAAAATTTCTAAACAAAATTGGCTTAATAAATGTTTTTCTTGGAAAAATAAATATCCAATGGTTCAAAAAAAATATTATAAGGATAAAAAATTTGTTAATCCGTATGTTTTAATTGAATATTTATCAAACAAACTAAGGAAGAAAGATGTCATAATAGCTGATGATGGGGGTCACCTAACATGGACTATTCAAGCATTCAAGGTGAAATATGGTCAAAAACTTTTTTCTGCTTTTGGAAATTCTCCTATGGGTTATGCGTTGCCCGCTAGTATTGGGGCATCAATAGTAAAAAATAAATCTAGAATTATTTGTATAGATGGGGACGGAAGTATTCAAATAAATCTTCAAGAATTACATACAATAGATAAATTAAAATTGCCTGTGAAAATTTTCATACTAAATAATAATGGCTATGGAATTATTAAACAATTTCAAGAATTATATTTAGGTAAAAGATATGAAGCTTCAGGAAAAGGTGTCTCTAATCCAAATTTTAAAAAAATATCTGAAGCTTTTAATTTAAATTATAATTTAATTAAAAATCATAAAGATTTAAAAAAAATATCAAAAATTATTAATTCTAAAAAACCTGAAATTATTGAAGTTATATTAAAAACAGACCAGAAAATTATCCCTAAATTACAATTTGGAAACCCTATAGAAGACATGTCCCCTCTTCTGCCTAGAAAAGAATTTTATAAAAATATGGAAATAAAAACTATAAAAAGGGATAAAAAAATTTTTGAAGCAAACTAAAAGTAAATAATT
>CACEMT010000006.1 GCA_902560685.1 uncultured Pelagibacteraceae bacterium | reverse complement strand
AAACTTGGCCTAATGGATATATTTATAAAGGTGAATTTAAGAATAGCGAGTGGAGTGGGCAAGGTACTTTAACTTTTCCAAACGGCGCAACGTATGTTGGAGAATGGGCCAATGGTTTTATGAATGGGAAAGGAACTTTTACTTGGTCTGATGGTAAGGAAAAAACAGGCACCTGGATTAATGGAAAATTACAAGAATAATTAAAATAATGATAAAAAATAATTATATAAACAGATTAAAAGAATTGCCTGAAACAACAAAGCAATTTGGTGGTCTGCTTATCTTAACACTTATTATAATTTTATCTTTTGGTATTTTAAATATTTATTGGGGAGGAGGAGATGAATTAATTAAAAAAATGAAATTAGAAGAAGAAAGAATTGCAGAAGAAAAAAAACTTAATGCACTTATATCCCAACTTCCATCAGGTATCTTAGTAACATTTGATGGAACAGATAACTTTAGATTGACTGATGAACTATATGAAGCAGTTTGTAATGCAACAAAACTTCTTCCTCAACGTGCTATCATGGCTGCTCATTTTTTAAATTATGAAGCTTACGAACTATATACCATCAATGGTAATAAAATTGATGAAACGTATGTTAAATGGGATAAAGAGAAAAATAAATGCTTTGCTGGTTACACTGTTAGTGGTGCAAATGTAGGAGTAAATAGAACAGCAAATGTAAGTGGAGAGGTTTTAAGTTTTTTAAGCACCGGTATTGATACAAGGGTTTATTTTATTAAAAATTTTTAAGGAGGAAATGAACAAATTATATAGATTTTATTTTATCTTAATTTCGTATAACTTTATTAAAATTTATGTCTGAACCAGTAATTAAATGTGAAGCTGTTTATAAAATTTTTGGAGAAAATGCCAAAAAAATGCTTCAAGATTCAAATGGCAATGTAGACGCAAAAACTTTTCAGGAAAATGGATGCATAGTAGGTGTTAACAATGCTTCATTTGAAGTTTCAAAGGGAGAAATGTTAGTTGTAATGGGTTTATCCGGATCAGGAAAATCGACTTTGCTAAGATGTATTTCTAGATTAACTGATGCAACAGGTGGAAAAATTTTTATAGAAGGTCAAGATTTACTTCAATTAAACAATAAAGAACTAATAGAGCTTAGAAGAAATAAAATGGGAATGGTTTTTCAGAGTTTTGCTCTACTTCCTCATAAAACAGTTGTAGAAAATATTGCTTTCCCGCTCCAAATTAAGGGAATTAAAACTGAAGATAGTATTAGTAAAGCAATGGATATGGTTAAACTTGTTGGTCTTGATGGAAGAGAAAACTATTTTCCAAGAGAACTTTCTGGAGGTCAACAACAGAGAGTAGGTATTGCGAGATCATTAGCAGTAGAGCCAGATATTTGGTTTTTGGATGAACCTTTTTCTGCATTAGACCCACTAATTAGAAAAGAAATGCAGGATGAGTTTTTAAGACTTCAAGATAAATTACAAAAAACAATTATGTTTATTACTCATGATTTTGATGAGGCTCTAAAACTTGCTGATCGTATTGCTATTATGAAAGATGGAATAATTGAACAGCTAGACACACCTGCAAATATTGTTTTAAATCCAGCAACTGAATATGTAAGGAAATTTACTGAAGAAGTACCTAGAGAAAAAGTTCTATTAATAGAAGATGTAATGGAACCATCTACCACTGATAATTTGGGTGATTTGAAGGTTTCAAAAGACGAAATTATTGAAAATGTTGCTGAAAAAATTTTAACACAAGAAAAATCAGTAGCAGTTATAGATAATAATAACAAAATTGTAGGCTCTATTAATCCAACAAAAATAATTAATACAGTTTTTGGAGGAAGAAAAAATAATAATTAAATCATGGAATTAATAAAAAAATATCCAAAGTTATTTCAATGGTTATTTTTATTGATTGTATTTTTTGCTTTATGCTTTGCGATTGATGTTCCTGAAACATATAAATTTATAAGAGGCCAAGCAGAATTTGTTAAAGATCCAAACCAAAGCTCTTTTGTTTTTCTCGGTAAAGAAGTAAGATATTACGCTTTTGATGTCTTTTGGAGATTGCCTCCATTGCTTGGATGGTTACCTATTTGGATAAATGATTCATTATTTTTCTTAATGAATGAATGGATGCCAATTGAATTTTGGAACGAAGATACTCAAGAATTCAGAACTCGGCCTTTAGTTTTACAAATAAGTAGAAATTTAACTGCTTTTATGACGTTTCTAATAGAACTGATTAGAGAGATTTTATTAGGTGGACTTGAAACTATTGTTGCATTTACCAGCTGGGATTGGATAGACAAAAACCCTTGGGCAGAGCTACCAGGTTTACCATGGACTATTGTTGCTGCGGGTTCAGCAATACTTGCTTATAAACTAAGTGGCAAAGGTCTAGCTTTGTTTGCCGGTTTAGTTATGGTTTACATTTCTATTTTTGGTCAATGGAAACCTTCCATGCAAACTCTTTCATTTATATTAGTTGCAGCACCACTATCATTTATTTTTGGCTTAGGGTTAGGTATAGCAGCATTTAAAAGCAAACGTGTTGAGAAAGCTTTATATCCAATACTTTTAGTTATGCAAACAATGCCACAATATGCGGTATTGGTTCCTGCACTTGTTCTTTTTGGAGTTGGTGATCATGCTGCAGTAATTATAACTATGGTTGTTGCTGTACCACCAATGATATTATTAACTATATTAGGTTTAAGAGCAATACCACCAGAAGTTATTGAAGCAGGTAGAATGAGTGGGTGTAATAATTGGCAACTGATGTTTAAAGTATTAATTCCAACTGCAAGAAGAGATATCTTAATTGGAGTAAACCAAGTCATAATGGTTTGTTTCTCTATGGCTGTTATTTCTGCATTTATAGGTGCAAAAGGTTTGGGGTTTAATTTATTATTAGCCTTAAACCAACTCAATATCGGTTTAGCTTTGGAAGCTGGATTGTGTATTAGTTTAATTGCAATTCTTTTAGATAAAATGTCTTTGGCTTGGGCAAATAAACAAACAGACTATTTCGGTAATCTGACATTCTATCAAAGAAATAAAAATATTTTATTTTTTGTTGCAACAGTAATTATAGGAATTTTACTTGCTTATGTTGGAACTTTTTTGTTTAAAGGTAGTTACAACTATTTATTTGAAGTTCCACATAACAAAGGAATATCAACAGCAGATTTTTGGAATAAAGGTGTTGACTGGATTTTTGATACATTCTTTGTGTATATAAAAGCATTTAATACATGGTTGATTCAAGATGTGCTTCAGCCAATGAGAGCTTTATATTTAAGAATGCCTGCGGTTGCCACATTAGTTTTGGTTGTTGGAGCGGGATATTTAATTGGTGGAATTCGTTCAGCATTAGTTGTTTGTGGATTGACTTTATTTATAGCCTTAAGTCCATGGTGGGATAGAGCATTAGTGACAGCATATATGGCAACTTTTGGAGTTATTGTATCTTGTTTAATTGGTTTTACAGTTGGAACTTTATGTTTTCAAAACAAACATTCCGCAAGTTTTATGCTGGGGGTTTGTGATATATTTCAAACTTTTCCTTCTTTTGTATACTTAATTCCAGTGATGATGCTTTTTGGTATAACTGACACATCAGTTTTAATTGCAGTTATAGTTTATGCAACAATACCTGCAACACGTTATACAATTGAAGGTCTTAGAAGTGTTCCAGTTGGTTTACATGATGCTGCAACAATGTCAGGTGTAAATAAATTCCAAAGATTGACTAAAATAGAATTTCCTTTAGCATTTCCTCACATGATGCTTGGCTTAAACCAAACAATTGTATTTGCATTGTTTATGGTGATCATTGGAGCTTTTATTGGAACTGAAGATTTAGGACAATATATTTTAAAAGCATTATCAGATAAAAAAGGGGCAGGTATAGGATTCACACTTGGAATTTGCGTTGCTTTCATAGGTTTAATATTTGATAATTTAATTAGAACCTGGGTAGAGAAAAGAAAAAAACACCTTGGCATAAATTAAAATTGTGAAAAAATTTCTTGTTGCTATTGACCAAGGCACTACTTCAACAAGAGTAATTTTGTTTGATACTAAAGGTAACACAAAATTTATATCACAGTTTGAATTTAAACAATATTTTCCAAAAAATGGTTGGGTAGAACATAATCCAAATGAGATTTGGAAGACTACACTCAAATCATTAAAAAAAGTTATACAAAAAGCAAAGAAGTTAAAAGGAAAAATATTAAGTATTGGAATTACCAATCAGAGAGAAACAACTATCCTCTGGAATAAAAAAAATGGCAAACCAATTTACAATGCTATTGTTTGGCAGGATAGACGTACAAAACAATTTTGCCAAAATTTAAAAAAAAATAATTATGAAAATATTATTAGAAAAAAAACTGGCTTATTTATCGATCCATATTTTTCAGCAACAAAAATTAGATGGATATTAGATAATGTAAAAGAATCAAAAAGATTATTAAAATCAAATAATTTACTATTTGGAACCATTGATACTTTTTTAATTTGGAAGCTCACTAAAGGAAAAAAACATTTAACTGAAGCAACTAATGCATCCAGAACAATGTTATACAATATAAATACAAATCAATGGGATAAAAATATATTGAAAAAATTAAAGATATCTCACAAAATTCTTCCAGAAGTAAAAAATTCAGCTGATAGTTTTGGAAGTTTAGATAAAAAAATTATCGGACAAGAAATCCCTATATCTGCAGTTTTAGGAGATCAGCAAGCAGCAGCAATTGGTCAATCTTGTTTTCAAAAAGGTTCAATCAAGAGTACTTATGGCACTGGTGCATTTGTAATAATGAATACTGGTTCAAAGAAAATTTTTTCAAAAAATAAATTATTGACCACAATTTGTTATCGAATAAATGGAAAAAATACTTATGCATTAGAAGGTTCAATTTTTATTGCTGGAGCAGGAATACAATGGCTTAGAGATAAAATAAAACTAATCAATAATGCATATGAAACAGAAAATATTGCAAAATCAAAAAAAAATAATGAAGGTGTGTATGTAGTTCCAGCATTTAGTGGAATAGGTGCTCCTTATTGGAGACCAGATGCAAGAGGAGTCATTACTGGTTTAACAAGAAACAGTGATTGGAAAACTTTAGTCAGAGCTGTTGTAGAATCTGTTGCTTATCAAAGTTATGATTTGTTTGATGCAATGAAAAAAGATGGACTTAACCCTAAATTGATTAAAGTTGATGGAGGAATGGTGGCGAACAATTGGTTTGCTCAATTTTTATCAGATATAATAAATTTAAATGTAATTAGACCAAAAACTCTGGAAACAACAGCCTTAGGAGCTGCACTTTTAGCCGGATATCAGATTGGAGAATTTAAATCTTTGAATGAAATTCAAGTTAAGTGGAAAAAAGATAGAGTTTTTTCTCCAAAACTTAATAAATCATTGAGAAATAATTTATTGCAAGGATGGAAACAAGCAATTAGAAAAACTTTAGCATAATTTTAGCTATGAAAAAAATATTAATAATTGGCGCCGGAGCAATGGGATCTGCTTTTTCGATTCCGTGTGCAGAAAATAATAATGATGTCACTATAATGGGTTCAGCATTAGAAGATGATTTTATTTCTTCAATAAAATCCAATAAAAATTTGCACCCAAGTTTAAATGTAATTTTGCCAAAAAATATTAAAATTGAAAAATTTAGTGCAATTGCTGATACAGATTTAGATTTAATCGTAGTTGCTGTTAGCTCAGCTGGAATTGATTGGGTAGGTGATGAGATTTCAAAATTTTATAAATCTAACACACCTATAATTTTACTAACAAAAGGTCTTTCAATAATTAATGATCAGCTTACAACTTTAACTGAAAAACTAGAAATGATTTTGAAAAAAAACGGTCATAAAAATGTTAATATTTCTTCAGTTAAAGGACCATGTTTGGCATCAGGCCTTGCAAATAAAATAAGAACAGGAACTATAATAGCAAATAAAAATATTAAAGAGGCTCAAAAAATTCAGAATTTTATTCAAACAGAATATTATAAATGTGAAATATCAGATGATATAGAAGGTATAGAAATTTCTTCGGCGATAAAAAATCTTTATTCAATGTTAATCGGTGGTTCACAAGGATTAAGTAATCCAGCAGCTTCAAAAGAAATCCAAGAAAAATATTTTTTAAATACCGCTGCTAGTTTAATTCATAGATCAATTTCTGAAATGGTAGAAATTGTTAATAATTATTCAGGTAAAACGGAGTCTGTTTATGGCCTAGCTGGTTTGGGAGATATATATGTAAGCGTGTCTGGCGGAAGAAATAGCCAAATGGGAAAATATTTAGGACAAGGTTATTTATATAAAGAGGCAAAAGAAAAATTTATGAAAAATATAACAGTTGAAGGTGCACAATTGGCTTTTGATATTGGACCAAAACTTATGGCAAAATTTGATAAACGTAAATTTCCACTTTTATTTAGCATTCTAGAATGTATTTGTGAAAACAAAAAATTACAGATCGATTGGTAATTATTCTATTTTTTTGGTTGATTTAAAAAAACTTTTGAAGAGTCATCCATTGCTGTTGCCCAAGGCGTGTGATGTATTGGTGCAATAGATCCTGTAACAGGTGAAGAAAAAGATTTATTTCTATATGTCATAATATCTTCTACTTTATGGTGTTCCCATTCTTTAAAATGTTTCCTAATTAACTCAAAATCAATTTTTGGATAATCAGATAGCCCGTGAAGTTCTTTAGTATATTCAGTTTGAAAGTCTATCATTTGATCTGGATTTTCTAATTTTTCTTCTAAAGCAACCCATTTATTTATATCTTTTTCTATTTCTGAGCTATTTGGAATTTTACTTTTACCCATTATCACATCCCTTGCATACCACGCCTGACAATCAAACATATTAAAAGTATGAAATTGATCTTGCATACCTAAATAAAGTAATTTGTGATTATCTTGCCATACGACACCTTTATATAATTTTGGTGGATATAATCTATTTCTAGTTTTTAGCTTAAGATCCTCAGTTAAAAATGGGAAATGATGAAGATAACCAGAGCATAAAATTATCGCATCAGCTTCTTGTTCATGCCCATCTTTAAAGATTGCTTTATTTCCAACCAGTTTATCTAAATAATGCACTTCTTTTACTCCTTTAGGCCATTTGAATCCCATTGGGTTATTTCTATAACCTATAGTTACACTTTTTGCTCCATACTTGTGGCATTGAAGAGCAACATCTTCTGCTGAATAACTGCTTCCTAAAACAATAACATTTTTTCCTCTAAACTCCTCTGCATCTCTAAAATCATGTGAATGCATTATTCTACCTGGAAAAGATTTCATTCCTGGATATTCTGGAATAAAGGGAACTGAAAAATGACCAGTTGATACAACTACATAATCAAAAGTATCTTTTGAAAATTTATCATTTTTTTTATCATGGGAAGTAATTTCAAATTTATCTCCATTGAAAATAACTTTAGAAACACTTGTACTAAATCTTACTTTATTTTTTAGATTACCTCTCTTTACTCTGCCGGTTATATAATCGTATAAAACTTCTCTAGGAGGAAATGATGGGATAGGTTTTCCAAAGTGTTCATCAAATGAATAGTCTGCAAATTCTAAACATTCTTTTGGACCATTTGACCATAGATACCTGTACATACTGTTGGGAACAGGGTCACCGTATTGATCAGATCCAGTTCTCCAGCTATAGTTCCACAATCCACCCCAATCTTCTTGTTTTTCAAAACAAACTATTTCAGGTATTTTTTCACCTTTTTTTTCAGCTTGTTCAAAAGATCTTAACATAGAAAGCCCGCAAGGACCTGTTCCTATAATAGCTACTTTTTTCATATTATTTTTAAATCCCTCAAATAATTTATTAAATCTATCTTATCTAAATATTAATTCAATGATTTTAATTCTTGCAATAATTATAATTTTAATTTTAATTGTCATAAAAAATAACTCTATGCCAAAATTAATCTCTAACTATGTAAAATTTATAGATTCAATTTGTATTAAAGTTGGGAGAATAGTTATGTATGGAGTTTTTTTTATGATGTTTGTGCTAATTCTTTCTTTTGTAACTAGAAATATAATAAATTATCCTTTGATGTGGATAATTGAGATGGCTCAATTTACAATTACTGCATATTATTTATTGGGTGGTGGTTATTCCATGATTACTGATGATCACGTTAGAATGGATTTATTTTATGGAAGGCTTTCTGAAAGAGGGAAAGCAAAAATGGATGCTTTTACAAGTATGTTTTTAATTTTCTATTTAATAATTTTATTTTATGGATCTATAACAAGCTTACAATACACCATTCAAACTAAACAAAAACTTTTTACAGCGTGGGCACCTTATGTTTGGCCAATAAAAAGTTTAATGTTAATTGGTATTTTATTAATGTTACTGCAAGCTTTTTCAATGCTTTTTAAAGATATAGCAAAAATAAAAGGTAAAAAAATATAATTATGTTAGCACAATACTTAAGTTATGAATTCATTGCATTGTTTATGTTTATAACAATGTTAACTATGATGTTCACTGGTCAAAGAGTATTTGGTGCAATAGGTTTTGTTGCAGCTGCTTCAGCATTATTGATTTGGGGCGAAGGATCTATGGAGATGCCCTACACAGCTACTTGGAAATTATTTAAATGGTATCCAATGCTTACTCTTCCTCTTTTTATTTATATGGGGTTTATGATTTCCGAGTCGGGAATAGCAAACGATTTATATAAAATGTTTCATGTATATTTTGGTGGACTAAAAGGTGGTCTTGCTATTGGAACTATGCTTATGATGGTAGCAATTTCTGCAATGAATGGATTAAGTGTAGCGGGAATGGCTATAGGAGCAACAATTGCACTTCCAGAAATGTTAAAGAGAAATTATGATAAACGAATGATAACTGGGGTAGTTCAAGCAGGCAGTTCTCTAGGTATACTTATACCCCCAAGTGTAGTTATGGTTTTATATGGAATGATTGCAAGACAACCTGTTAGTAAACTTTGGTTGGCCGGCCTTTTACCAGGAATATTAATGGCTTCTTTATTTATTATTTATATTTATGTTAGATGTCGATTACAACCAGAACTAGGTCCGGCATTAGATAAAAAAGAAAGAGACATTCCGTTACCAGAAAAATTAAAATTATTAAAAGCTGGAATAATTCCTTTTGTAATTTTCTTTCTTATGACTGGTTTGTTTTTAATGGGAATAGCTAGTTTGGTTGAATGCTCAGCCGTTGGAGCACTACTTGCTACTATCGCTGCTGTTTATAAAAAAAGATTTAACAAACAAGTACTTGAAACTACGCTTAAAAAAACACTAGGTGTTTCATGTATGTTTATGTGGATAATTTTAGCGGCATTATGTTTCGGGGCTGTATTTGATGGTTTGGGAGCAGGAAAAGCAATAGAAAAATTATTTATTGAAAGATGGAATCTAACACCTTGGGGAGTTTTAATTATGATGCAACTTTCTTATATAATTATGGGAATGTTTTTAGATGATACTGCAATGCTGGTAATTGTTGCACCACTTTATGTTCCACTAATCATATCTTTAGGATTTGACCCAATATGGTATGGGGTGCTTTATACAATTACTTGCCAAATAGCATACATGACTCCACCGTTTGGATATAATTTATTCTTAATGAGAGCTATGGCACCAAAAGAAATAACTTTATATGATATTTATAGATCAATAATTCCATTTGTTATAGTTATGGTTATTGGTCTAGCGATAGTTATGGCATTCCCTGAAATTGCTACATACTTGCCTGAAAAATATTTATCAAATAAATAAATTCAACTTATAGTTTAAATTATTTTAAATAATTACTAGAATCATTCTAAAATTAATAATAACCTTTTGCGTATAAATTAAGTGAGAGGAAGATATGAAAAAAGAAAAAAAAATCATAACAAATAAAAGGCGTTCGTTTATTAAGAAAGCCGGTTTGTTAACTTTGGGTGCGGCCGGAGCTACTGTTGTAAAAGCTCCTTATGTTTATGCGGCGTCAAATCCAATAAAATGGAGACTGCAAACATATTCTGGAGCACCTTTAGGAGCTCATGTTATTAAGCCACAAATTGAAGCTTTTAATAAAGCTGCGCACGGCGAAATGGAAATTGAGCTTTACTATGCAGACCAATTAGTGCCAACTGATGAATTGTTTAGAGCAATGCAGGCAGGTACAATTGATGCTGTGCAAAGTGATGACGCGACTATGGGTTCACCAGTTGATATACAGGTATTTGGTGGATATTTCCCATTTGCAACAAGATACAGCTTAGACGTTCCATCTTTATTTAAATATTATGGTTTAAATGAAATTTGGGATGAAGCTTATAAAGAAGTTAAGGGAGTAAAATGGTTAAGCACTAGTGCTTGGGACCCTTGTCATCTATTTACGGTTAAGAAAAAAGTTACTTCATTAGCAGACATGAAAGGTTTAAGAGTTTTTGGCGTTCCTACTGCTGGAAAATTCTTGTCTAGATATGGTTTAATTCCAGTAATTGTACCATGGGATGATGTTGAAACTGCAATGCAAACAGGAGAACTTGATGGTGTTTGTTGGTGCGGATTTACCGAAGCTTATGAAGTAGGTTGGGCAGATATTTGTAAATATGCCTTAACAAATGCAGTTACAGGTGCATGGTTTGGTTCTTACTTTGCCAATTCAAAAAGTTGGGAAAAATTAAGTCCAAAACTTCAAGCTTTATACCGAATGTCTATTAATGACTCTCATTATTATAGACAAGTATGGTATTGGGGTGGAGAAGCAGATCTACGTGTTAATGGTAAAAAAATGGAACTAACAAGTCTTCCAGCGAATGAGTGGGGCAAAGTAGTAGAAGACTCTAAAGAGTTCTGGGATGATACATCTAAAATTAGCCCACGTGCTAAAAAAGTTGTTGATGCATTTAAATTATATGCTCAAACAATGGAAAAAGCTGGTTATCCTTATAGATAATAATATTTTTAGGCGCTTCTATAAAAGAAGCGCCTAATTCTAAGATTAAGGTTTGGCGGTAATACCACCGTCAATAATAATTTCGGTTCCAGTAATATAATTAGATTGTTCGCTTAATAGAAACATAACTGTATTTGATATATCTTGTGGTTCACCAATTCTATTAAGAGGTATTACTTTTGCTAATTTTTTTTTTGCGGATGGATTTTTTTTCCATCTTTTTTGCATATTAGTATCGACTGCTCCAGGCAATATACTATTTGATCTAATATTATTTGAAGCAAATTGAATAGCTAGAGATTTTGAAAGTCTAATCATAGCAGCTTTGGAGGATCCATAAGCATCTTGCGGTTTATCATCACCTGACAATGCATCAACAGACGAAATATGTACCATTGATCCAAATTTATTTTTTTTCATTTTAGGTATAATAATTTTAGATAAATAAACCATTGATTTTAAGTTTATTTCATAGACTTTATCCCATATTTTGGGGTCAATATTAGTCGATGATATATCTTTATCAAACCATAAGACACCTGTTGTATTAATTAAATAATCAATCTGTTTATTTTTTTTGTAAAATATTTCTATAGATTTTTTTAATTTCTTAAAATTAGTAACATCAATACTTTTGTATATACAATTTTGATTATCTTTTAAAAAATTTTTAGGAGGTTTTTTTAAATCAATCATAAGTACTGCAATATTATTTTTTGATAAATTTTTAGAAACCTCTAAACCCATACCACCACAAGCACCTGTAACAATTGCCGATTTACCTTTGTAAGTAAGTTTCATTTTTTTATAATTCTTTCTTTAGGTGAAAACTTTTTGGTTTTGTAAGATGTTCATATGCTACCTCTGATAAAGAACAGCCTTTTCCTGTTTCCTTTACACCCGTCCAAGATAATCCTGGATCTAAGTAATCACATCTATTCATAAATAAAGTTCCAGTATTAACTTTATTTCCAAGCTTTTCTGCTACATCAATATCTTTAGTCCAAATAGATGCGGTTAAACCATAAGGACTATCATTCATTAAATTTATACCTTCATTGTCATTATCTACTGCCATTATTCCTACACAAGGACCAAAAGTTTCTTCCATCATAAATTTCATTTCATGATTTACATTAGTTAGGACTTGAGGAACCATGTAATTTTTATGTTCTTTTGGGTAATCAAATTTTGATTCATCAATCATCATTTTTGCACCCTGTTTTACAGCTAAATTCATCTGGTCTTTAATAAAATCTGCAGCAGATAATTTAACAACAGGACCAAGGTTGATATCTTCTTTTAATGGATTTCCTAATTTGTAGCTATAAGTTTTATCAATAAATAATTCTAAAAAATTATTATATATTTTTTTATCTACATAAATTCTTTCTATACCACAGCAAGATTGACCAGAATTAAAAAAAGAGCCATCCACAAGATTTTCTACAGTATTTTCAAGATCAGCATCATGTCTTACATATGCTGGATCTTTTCCACCCAATTCAAGTGCAATACTTATAAATTTATTCATTGTTGATTTTTGAACTTCATAACCCGCACTTACTGATCCTGTAAATGAAACAAACCCAATTCTTTTATCAGAAACTATTTTCAAACTATCATTATGGTTAAGATGCAAATAATTAAAAGTATTATTAGGAAGAGTTTTTTTTGCTGATTCATATAATTGCTCAGCACAAAGAGGTGTTTGGGCTGAGTGCTTTAATATTACAGAATTTCCTGCCGCAAGCGATGGTATAATTGAATTAACAGATGTTAAATAAGGATAGTTCCATGGAGCTATAATAAAAGAAACACCCATTGGAATTCTTTTAATATAATTTTTAAAATTTTCTTTTTCTGGTAAATAGATATTTTTTAATTTTTCATCCGCAATTGAAAGCATATAATCAGCTCTTTCTTTAAAACCTTTTAACTCATTTAATGCTTGTGAGATTGGCCTTCCCATTTGTCTGGTAATTTCTTCAATAATTTGTTTTTCTTTCGATAAAAAGTCAGCAACAAATTTTTTTAATAAATCAACTCTTTCCTCTACTTTAAGTGATCCCCATTCATTTTGGGCTATTACTGAATTAGATATAGTTTTTTCAATTATTTTCGAATTATACTCTCTTTCGACATATATTGTATTATCTATAGGTGTAATTGTTTTGATCATAGAAAATGTAAGATTAAACTAGATTAATTTGATTTACCATATTAAAAATCCTCTATAAATAAATTTAAATATGAAGAATTATAACTGGAACTATCCAACCACAATGTGGGTTGGCGAAAATAGAATTATCGACCTGGGTAATGCCTGCAAACAACTAAATATTAAAAGTCCTTTGCTAGTTACAGACGGTGGTTTAGCTAAAACTCAGATGGTTTTAAATATATTAGAAAAATTGAAAGCTGATGGGTTTAAAGTTAGTATTTTTTCGAATGTTGTAGGCAACCCTACTGGCACAAATGTTAAAGAAGGAGTTGATATTTATAATAAAAATAATTGTGATGGTGTTATAGCATTTGGTGGTGGTAGTGGACTAGATGTTGGGAAAGCCGTAGCATTTATGTCAGGACAAACTCTTCCAATCTGGGACTTTGAGGATGTAGGAGATAACTGGACCAAAGCAAATCATGACAAAATTTCTCCAATCATAGCCGTTCCAACTACTGCTGGTACAGGATCTGAAACAGGTAGAGCTTCTGTAATTTTAAATGAAGAAACAGGGGTAAAAAATATTATCTTTCACCCAAAGTTTTTACCATCAATTGTAATATTAGATCCAATATTAACTATTGCTCTACCACCAAAAATTACAGCTGCTACAGGAATGGATGCTTTAGCTCACAATCTTGAAGCATATTGTGCACCTGGATTTCATCCAATGGCCGATGGTATAGCCTTAGAAGGAATGAGAATGATTAATCAATGGTTATTAAAAGCTGTCAAAGATGGATCTGATATTGAAGCGAGAATGAACATGTTAGCAGCAGCAAGTATGGGCTCTACTGCATTTCAAAAAGGCTTAGGAGCAATTCACTCATTAAGTCATCCTGTAAATGCATTAAATAATGTTCACCATGGTTTATCAAATGCGATTTTTATGCCTTATGTTTTAACTTTTAATAAAGATGTGATCGAGGATAAAATTATTAAAATTTGTGATTATTTAGAATTAAAGAATAAAACATTTGATGGATTTATTAGCTGGATACTAGATCTGAGAAAAAAATTAGGAATACCTCACAAACTTTCAGAAGTAATTGAAGAAAAAGATTTACAATTAGATCGATTATCAAAAATGGCTTTAGAAGACCCTTCTACAGGGGGTAACCCTAAAAAATTAACAGAAGCTGATATGAAACTTATGTATCAACACAGCATGTCAGGTACTATTTTTAATGACTAATTTAAATATTCTCATAGTAGAAGGAAACGATCCAAAAAATAACGAATTCTTTGTAAAAGCCGCGAAGGCATCTTGTTCAGAAAACTTAAAAAATTTAGTTTTAAAATTAGAACCAAGTTCAAAAGTTAAAATCATTAATCCCGCAAAAGACAATGATACAAAAACTGCTTTAGAAAATATTAAAAATTACGATGGATTAATTTTTACAGGTGGAGCCATGAGATTAAACGATATGTCAGATGAAATTAAGAAACATTTAAATTTTGCGTCTAATTGTTTTAAATATGAATGTAAAATTTTAGCTATTTGTTGGGGTTTACAAGTTTGTTGTGCAGCTGCAGGAGGAAAGGTAGCTCCAGGAAAAAATGGAGCACATATAGGTATAGCTACAGATATAGAAATTAATGATGAAGGAAAAAAAAACCCTATATATAAAGATAAGAAATCAAAATTTACTTCACCAGCATTTAATTATGATGAAGTGTGTGAAATACCTGATGGTGCTACTTTATTATCTAGCGACAAAGTTAATAAAGTAATGGGATTACATTTTAAACAAGAAAAATCTGAAATATGGGGATTACAATACCACCCAGATTATGAGTATTGGCAAATGATAAATTTATCTATTGGAAGAAAAGATCGTATATTACAAAACAATCATTTTGATAATGAAAATGATTTTCAAAATCACTTAAATTATATCAAAGAAGAGGAAAAGAAATTAGATTTTGAGAATAGAACATTTGAAATAAGAAATTGGCTTAATTATTTAAAAGTGGCTTAATTAAAAAGTAAACCATCAATCGAATAAATAATTAATCCTAAAATTATTAAAAAAAAAATTCCAAATGCGATTTGTTCAAGCACTTTCTTTTTAATTTTGTTTTTACCTTGTTTTTGTCTTCTTATTTGAATTATTCCAAATCTCATAACAAACATCCCTAAAATTATGAGTGATAAATAGAAAATAAAATTTGAAATCATTTCTAAGGGACAAGCCAGTATTCTTT
Organism: uncultured Pelagibacteraceae bacterium; assembly: GCA_902560685.1. Taxonomy (GTDB): domain Bacteria; phylum Pseudomonadota; class Alphaproteobacteria; order Pelagibacterales; family Pelagibacteraceae; genus Pelagibacter. The sequence goes on along the minus strand of CACEMT010000006.1, from coordinate 48,544 downwards.
ATTAATATCTAATTCAAATCTAGCTCTTCGATGACCTTTAGCTGCTAAGTAAAGCCATTCAATAGTTTTTATTTTACATTGAATTACAGTAAAGTTTTTATAACCTTCTTCGCTTTGCTCCATAGTAAACTCAAAATTGTCTAATTCAGGTTTTAAACCAGATGTTGGGTTTGGAGATTCTGTTCCAGGTCCATTATCAACCAAATAACATTTTCTACTGATATGACCTGTTTTAGACCAAGAATCTTTTGTTATTTCATTACAGTGATTAATTGTACATCCAACTTTTAATCTTACTTGGATTTTTTCTTCTTTGTCATAGAAAAGCATAGACGCATTATTATTATTTTTTAACTTAGGAATTTTATCAGATCTAATATCGCTATGAAATTGAACTAGATTATTTGATTGATCAGATTTTCTAAGAACCACAATCCTTCCATCAAAATCTTTTTGATTGCCACAAATAAAAACTGGAATTCTAAACTGTGAACTTCTATTAGTCACTGCATCATCAAGCATTGACCAAATTTTTTTTTTAATTTCTTTTAAATCTTCATAGTATGCTGGTTGCATACATTATTACTTTCTAAATCTTTTGATTAAACTAGATGTATCCCAACGTTTACCACCAAGTTCTTGAACTTCACCATAATACTTATCAATTATTTCTGTTATAGGAAGTAAAGATCCATTATTTTTTGCTTCATCCATTGCAATTTTTAAATCTTTTCTCATCCAATCAACTGCAAAACCAAAATCAAATTTATCATCTATCATTGTTTTATATCTATTATCCATTTGCCAAGATTGAGCAGCTCCTTTTGAAATGACCTCAATAACATCTTCCATATTTAGCCCTGCTTTAATTCCAAAATTAATTCCCTCAGATAATCCTTGAACTAAGCCAGCAATACAGATTTGATTAACCATTTTTGCTAGTTGACCGCTTCCAGCTTTGCCAAGTAATTTCATTTTTTTGCTGTAGCAATCAATTTTATCTTTTGCTTTATCAAAGTCAGATTGATCTCCTCCAATCATAACTGTTAATGCACCATTTTCTGCACCGGCTTGACCACCAGAAACTGGTGCATCCAAAGAACCAAAACCATTTTTTTTAGCATGGTCATAAATTTCTCTTGCTATTGTTGCTGACGCTGTTGTGTTATCAATATATACAGATCCTTTTTGTATTGTTTTAAAGGCACCCTGTTCTCCAAAAGTTACTTCTCTTAAATCATTATCATTTCCAACACATGTAAAAATATATTCAGCGTCTTTTGCAGCCTCTGCCGGTGATTCAGCAATATTACCTTTATATTCGCTCACCCATTTTTCGGCTTTAGACTTTGTTCTATTAAAAACAGTTACATTGTGTCCGCCTTTTGATATATATCCTGCCATTGGATAACCCATTACACCAAGACCAATGAAAGCAACTTTACACGTCATAAAAAAATATGTTTAAAAATTTAAGTTTAAAAGTAGTTATATTTGGTTTTATATTTACATTTTTTTCAAGCTTTGGACAGAGTTTTTTTTTAGGAATATTTAATCCCAGTATAAGAAATGAATTATCTATTACCCATGGACAATTTGGCTCAGTTTATGCCTCAGCTACTTTATTAAGTAGTTTTATATTAATTTGGGTTGGAAAAAAAATTGACGATATAGATATTTCTAAATTTGCTTTTTTTGTTATTTTACTGCTCGCATTTTCTAGTTTCTTTTTTTCTAAAATTTCTTCAATACCATTATTATTTATAGCAATATTATTAATGAGATTCTCTGGTCAAGGTATGATGTCTCATACAGCAACAACCACGATTTCTAGATATTTTACAAGATCAAGAGGAAAAGCTTTAAGCACTGGATGGTTTGGCTTATCAGCAGCTGAGTTTGTTTTACCAGTTTTTATGATTTATCTTTTGACAATTACAGGATGGCAAAATATCTGGATTGGAATTTCACTTATTGTATTAATTTTTTTACCTATATCTTCTTATTTTTTAGTAAAAAATCTAAACTTTGATTCCAGGGAAAAAGGGGATGATAATAATTTAAATGAAAATGATTTTAAGCAGTGGAAAAGAATTGAAGTTATTAAAGATTATAGATTTTATATTGTATGCGCAAATATGTTAGCTATGCCTTCAATTGCAACAGGTACTTTTGTTTATCAATCTTTTATACTTTCTTCAAAAAATTGGGGTCCATATATAATTGCACAATCTTTCATGTCTTATTCTATACTTTCAGTAGTAGCATTAATTCTTTCAGGTTTTTTAATTGATAAATTTACTAGTAGAAAAATTTTAATTTATATGAATATCCCTCTATTTTTTGCAGCATTGGTTTTGTTCTATTTTGAAAATCCCTTATCATCATTTATATTTTTTGGATTAATTGGTATTACAAATGGACTTTGTAATGTCCTTGGATCATCAACTTGGGCCGAGATATACGGTGTAAAATATATTGGCTCTATAAAAGCCCTTACTACTGCTTTGATGGTATTTGCTACCGCTTTCGGAACAGCTGTATTTGGTATTTTAATAGATAGAGGTTTTTCTATTGAACAAATTTCGTTAGTTTCTGCGACTTATATTTTTATCTCAATTATTTCTTTATTCTTAATAAGAAGAAACCTAAATCCTATAAAAATATAAAAATCACTTGATTTTGTGGATCTACAAGTATAAATAGCACGCATGGCAAGAGTGACTGTAGAAGACTGTGTAGATAAAGTAGATAGTCCCTATGAATTAGTGTTAGTAGCAAAAGAAAGAGCGACTCAACTTAATTCAGGACTAGAACCAACTTTAGAAAGAGATAACGATAAAAACACAGTTGTATCATTAAGAGAGATCGCTGAAGAAAAAATCAAAGTTGAAGATTTAATCGAGAGTGCGGTATATAAATTAAGAAAACATGTTGAACAAGTTGAAGATGTTTCTGAGGATGACGAGGAAGTAGGTGATGATTTCGAAAATCTTTACAAGGGTGAGATTTCTAAAAGTGGAGTTCCAATTTTACCCTCAAAAAGAGCTAGAAAAATTCCTGAAAAAATTCAAGTTTCCAAAGAAGATCTTGCTGAATTAGAAAATTCACCAGAAGAACAATCTATAGAAAGCGAACCTTCAGAAGAATCAACAGAAACGCAAGAAGGCGATGTTTCTTTAGACAATCTAAAAGATGAAGAAATAGCAAGCGAAGAACAAAAAGATTCAGATACTTCAAATAGTTAGTCAAATAATATAATAATTCTATACTATGAATAGAAAAGTCTCCATCGCTCCAATGATGGATTGTACCGACCGTCATGAAAGATATTTTTTACGTTTGATAAGTAAAAATGTTCTTTTGTATACAGAAATGATTGTATCTGAAGCAATTGATAGGGGAGATAAAAAAAAATTATTATCATTTAATATAAAAGAAAAACCAGTTTCACTACAATTAGGAGGATCTTCTCCTAAACTTTTAGCTAATGCATCTAAACTTGGTGAAGAGTTTGGTTATGATGAGATTAATTTAAATTTAGGTTGCCCAAGTAAAAAAGTTCAAAAAAATAAATTTGGTGCTTGTTTAATCAAAGAACCAAATCTTGTTGCAGACTGTTTAACTGAAATGCAAGCAAAGACAAAATTACCAGTGACTGTAAAAACTAGAATTGGATATGACAATGTAGAAGATTATGAAAATTTATATAATTTTATTAATACTTTAAAATCCACAGGTGTAAAAACTTTTATTGTACATGCTAGAAAAGCTGTCTTAGGAAATTTCACACCGAAGCAAAATTTAAATATACCTCCTTTAAAATATGAAATGGTTTATAAATTAAAAAAAGATTTTAATAATCTTGAAATAATAATTAATGGAGGAATTACATCTACTGATCAAATTAAAAATCATTTAATAAAAACAGATGGTGTTATGATTGGACGTTCAGCTTATCACTCACCTTATCTTTTAGCTGATATTGAAAAAGATATTTTTAATAATCAAAATATTTTATCTAGACAAGAAGTAATAGAGCAACTGGTGCCTTACGTTAAGGAAGAAATAAAAAAAGGAACTAGAATGAATCAAATAATGAGACACACTCTTGGATTATTTCATGGACAAACTGGTTCATCTTTTTGGAAAAGATATTTGAGTGAGAATATGTGTGTTAGAGACGCAGATGTTAAAAAAATTGATCATATAATGGATAAAGTTAAATCAGCTCCAAAGATGCATCAAGTAGGTCAAATTGATTAGTTCAATACTATCAAACGAATACTCATTTTTTATTATTTTAATGATACTGACTGCCTTCCCGGTTGGTTTTTTTGCTGGCCTATTTGGAATAGGTGGTGGACTTATAACTGTTCCATTTTTATTTTTTATTTTTGATACATTAAATATAGACCAAACATACATAATGCATCTAGCAGTTGGTACTTCATTTGCAATTATTATACCAACATCCCTAGTTTCTGTTTTAACTCATAAAAAACATAATTCAGTAGACTTTAACGTATTAAAAACATACGGACTTTTTGTAATATGCGGTGTTGTTTTAGGAACATTAATAGCAGCCATGGCTCAAACAAAGTCTTTGGTGCTTTTTTTTTCAATAATTGTTTATTGCCTAGGTGCCTACCTTTTAAATATGAAAGATAAAATAAATAAATTTAAACCAAATTTTAATTTATTACCCAGAATAATTTTTGGTATTTTGTCTGGTTTAATTTCAGCCACAATGGGAATAGGAGGGGCAATTATGAATGTTCCAATATTAAGATATTTTGGGTATCCAATTAATAAAGCAATAGGAAGTGCTGCATCTGTTGGATTTGTAATTTCTATATTCGGTGCAATTGGTTTTTTAATTTCCGGATCTTTTTTAAAGGCAAATCTACCATTAAGCATAGGTTTTATTAATATTCCCGCTTTTTTAATATTTATTCCTATAACAACTTTTATGGCAAGAGTTGGAGCCAACACAGTTCATAAAATAAGTAAATCAAAAGTTCAGACTTTATTTGGAATTTTTTTATATATAGTTGGAACGGTATTTATCTATAGATATTTAAATTTGTAAAAAAAAGAGGCGGTTTCAGTCTCCCTCTACCGCCCCTTGATTTAATTATATATGATTCTCTAAAATTTATTGAACTCGTACTAGTTGAATTTATGACTTATATTTTTTGATCGTATTCTCCAATCTTTCCAGTTTTTTGGAGCAAATCATCTATGAATTCGAATATCTTTTTTTTTCTTATATCTGATGTTGGGCTCTCAGTTACAATTACTAACGAAGGTTTATTTGATGATGCTCTTATTAAACCCCATGAACCATCATTAAATGAAAATCTTACACCATTCACAGTTAAAACTTCTTCTATTTCTTGATTATCAATTTTAATCTTATTTTCCTTAATTTCTTTAACTTTTTTAACTAATTCATCTACTACTTGATATTTTTCTTCATCTTTGCAGAAAGGGGCCATAGTTGGAGATTGATAAGTATTAGGTAATTCTTTTATTATTTCATTCATTTTTTTATTTTGATTATCAAGCAAATGACAAATTTGAATTGCTGAATTAATTCCATCATCATAACCATAACCCAGAGGTTGATTAAAAAAGAAATGTCCACTTTTTTCAAATCCAGCTAAAGCTTTTTCATTATTTACTTTTCTTTTAATATGAGAATGTCCTGTTTTCCAATAAATAGTTTTACAGTTATTTTCTAAAAGAATTTTATCATTTGAGAAAAGTCCTGTTGACTTTACATCAACTACAAATTTAGAGCCCTTGTGCTTAGGAGACAAGTTTCTTGCAATAATTAAACCTATTTTGTCTGAAAATATTTCATTACCTTTATTATCAATAACGCCACATCTATCTCCATCTCCATCAAAACCAAAACCAATATCAGCATTATTTTCTTTAACAGCTTTTGATATTGCATGTAACATTTCAAGATCCTCAGGATTTGGATTATATTTTGGAAAACTCCAATCTAATTTACAGTCAAGTTCAATTACTTCACAACCTACACCTCTTAAAATATCTGGAGCAAATATTCCCGCCGTTCCATTTCCACATGCAACAACTGCTTTTATTTTTTTATTTATCTTATTTTTGCTTATTAAATCATTTTTATAAACTTCTTGAAAATTACTTATTTGTTTTTCACTTCCTTTTCCTTCAGTAAATTTTTGATTTAATGTTATATCCTTTAATTCTTTCATTTCTTCAGGAGCATGTGTCAAACCTTTTTTAATTCCCATTTTAACACCAGTCCAACCATTTTCGTTATGACTAGCTGTTACCATTGCAACAGCGTCTGAGTTTAAATTGAATTGTGCAAAATAAACCATTGGTGATAATGACAAACCTACATCTTCAATTTGACATCCAGTAGAAACTAAACCTTTTTTTAGTGCTGATTTTATTTCTTCGCTGTAAGACCTATAATCATGACCAACTACTACTCTTGGATTATCTTTTTTTGTATGATTTTTGATTTGAGTTCCAAGTCCTTTTCCAAGATCTTCGATTCCTAAGAGATTAATGTTTTTGTCATATAACCATCTTGCGTCATATTCTCTAAATCCAAAGGGATCTATTTTTCTTGAATTTTCCATGTTGATATATGTACATTTTTTTTATTTTTTTATTGATATTTATTTTTATGTTCTATATATGTTCTATTGATTTCTAATTTATATAGTATATTAAAGAAATCTGCATACAACATGTAGTTGTTCTACAAAAAAACTGTTAAAATAAGGGAGTTAAATGAATAAAGTTTTGTCTCAGGCCATCAAGAAAGCTGTCTCTGAATTTTCACCAACTATTCAAGAAAGTCATTTAGATAAAAGACCAGACTTATTTTCTTTAAACAACGAAACAGAACTATTTCAAAATTCAAAAGGTATAACAATTAAAATTGATCGATCCAAAGATGAAAATCTTACATCATTTGGTAAAGCAACTTTAAGCGATAGGTATTTAGGTTTTAATGAATCTTTTCAAGATTTATTTGCAAGAGTAGCAAGTCATTATGCTGATGATAACTTACATGCTCAAAGACTATATAATTATATAAGCAATCTTTGGTTCATGCCCGCAACACCAGTACTTTCAAACGGTGGAACTAAAAGAGGTTTGCCAATTTCATGTTTTTTAAACGAAGCAAATGATAGCCTTCATGGAATTTTAGATCTTTGGAGTGAAAATGTTTGGTTAGCTGCTAAAGGTGGTGGTATTGGAAGTTATTGGGGAAATCTAAGATCTATTGGTGAAAAAATTGGAAGAGTTGGAAAAACTTCAGGAATAATTCCTTTCATTAAAGTAATGGATTCTTTAACTATGGCAATTAGCCAAGGATCACTTAGAAGAGGTTCTGCTGCATGTTATCTTCCAATTGATCATCCAGAGATAGAAGAATTTATAGAAATGAGAAGACCAACTGGAGGAGATCCAAATAGAAAGTCATTAAATCTTCATCATGGTGTTCTTGTGAGCGATGCATTTATGAGAGCGGTTGAACTTGATGAACAATGGGCATTAAAAAGTCCTAAAGATGGAGCAGTTCAATCGACTGTTTCTGCTAGAAATTTATGGATAAGATTATTGACAGCAAGAATAGAAACAGGGGAACCTTATATAATTTATATTGATACGGTAAATAGACTTATTCCTCAACACCACAAGCTCGCTGGACTAACAGTTAAAACATCTAACTTGTGTAGTGAAATTACTTTGCCTACAGGAGTTGATAAAGATGGAAGAGATAGAACAGCGGTTTGTTGTTTGTCATCTTTAAATATAGAAAAATATGATGAGTGGAAAGACGACAAAAACTTTATCTCAGATGTGATGAGATTTTTAGATAATGTTTTGACAGACTTTATTGAAAAAGCTCCTGAAGAGTTCAGTGACGCAACGTATTCAGCCATGAAAGAAAGAAGTGTAGGCTTAGGCGTTATGGGTCTTCACTCGTTCTTTCAACAAAAAATGATCCCACTTGAATCTGTTATGAGCAAAGTATGGAATAAAAAGATTTTTGAACACATTCAAAAAGATGTAGATAAAGCTTCAAAAGATTTGGCTGAAGAAAGAGGTGCATGTCCTGATGCAGCAGACTATGGAATAAAAGAAAGATTTTCAAACAAGACAGCAATTGCCCCAACAGCATCTATATCAATTATTTGTGGAGGAACTTCACCGGGTGTTGAACCAATTGCAGCTAATAGCTTTACACACAAAACACTTTCAGGATCTTTTAATGTTAGAAATAGGTATCTTGAAAAAATATTAGAAAAACATAACAAAAATGATGATGAGACATGGTCTAGTATCACAACTAACCAAGGGTCTGTATCTCATTTAGATTTTTTAACTCAACAAGAAAAAGATGTCTTCAAAACAGCTTTTGAGCTGGACCAAAAATGGATTGTAGAATTAGGTGCAGATAGAACACCGCATATATCCCAAGCACAATCTATAAATATCTTTGTTCCTGCAGATATTCATAAAAAAGAGTTGCACCAAATTCATTTTCAAGCATGGAAGAAAGGTCTTAAGAGCCTTTATTATTGTAGATCTAAATCAATACAGAGAGCTGAAAATGTTAATGATGCAAAATTAACAGATGTTACAGCTAATGTTTATAAATCTAAAAATCAACAAAACGAAGAACAAGAATATGAGGAATGTTTATCATGTCAGTAATAAAAAATGTTAAAAAAGAAATAATTACTCCAAAAAAAATGGGTCTGTTAGTAGAGAACCCAGTATACAAACCCTTTAGATATCCATGGTGTTATGATGCTTGGTTAACCCAGCAAAGAATCCATTGGCTACCAGAAGAGGTACCGTTAGGTGATGATGTAAGAGATTGGCAAAAAAATTTATCACAAGCAGAAAAAAATTTACTAACTCAAATTTTTAGATTTTTTACTCAAGCTGACGTTGAAGTTAATAATTGTTATCTAAGACACTACACAACAGTTTTTAAACCAACTGAAGTTTTAATGATGATGACAGCATTTGCATCAATGGAAACAGTTCATATTGCAGCCTATTCTCATTTGCTTGATACAATTGGAATGCCTGAGTCTGAATATTCAGCATTTATGAAATATAAAGAAATGAAAGATAAATATGATTACATGCAAGGATTTAATGTTAATTCAAAAGAAGACATTGCAAAAACAATGGCAGTCTTTAGTGCATTCACAGAAGGATTACAATTATTTGCAAGTTTTGCAATCTTACTAAATTTTCCAAGGTTTAACAAAATGAAAGGTATGGGCCAGATAGTTACCTGGTCAGTAAGAGATGAAACTTTACATTGCAATTCTATGATTAGATTGTTCAAAGAGTTCATAAAAGAAAATCCAGAAATCTGGACACCAGAACTTAAAAAGGAACTTTATGAGGCTTGCAGAACTATAGTTCATCATGAAGATGCATTTATTGATTTAGCTTTTGAAATGGGACCAATGGAAGGTTTAACTGCAAAAGAAGTTAAAGATTATATAAGGTTTATTGGAAATAGAAGACTTGCTCAATTAGGTTTAGAACCAATTTATGAAATAGATAAAAATCCTCTAACTTGGCTTGATACTATGTTGAATGCAGTTGAACATATGAACTTCTTTGAAGGAAGAGCAACAGAGTATTCAAAAGCATCTACACAAGGGAATTGGACAGAAGCTTTTAGCTAATATTTATCTTTATCTTTGATTTAAAAGCATAACTTTTCTATGCTTTGCTCCACTGTATTTAGAAAGTGGTCTTATTAATTTATTTGCTGCATGTTGTTCCATAATGTGTGCAGACCAACCAGTAATTCTAGATATTACAAAAATAGGTGTGAAGAAATCCGTATCAAACCCCATTAAATGGTAAGTTGGTCCAGTGGGGTAGTCAACATTTGGGTGAATATTTTTTCTTTCAATCATGACATTTTTAACAATGTCGTAAATTTTAATAAACTTTTTATCTTTTTTTATTGATGAAACTTTTTTAAAGTACTTCTCCATAGTAGGCACTCTAGAATCACCTCTTTTGTAAACTCTATGCCCAAAACCCATTACAACATCTTTATTTTTAAGTGCTTTATTGATCCATTTTAGTGCATTTTCAGGCTTTTTAATTTTATTCATCATATGCATAACTTCTTCATTGGCACCACCATGCAAAGGCCCTTTTAAACTTGCTATAGCACCAGTTATTGCCCCATGAATATCAGATAAACTGCTAGTGATAGTTCGAGCAGTAAATGTTGAAACATTAAAACTATGCTCAGCATATAAAATTAATGATACATCAAATGCCTTAACAATTTCTTTACTCGGAACTTTTCCAAAACACATATAAAAAAAGTTTTCAGAAAAAGATAAATTTTTTTTTGGAGCTATCATTTTTTTACCTTTTCTAGCTCTAAAAAAGGCAGCTAAAGCAATTGGAGTTTTTGAAAATATTCTTATAGCCTTTCTCATGTTAGCTTTTGGAGAATTATCTTTTGTTTCTTTATCTTCTAAAGCCATCAAACTTACAGCAGTTCTAGCCACATCCATTGGATGGGCTTTTTTTGGCATTTTTCTAATATCACTTAAAATTTCCTTAGAAAGTTTTCGATCAGACCTTTCTTCTTTAATAAAACTTTTTAATTGTCTTTTGTTTGGAAGTTCTCCATTTAAAACAAGATAAGCAACCTCTTCAAAATTACATTTTGCACAAAGATCTTGAACAGCATAACCTCTGTATGTAAGAGAATTTATATCAGGCATTACTTGAGAGACTGTAGTTTCGTCAACAACAATGCCTAATAAACCTTTTTTAATCTCATCACTCATTATTCATGACCCTCTGTACTAAAATTATAAATTTTTTCATCTAGCGAGTTGTATTTCTCGTACTCAACTAAATCATACAATCTTTTCCTAGTTTGCATTTTATCAATAATATTATTTTGATGTCCATCGTCAAAAATAGCACGCAGGCCATCTTCCACATTTTTCATAGCTAATCGTTGTGTAGTTACAGGATAAATTACTATATTATAACCTATGTTTTCTAACTCTTTATAATTTAATAATTTTGATTTACCAAATTCTGTCATATTGGCTAACAGATAACAATTTAGAGATTTTCTAACTTTTTCAAATTCTTTTTCATCATGTAAAGCTTCTGGAAAGATAATTTCTGCACCAGCGTCAACATAGCTTTTACACCTGTCTATCATCTTATCAATACCTTCAACACTTTTTGCATCTGATCTTGCAATAACTTTAAAATTTTTATCTTTTTTTGAGTTTACACATTCTTTAATCTTTTTTATCATTTCATCTTTACTAACCAATTCTTTATTTTCAAGATGACCACATCTTTTTTGTGCTACTTGATCTTCGATATGAACTCCAGTAATTCCAAATTTTTCAAAAGTTTCAATAGTTTCTTTGCAAGATTTAAACCCAGTATCAATATCAACAATTGTTGGCAAGTTTGTAACTCTAGCTATTTGATTGGCTCTATTACTTACATCTTTTAAAGTAGTTAAACCAATATCAGGATATCCTAAATCATTTGACATAACTCCTCCAGAAACATAAACAGCATCATATCCAATTTCTTCAATTACTTTTGCTGTTAAAGGATTATAAGCACCTGGTACTCTTAATATTTTTTTTGATTTTAATTTTTCATCAAATTCTATCCTTTTTTCTTCTGATTTTTTTTTAACAAAATGCATTAAAAAATCCCTTTTTTATTATTTTTTTTCAAATTTGAACTTTTTATTTCTATATTAATTTTATTTAACTGACCTGATTTTAGTTTTGTTAAATTTTGTACAGTTTTTAAAAAACGGTCACTTTCTTTTTTAGAAAGAATATTTTTTGTTAATGTTAAAAATTTATTTATATAATTTTTTCTTACAAATGGCCTTAATCCATAGGGATGCGCATCAGCTTTATCTAATTGTTCAATAATTTTTTTATTATTATTCAAAGTCACAACTACTTTTGCTCCAAATGATTTATTCTTTGGATTGGGATCATGATATTTTTTAGTCCATTTTTTATCTTCATGTGTTTTAATTGATCTCCATATCTTGATCGTACTTTTCTTATTAGCTCTAGATTTTTTATATGAGTTAACATGATGCCAGCTCGCATCTTCTAAAGCGACAGCAAATATATACATTATTGAATGATCTAGAGTCTCCCTACTTGCTTTCGGATCCATTTTTTGAGGATCATTTGCACCTGTTCCAATTACATAATGCGTATGATGACTTGTATATATATCAATTTTTTTAATTTGGCTAAGATTTTGAATTTTTTTGTTAAGCTTTTTTGCTATATCAATAAGTGCTTGTGCTTGATATTCAGCAGAATATTCTTTTGTGTACGTTTCTAAGATTGCTTTTTTTTCTTCATTTTTTTTTGGTAATGGAACTTTATATAAAGCTTTTTTTCCATCTAGTATCCGAGCAATTACACTATCTTCTCCTTCATAAATAGGACTTGGTGCTCCTTCACCTCGCATTACTCTATCTACAGCTTCAATTGCAAGTTTGCCAGCATGAGCAGGTGCGTAAGCCTTCCAACTTGAAATTTCACCTTTTCTTGATTGTCTCGTAGATATTGTTGTATGAAGCGCCTGTTGAATTGCTTGATAAATTATATTTGTATTTAATCTAAGCATCGCTCCAATACCCGCGGCAACACTAGGTCCAAGATGTGCAATATGGTCAACTTTATGTTTATGTAAACAAATTCCTTTAACTAAATTTACCTGAACTTCATAAGCGGTAATTATACCTCTTAACAAATCCATTCCATTTTTTTTGTTTTGTTGAGCAACAGCAAGAAGAGGAGGGATATTATCTCCAGGATGACTATAGTCTGCAGCTAAAAAAGTATCATGAAAATCCAATTCTCTTACTGCTGTACCATTTGCCCATGCAGCCCATTCACAATCAAATTTTTTTTTTGAATTAACACCAAACAATGTTGCACCGTATTTCTTCGGATGTTTTAAGGCCATTTCTCTTGAAGAAATTACAGATTTTCTATTTAAAGATGCAATTGCAACTGAAGCATTATCAATAATTCTATTTATTGCCATTTCAACAGACTTTTTATTTAGCTTTGCATTGTCGCTAGATATTTCTGCTAATTTCCATGCAAGTTGATTTTTCTTATTTAATTTAATTTTTGATGGGTAAACTTTTACAGTATGAATTTTCAATTTCTCTCCAATTTTTATTGTTTTTTAATACAACCAGGAATGAGAATAATCAATATTAATGATGTAAGTATTTTTGAACTATTTTTTCAATTCCAACAAAATCTCTTATTAAATGATTATGCGAAATTTCATTTACATTTTTTTCAGTATATCCATCTTCTAATAGAATAAATGGGATACCAGCAGATTTAGCAGCATTCCCATCAGTTTCACTATCACCAATCATTATACTTTTTTTTATATCACCTTGCATAATTTCTATTACATTTGTTAAGTGCCTAGGATCAGGCTTACAAAAATCAAAAGTATTACTTCCCGCAACATATTCAAAAAAATCATAAACTTTAATTTGTCTTAATAAATCAATTGCAAGATGCTCTTGTTTATTTGTACACACTCCCATCGATATTTCGTTTTCTTTGCACCATTTTAAAAAGTCATAAGCTCCATTTATTAATTTACTTTCATTGGCAATATTTTTTCCATAAAAATCTATAAATTCTGTTACCATTTCTTTTTTAATTTTATCATCATTTATCTTTTTTAATTCCTTTTTTGCCTGTCCCCATACCGATCTACCAATTAATGATCCTGCTCCTTGGCCTACTAATTTTCTTATGTCATCAGTCGATTTGGTTTCATATCCAAATTTTCTCATAACATGGTTATGTGCATTCATAAGATCTGGAGCCGTATCAACCAAAGTCCCATCTAAATCAAACAATATGGTAAATTTTTGAGTCATTTAAAAAGTATTAATAAGAAATAATTTGTGAATGAAACAAACAAATTTACAAAAAGCCCAAACAAGATTGAGGGAAAAATTTATAAAAAACGGTGTTAAGATGCTTGCACCAGAGACAGTTTATTTTTCAAAAGATACCAAAATTGGAAAAAATGTAACAATAGAACCCTATGTGGTTCTTGGAGAAAAAGTTAAAATACAAAATAACTCTAAAATAAAATCATTTTCACACTTAGAAAATGTTAAAATAGAAAACAATGTAATAGTTGGACCTTTCGCTAGATTAAGACCAGGAACAGTTTTAAAATCAGGATCAAGAGTTGGAAATTTTGTAGAAATAAAAAAAAGTAGCGTAGGAAAAAATTCAAAGGTAAACCATTTGTCATATATTGGAGATACAAATATTGGAAATTTTGTTAATATTGGCGCTGGTACAATTACATGTAACTACGATGGAAAAAATAAAAATAAAACTATAATTAAAAATAAAGTTTTTGTAGGTTCAAATTCTTCATTAGTTGCACCTGTCACTTTAAATGAAAAAAGCACAATTGGAGCAGGCTCTGTAATAACAAAAAATGTTAAAAAAAATTCTTTGGCACTTACTAGATCAAATCAAAGTGAAGTAAAAAATTATATGAGAAAGAAATAAATTATGTGTGGAATAGTTGGAATAGTAAGCAACAAATCTGTATCAGCAAGTATAATTGGTGCATTGAAAAAACTAGAATATCGTGGTTATGACTCAGCTGGAATTTCAACGCTTAGCAATGATCGCATTAATGAACAAAAATGCTCTGGAAGAGTAGACAATTTAGAAAAAATACTTTTTCAAAATCCTTCAGATGGCGACCTTGGAATTGGCCATGTAAGATGGGCAACACACGGTATACCAAACCAAATAAATGCTCACCCACATTCTTCTGATGTAGTTTCAGTTGTACACAACGGTATAATTGAAAATTCTGACAAGTTAAGAGATGAATATTCTAAAAAAGGATACTCTTTTAAATCACAAACAGATACAGAAGTTATAACAATAATGTTAACTGATTTTTTAAAATCAGAAGATTTAATAAATTGTATTCATAAAACTTTAGAAAAACTAGAAGGTAGCTTTGCGCTTGGAGTAATTTTTAAAGATTTTAAAAATTTAGTTGTTGGGGCTAGAAGAGGAAGTCCACTTGCAGTAGGCTATGGACATAATGAAAATTTTATAGGTTCAGATTCCTATGCTCTTAAATCAATGACAAATAAGATCTCTTATCTTGATGATGGTGATTTTTGTTTGCTTTATAGACAAAAAGTAGAATTTTATAATTCAGAAAAAAAAAAAATTAATAAAGAAATTTTAGAATTATCCAATGAAGACAATATTGCCGAAAAAGGAGATTATAAAGACTTTATGTCAAAGGAAATTGATGAGCAGTCATTTACTACAAAAAAATGTATTAACGAATATTTAGATAAATCTCGTAATGAAATTAATATTTATAATCTACCAATTGATCCAAAAAAGATTAATAAAATAAGATTAATTGCTTGTGGAACAGCATATCACTCATGTTTGATGGCAAAATATTGGATCGAAGAAAACACTTCTATTGATGTTGAAGCAGACATAGCATCTGAATTTAGATATAGAAATGTAAAATTAAATAAGGATGACCTTTATATTTTTGTTTCGCAGTCAGGGGAAACAGCCGATACTTATGCTGCACTTGAAAAATGTAAAAAAAATAACGTCAAGACTTGTGGAATAGTTAATGTTGTAGAAAGCTCAATAGCAAGACTTGCAGATTTTGTTCTTCCAATTCATGCTGGACCTGAAATTGGAGTTGCGTCTACTAAAGCCTTTTTAGGTCAAATGCTTGTGCTTTATTTGTTAATATTAAAAATATCAAAAGAAAGAGATGAAATTGATAATGAAAATTATAAAAAGCTAATTTCAGATTTAATAAAGTTACCTGATTTTGTTAAACAAACTTTATCTAAACAAAAAGATATACAAATTATAGCAAGAGATTTTGTTACCGCTAAAGGAACAATGTATTTAGGCAGAGGTTATTCATATCCAATAGCAATGGAAGGCGCTCTTAAACTAAAAGAACTCTCTTATATTCATGCTGAAGGTTATGCCGCTGGTGAAATGAAACATGGACCACTAGCACTAATAGAAGATGGTATGCCAGTAATTGTATTAGCTCCAAAAGATAGATATTTTGAAAAAACTATTTCAAATATGCAGGAGGTAGTAGCCAGAGGTGGTAAAGTTATAATGATAACTGATGATACTTCCACAACAATGAATGAAAATATAAGATTTAAATTTCAAATACCTAAATCAAACGCAACTCTTAATCCTTTTTTATTAAGTATTCCAATTCAATTCTTAGCTTACCATGTGGCATTATTAAAAAATTGTGATATAGATAAACCAAGAAACTTAGCAAAATCAGTAACAGTAGAGTAATAAATACTTAATAAAAAATAAATTTACATTTATAATATCTGATCTATATATACTTTAAGTTGTATTATGAAAAAATGGAAAACAAATAGTTGGAGAAATTATCCAGTTAAACACATCCCTGCTTATGAGGATGAAAAAGAACTTAATATGGTTCTTGGAAAAATAAAAAATTTTCCACCGTTAGTGTTTGCTGGAGAAACAAGACATTTGAAACAACAACTAGCAGATGTTGTTGATGGAAAAGCTTTCTTATTACAAGGAGGTGACTGTGCCGAAAGTTTTGCTGAATTTAATCCAGACAATATTAGAGATTATTTTAAAGTTATGTTGCAAATGTCTTTAGTTTTAACATATTCAGCATCCTTACCAGTTGTTAAACTTGGTAGGATAGCGGGACAATTTTCAAAACCCAGAAGCGCACCAACTGAAAAACAGGGTGACATAGAGTTACCAAGCTATCTTGGAGATAATATAAATGGAATAGAGTTTAATAAAAAAGCTAGAAGACCTGATCCTAAAAGATTGTTTAAAGCTTATTCACAAGCAGCATCAACACTAAATTTAATTAGAGCTTTTTGTCATGGTGGATTTGCTGATTTAAAGAAAGTTCATTTATGGAACTTAGGGTACATTAAAAAAAGCCCTCAAGCTAAGAAGTTTAAAGAATTAGAGGATAAAATCGCAGACGCGTTAGCATTTATGGATGCATGTGGAATAAATTCAGATTTTAATAGAAGACTAAAAACAGTTAATTTTTGGACTTCTCATGAAGCTTTATTACTTCCTTTTGAGGAAAGTATGACAAGAATTGACTCAACAACTGGAGAATATCACGATACATCGGCACACTTCGTATGGATAGGAGATAGAACAAGACAATTAGATGGAGGCCATGTTGAATTTTGTAGAGGAATTGAAAATCCAATTGGTATTAAGTGTGGACCAACATCAAAACCAGAAGAAATAGTTAAAATTTGTAATGCAATAAACCCTAAAAATGAAAAAGGAAAAATAACTTTAATTTCAAGGTTTGGCTGTGAAAATGTTGGAAAATTTTTACCAAAATTAGTTAGAAATATTAAAAAAGAAGGACTAAATGTAATTTGGTCTTGTGACCCAATGCATGGAAACACAGTTAAATCTTCTACAGGTTTCAAAACGAGACCGTTTAACAATGTTCTAAAAGAAGTTAAAAATGTTTTCGCTGTTCACCAAAGTGAAGGATCTTATGCTGGAGGATTGCATATTGAGATGACTGGACAAAATGTCACTGAATGTACAGGAGGAACACAAAAAATTTCTGATAAAGATTTATCAAGTAGATACCGTACACATTGCGATCCAAGATTAAATGCTAATCAAGCATTAGAACTGTCATTTTTGATTTCTGACGAAATTAAAAAAAATTCCATTTATGCAAGAAGTGGAATTAGAGCGGTTTCTTAACGCATTTATAAAAGAAATCTTTTAACGTATATTTGAATTATGGAAGTAGCAAAAAAAGTTGTGTTTATAAAAGATTGGATATTGAATTATGTTAATTCAATGCCTGTTAAAGCGCAGTCATTAGTTATTGGTATTTCTGGAGGTATAGATTCGTCAGTAACAAGCACTTTATGTGCGATGACTGGTTTAAAAACGATAGTCCTAACTATGCCCATTAAACAAAAAAAAGAACAGAACGATCTAAGTCTTTTACATAAGAAATGGTTAAGCGAAAAATTTAATAACGTTGAAACTCATTCTTTAGAACTTGATAATGTATTTAATAATTTTGAAAATACATTGTCTGATTTTAAAAGCGAACATGGTATGGCTAACTCAAGAGCTAGATTAAGAATGACGACTTTATATCAAGTGGCTGCAGCGAACAAAGGGATTGTAGTTGGTACAGGAAATAAAGTAGAGGACTTTGGTGTAGGTTTTTATACAAAATATGGAGATGGCGGTGTTGATATTTCTCCAATAGCAGATTGTACAAAAACAGATGTTTGGGAACTTGGAAAAGAATTAAAAATAGCTGAGGAAATTATCAAAGCAAATCCAACAGATGGTCTGTGGGATGATGGAAGAACTGATGAAAGCCAATTAGGTTTAAAATATGAAGAAGTAGAAGATGCTATGAATAACCCAGATTCTCCTAATTACGAAAAATACATAAAAATAAGAAAATTAAATCTTCACAAAATGGAGCCAATTCCAGTTTGCAAGATTCCTAAGTAATCTAAAAGATTCACAAACATCAAATTAAAGTATATTTCTAGAATAATGAATAAAGATATTTTTTTAACAAATAGTCTCGGCAACGCAAAGGAAAAATTCATACCAATTAATCCAAAAAAAATTGGAATGTATGTTTGTGGACCAACTGTTTATGATAATCCCCATATTGGAAACGCAAGACCTTTGGTTGTGTTTGATATCTTGTTCAAAATTTTAAAATGCAAATATGGAAATAATTCAGTTAGTTATGTAAGAAATATTACAGATATTGATGACAAAATAATATCCTCATCAATTGAAAAAAATATTCCAATTGGAGATCTTACAAAGAATATTACAAATATTTTTCACCAAGATTGCAATTATTTAAATTGTGAAGTTCCTACAAAAGAACCAAAGGCAACTGAAAATATTTCATTAATGATTGAAATGATTAATAAACTTATTAAAAATAAATTCGCATATGAAATTAATAATCATGTTTATTTCGAAGTTAAAAAATTTAAAGATTATGGAAAATTATCAAACAAAAACTTAGATGAGTTAATTGCAGGTGCAAGAGTTGAGGTTTCGGAAAATAAAAAAAATCCAGCTGACTTTGTCTTATGGAAACCTTCAACAGAAAATGAACCATCATGGGATTCCCCATGGGGAAATGGTAGACCTGGTTGGCATCTTGAATGTTCAGTAATGTCAAAAAAATTTTTAGGGGATAAATTTGATATTCATGGAGGTGGAATGGATTTAATTTTTCCTCATCATGAAAATGAAATTGCGCAGTCTAGATGTGCTAATGAAAATGAAACATTTGCCAATTATTGGGTGCACAATGGATTTATAACAATCTCTAACGAAAAGATGTCAAAATCACAAGGCAACATTTTAAAAATTGGTGATTTTAAAAATAAAGTAAGTGGACAAGTGTTAAGATTAGCTTTAATCAGTGCACACTACAAACAGCCTTTAGACTGGAATGACAAGCTTTTGTCTGAGTGCGAAAAAACAATTAACAAATGGTATGAAAGTTATACTGACATTAAAAAACAAGTATTAATTCCTGAAGATTATCTTTCTCCATTATATGATGATTTAAATACACCAGGCTATATCGCCAATCTCCATAAACTTTTTGACAAATCTCAAAAAGGCTCAATTAAGGATAAAGAAATATTTGTTTCAGCATGTAATTTTATTGGTCTTTTAAATGAAAATAAAAACTCATGGGATAAATTTAAGCAAAGTAAATCTATGATTTCAGAAGAGGAAATTAAACAAAAAATTACTGAAAGAAATAATGCCAGAAAGAATAAAGACTATAAAGCTGCGGATAAAATTAGAGATGAATTATTAGACAAAGGAGTTTTAATTGAAGACAAAGATGATAAAACCCTCTGGAAATTTAAATGAGTAAAGAAAAAATACACATATTTGATACTACGTTGAGAGATGGAGCACAAACTCAAGGTGTTGATTTTTCAATAGATGATAAATTAAAAATAGCAAAATCTTTAGATGATTTAGGTGTTGATTATATAGAAGGAGGATGGCCAGGTGCTAATCCAACCGATACAGAGTTTTTTCAAAAAAAAATTCAATTAAAGAATTCGATATTAACCGCCTTTGGTATGACAAAAAGAGCTGGTAGAAGTGCTGAAAATGATCCAGGACTTTCATCTATATTAAATAGCAATACACCAGCTGTATGTTTGGTTGGTAAATCTTGGGATTTTCATGTGGATGTAGCTTTAGGAATATCAAATCAAGAAAATTTAGAAAATATTTCAGAAAGTGCAAAACTTTTTATTAAGGAAAAAAAAGAATTTATGTTTGATGCTGAACATTTTTTTGATGGTTTTAAAAATAACAAAGAATACGCTCTTTCATGTATTAAATCAGCATATGATAATGGAGCTAGGTGGATTGTGCTTTGTGATACAAATGGAGGAACTTTACCCAATGAAGTCTCTGAAATTATAAATGAAGTAGTTAAATCAGTTCCAGGAAAAAATCTTGGCATTCATGCTCATAATGATACTGGAAATGCAGTTTCAAACTCTCTAGCAGCAGTTTTGTCAGGAGTTAGACAAATACAAGGAACAATCAATGGACTTGGTGAAAGATGTGGAAATGCAAACTTAATGTCAATAATTCCAACATTGCACTTAAAAGAAACTTACTCAAAAAATTATGAAATAAATATTAAAAAAGAAAATATTGGAAAATTAACTCAGTGTTCAAGATTACTTGACGAAATATTAAATAGAAAACCTAATCAACATTTACCCTATGTTGGTGCAGCTGCCTTTTCACACAAAGGAGGCTTGCACGTCTCCGCAGTACAAAAAGATCCAAAAACATATGAGCATATAAATCCTGAAGATGTAGGAAATGTAAGAAATATTGTAGTTTCAGATCAATCTGGAAAATCAAATATAGTTTCTAGGTTAAAATCTATTGGTATAGATTTTAAACAAGATGATCCAAAAATAAAAAAACTTTTAGAAGAAGTAAAAGACAGAGAATTCATTGGTTATAGCTATGATGGTGCTGATGCATCTTTTGAATTGCTAGCAAGAAGAATAATGGGTGAAATCCCAAGATATATTTCAATTAAAGAATATGATGTTAGTGTTAAAAAAAATGCTTCAGGTGAAATTATTTCTTCTGCTAAAGCTCAATTAGAAGTTGATAAGAAATTAATTCTTTGTGAAGGAGAGGGCAATGGTCCCGTCCATGCACTTGATAATGCAATAAGAAACAATGTAGATAAACTTGCAAAATATTCTCAGTATTTAAAAGATTTAAAATTAGTTGACTATAAAGTTAGAATTCTTAACACCGGAACAGAGGCAGTAACAAGAGTTTCAATTGAGAGCACAGATTCAAATGGTAAAAACTGGTTTACAATTGGAGTTTCTCCAAACATAATTGATGCATCATTCAAAGCACTTGTTGATAGTTTAGATTATAAACTGTTTAAAGATAAGGCACCTGCAAGCCTTTAATGTTTAATAATATTTCTTTTATTTTACACAAACCTCAATTATCAGAAAATATTGGTGCATGTGCAAGAGCAATGAAAAATTTTAATTTTTCTAAATTAATTGTAATAAATCCTAAACCTTCTTTTCCAAATGATAAAATTATTGCCACTTCAGTTGGAGCTAATGAAATTATAAAAAAAAGCAAGGTTTATGAGAGTTTGGAACCCGCAATGAAAAATATAGATATTTTGATTTCAACAACCTCAAGATTTAGAAACAAAAATATTAAACATATAAAGTTAAATGAACTAAATAAAATAGACTTTAGTAAAAAAGTTGCCTTTTTATTTGGACCAGAAGCTTCTGGATTATCAAATAATGAAATAAGTTTTTCAAATTATGTATTACAAATACCTAGTAATACTAAATTTAAATCATTAAATTTATCCCATAGTTTAATAATTGTGGCTCAAACTATTTTTCAATTATTAAATATGAAAAAATCGAAATATTCTAAATCAAAGAAAATTAAACCTGCGTCAAAAAAAAATATACAGGCTATGGCAAATTTATGCATCAAGCACCTAGAAGAGATAAATTTTTTTAAACCAAAGGAAAAAAAACCAAAGATGTTGGAAAACCTGAGAAGTATATTTTACAAAATGGATTTATCAGAAAAGGAAACACGTATTTTATCAAGTGTATTTGCTAGTTTAGCTAAAAAAAAGGCTGATTGACAAAATTAATCTTGTGTTTATAAAGCGTTCTATTAAATGACAAAAAGATTAAACTCTAAACATAAAGTTGATAGAAGACTAAGAGTGAATCTATGGGGCAGACCGAAGAGCCCATTCAATACAAGAGCATACCCTCCGGGGCAACATGGACAATCAAAATCATCCAAACCATCTGATTACGGAATTCAATTAAATGCAAAACAAAAATTAAAATCTTATTATGGCAATATGAACGAAAGACAATTTAGAAATGTTTATAAAAAAGCTATTATGAAAAAAGGTGATACAGCAGAAAATTTAATTGGTTTATTAGAGAGAAGACTTGATGCTGTGATTTATAGATCTAAGCTTTCAAATACTATTTTTTCATCAAGACAATTAATTAACCATGGGCATGTAAGAGTTAACGGAAAAAAAGTTAATATCGCAAGTTACCAAGTTAAAGAAGAGGACAGTATAGAGATTAGAGATAAATCAAAACAATTAGCATTAATTGACATTGCTCTTTCAAATAAAGAAAGAGAAGTACCAGAATATTTGCAATTAGACGAAAAAAATAAAAAAGTAAAATTTGTTAGAGTTCCTAAGTTTGAAGAAGTTCCTTACCCAGTTGTAATGGAGCCAAATTTAGTAATTGAATATTATTCTAGATAATTATTTCTTAAAATTAATTCCTTTATCTTCAAGAACTTTTTTTAGTTCACCATTTTCATACATTTCTTTTACAATATCGCATCCACCTACAAATTCGTTCTTAATATATAACTGAGGTATAGTTGGCCAATCACTAAATTCTTTTATTCCTTGTCGCAGTTTTTCATTTTCTAAAACATTAACACCTTTAAAGTTTACTTCTAAAATTTTTAACATATTAGAAACAGCCATTGAAAAACCACATTGAGGCGCATCAGGTGTTCCTTTCATAAAAAGACAAACTTCATTGCCTTCTATTTCTTTACTTATTAAATCATTAATTTGTTGATCCATATTACTCCTTAGTTTTAATTGCTAATGCATGTAATTCATTACCCATTTTTCCTTTTAACGAATTATATACCATTTTATGTTGTTCAATTTTACTTTTTCCCGCAAATGTAGAAGAGGTAACTGTTGCTGAATAATGATTGCCATCACCAGCTAGGTCTTGAATTTCTATTTTTGCATCTGGCATTGCTTCTTTAATTAATTTTTCAATTTCATTTAAATCCATTGCCATATTATTTATCCATATATTCTTTTAACCAATTTGTATTTGATTTAACTAAATCATCAATGTGTATAATTGGCTCTTTGTCTAATATTATATCTTTTTCAGTAACTAATCCAATCTCATCACAATGAACCGAATTATCTTTTAATATTTTTTGCACTTTTGATAGGTTTTTTGGCTCGATTTCTATTATATATCTTCCTTGATCCTCACCAAAATAATAATCAAATTTATTAATTAAAACCTTAAGTTTATTAAGCTTAAAGCCTTTTTTACCCTTTATTGCCATTTTAGAAACTGCAGTAATAATTCCCCCTAATGAAACATCGTGTGCAGATTTTATCAAACCTTCTTCTATTAATTTTAATATAGTTTCACCATTATTTTTTTCATTTAATAAATTAATATCTGGGGGTGGCCCTTTTTTTTCATTTAAAATATTTATTGCAAAAACACTTTGATCTATGTGACCTTCAGTTTTTCCAATAACTAAAATTAAATTTTCGTTATTTTTTAAGGACATAGTGATCATTTTTTTGTAATCTTTTATCAAACCAACACCTCCGATTGCTGGCGTAGGTTTAATTCCCTTATCTTTTGTTTCATTATAAAAAGATACGTTTCCTGAAACCACTGGATAATCTAAAAATTTACTTGCTTCATTAATTCCTTCAACACATTCAACAAACTCACCCATATTTTTTTCTTTTTCTGGATTACCAAAGTTTAAACAGTTTGTAATAGCAATTGGCTTAGACCCACATGAAATTAAATTTCTCCAACTTTCGCAAACAACTTGTTTTCCACCTGTAAGCGGGTGGGCATAACAATACACAGCTGAAGAGTCTACTGATGTTGCAACAGCCTTATTGGTACCATGTACTCTTACTACACCAGAATCCGAGCCAGGCTTTTGTATAGTATCTCCCATTACTGTATGATCGTATTGTTGCCAGATCCATTCCTTACTTGAAATATTTGGTAAGCTTAATATTTTTTTAAGAACCTCAGTTATTTTTAATTTTTTAAAATCATCTTTATTAAATTTTATTTTTTGTGGCAGCTTTGTTTTTTTCCACTTTCTGTCATAGAGAGGGGCATTTTCCGCTAGTATATTTATGGGAATTTCTGCAACTATATTATCATCAAAAAACAATTCGATTTTTTTTGAGCTGGTAGTCTTTCCTATTACAGCAAAATCTAAATTCCATTTATCAAAAATTTTTTTTGCTTCGTCTTCTTTTCCGCTCTCTAAAACAATTAACATTCTTTCTTGGCTTTCAGACAACATAATTTCATAAGGTGTCATTTTTTCTTCCCGACATGGAACTTTATTTAGATTTAACTCTATGCCCAAATTTCCTTTTGATGCCATTTCAATACTAGAAGATGTTAATCCAGCAGCCCCCATATCTTGAATAGATATAATTGATTTTCCTGACATTAATTCTAAGCAAGCTTCTAATAATAGTTTTTCTGTAAAAGGATCTCCAACTTGAACGGTTGGTTTTTTTTCTTCTATTTTATCATCAAAAATTGCTGAAGCCATGCTTGCACCATGAATTCCATCTCGACCAGTTTTTGAACCCACATATATTACTGGTTTATTTACTCCAGCTGCTTTTGAATAAAAAATTTTATTCTTATTAACTAATCCTAAAGTCATTGCATTAACTAAAATATTTCCATTATAAGAATCGTCAAAGCTAGTTTGACCACCAACAGTTGGTATACCCATGCAATTTCCATAACCACCAATACCTTTAACAACACCTCTTAATAAATTTTTTGTTTTAGGATGCTGTGGAGAACCAAAATGAATAGAATTTAAATTTGCAATAGGTCTTGCGCCCATTGTAAAAACATCTCTCATTATACCACCAACACCAGTTGCTGCTCCTTGATATGGTTCAATAAATGAAGGGTGATTATGACTTTCTATTTTAAAAACTATCGCATCATCATCTTCAATATCAATCACACCAGCGTTTTCCCCTGGCCCTTGGATTACTTTTTTTCCTTTTGTATTAAGTTTTTTTAAATGAAGTTTTGATGACTTATATGAACAATGCTCATTCCACATTGCTGAAAAAATCCCAAGCTCCGTTAGGTTTGGTGTTCTTTTTAATAGATCACAGATTTTACTGAATTCTTCTTTTTTTAAACCATGGTCTATTGCAATTTGTTCGTTAACTTCGTTCATTTCAAATTCTCTATTAAATTTTCAAAGAAAAAATTACCATCATCACTTGAAAGACTTTTATCTATTACTCTTTCTGGATGAGGCATCATTCCTAATATATTTTTATTTTTATTAAATATTCCAGCAATATTACTTAATGCTCCATTTGGATTAAATTCATCAGATTCCTTTCCGTTTTCATTACAATAAGTTACTGCGATCTGATTATTATTAATTAAAGATTTCAATTCATCTTTTGAGCAAAAATAATTTCCTTCATTATGCGCTATATGTAGTTCTAGGACTTCTTTTTTGATATTTTTAAAATATTTATTTTCTTTATTATTTATTTTCACATGGACATTTTTACATATAAATTTTTGATATTTGTTTTGAAGAAGAACACCTGGCAACAAACCAGTTTCTGTTAATATTTGAAATCCATTACATATTCCCAATACCAAACCTCCTGAATTTGCAAATTCTATAACCGATTTAATTATCTTTGACTTTCCAGCTATACTTCCACACCTTAAATAGTCCCCATAGGAAAAACCACCAGGTAATACAATTAGGTCACTTTTAGGAATTTCTTGATCATCGTGCCAAACCATTTGGTTTTTAAAGCCAAATTTTTTTAAGGCAACATCCATATCTCTATCACAGTTTGATCCTGGAAATATTATTACAGCTGACTTCATCAAATTTTATAGAATTTTATAATCTTCAATTACTAGGTTGGCTAAAAGTTTTTTACACATTTCTTCAACTTTAACTTTGGCATTTTTTTCATCACTGGTATTAACTTCAATATCAAAATATTTACCTTGTCTAACTTCTTTTACTTCAGAATAACTCATTCCATTTAATGTCTGCTGTATAGCTTTACCTTGTGGATCAAGAACTCCATCTTTTAGAGTAACAATTACTTTTACTTTCATTTACTTTTTTTAATTTTTACTGCAGTTGGTTTAGAGAATTTTATTGGTCTTATGTTTGATTGTTCATGAAGAATTCCAAGTCTTCTAGCTACTTCTTGATAGGCTTCTACAATATTACCCAAATCTTTCCTAAATCTGTCTTTATCTAATTTTTTGTCAGTTTTTTGATCCCATAATCTACAAGTGTCTGGACTAATTTCGTCAGCTAGTATTATTGTTTCGTTTGATTTTGTTTTTCCGAATTCTACTTTAAAATCAACTAATTTAATTCCTATACCTCTAAATAAACCCTGAAGATAATCATTTATTCTTAAACATTGATTATTAATTAAGTCTAATTCAGTTATGTTTAGCCATTTAAAATTTAAAATATGTTCACTAGAAATTAATGGATCACCAAGTTTATCATCTTTTAAACAATACTCGATTAATGGATAATCTAAAATTGTTCCTTCTTCAATTCCCAGTCTCTTGGTTAAAGATCCAGTTGCAATATTTCTAATTACAAACTCAATTGGTACAATATTTACCATTTCTACAAGTTGTTCTCTCATATTCAATCTTTTGATTAGGTGATTTTTAATACCTATTTCTGTAAGAGATGAAAGTATGTGTTCAGAAATTCTGTTATTTAAAATTCCTTTTCCTTCTATGGTTGCTTTTTTTTGATTATTAAATGCAGTTGCATCATCTTTAAAATGTTGAATTACAATGTTCTTATCACTTGTAGCAAATATTATTTTTGCTTTACCTTCGTAAAGTTTTTTGCCTTTTTTCATTATTTAAACACTCTTTTAAAAATTAAATTTACATTTTTAAAATGAGAAGAGTAATTAAATATTGAATTTAATTTAGACTTACTAATTTTGCTCATTATTAATTTATCTTTGGATATTAAATCAATTAAATTTTTATTTTCAGATAAACATTTTTTGGCATGTGATTGAACAATCTTATAAGATTTTTCTCTACTCAATCCACTTTTTGTAAGTTCTAGCATTATTTCTTGAGAAAAAATTAAACCTTTTGTTAAATTAATATTTTGAATCATTTTTTTTGGATAAATTATTATTTTATCTAAAATATTTGCCAACCTATTTAAAGCAAAATCTAAAGTAATATTTGCATCAGGACCTATATTTCTCTCAACACTAGAATGCGAAATGTCTCTCTCGTGCCAAAGTGCTATATTTTCTAAGGCAGGAGTTACATAACTTCTTACCATTCTTGATAATCCAGTTAAGTTTTCACTCAAAATAGGATTTTTTTTGTGAGGCATAGCCGAAGATCCTTTTTGATCTTTTGAAAAAAATTCTTGAAGTTCATAAACCTCAGATCTTTGAAGGTGTCTAATTTCAGTTGCTACTCTTTCAACTGATCCAGCTATAATTCCTAAAACTGAAAAATAAAATGCATGCCTATCTCTTGGTATAATTTGAGTAGATATTGGTTCTATTTTTAAACCAAGTTTTTTTGCAACATGTTTTTCTACATTTGGATTTATATTAGCAAAAGTTCCTACAGCACCAGAAATTGCACAACTTGAAACCTCATCAATTGCATCAGTAAGTCTTTTTCTATTTCTTTTAAACTCTTCATAAAATGAAGCTAGCTTTAATCCAAATGTAATTGGTTCAGCATGAATTCCATGACTTCTTCCAATACATGGTGTGTATTTATGTTTTTTTGCCTGTCTTTTTAATACTTTTAGAATTACATCTATATCTTTTAATAATATTTTTCCTGATTGAACTAATTGAATATTAAAACTTGTATCCAGTACATCTGATGAGGTCATACCTTGGTGAAGATATCGTGCATTAATTCCTGCTTTTTCAGTAACTGATGTAAGAAAGGCTATTACATCATGTTTAACTTTTGCTTCTATTGCATGAATTCTA
Organism: uncultured Pelagibacteraceae bacterium; assembly: GCA_902560685.1. Classification (GTDB taxonomy): domain Bacteria; phylum Pseudomonadota; class Alphaproteobacteria; order Pelagibacterales; family Pelagibacteraceae; genus Pelagibacter. The sequence continues at coordinate 19,882 of CACEMT010000006.1, read as the reverse complement.
GCTACATTTATTTTTGCTTTTCTTCTAACTGTTGAAGAAACACCTTTTGGAATTTGACCCAATTTTTCCATTGCTTGTGCTGCAGCAATTTCTACATCAAGCCAAATTTTATACTTATTTTCTTCAGACCAAATGCTTGTTAGTTCTTTTCTTGAGTATCTATTAATCATTAATTATTTGTATGGAGGCTTAGAATAACCTTTAGCAGATTCTGTAAAGATTTCATATCCATTTTCAGTAATTCCTATTGTATGTTCAAACTGTGCTGATAGTGATTTATCCTTGGTAACAGCTGTCCATCCATCATTTAACACTTTTACATCATATTTTCCAAAGTTAATCATTGGTTCTATTGTAAAAGTCATTCCAGGATAAACCTTAATTCCAGTATTTTTTTTTCCATAGTGTAAAATATTTGGAGGTTCGTGAAAAGTAGTGCTTATTCCATGACCACAAAAATCTCTTACAACACTAAAACCTTTTTCTTCAACATATGATTGGATTTCATTACCAATATCTCCTAAGCTCAAACCTGGTTTTAAAATATTTATTGCTTTCATCATAGAATTGTAAGTTGCATCGATTAAATTTTTTGATTTAATTGAAATTTCTCCAACAGCATACATTCGACTTGTGTCACCATAATGGCCATCTAATATTGCAGTTACATCAATATTTATAGCATCCCCTTCATCCAAAACTCTGTCAGAAGGTATACCATGGCAAACAACATGATTAAGCGAGGTACACAAAGATTTTTTAAAACCTCTATAATATTGTGGTGCAGAATGTGCTCCATGATCCTTTATAAATTCATATCCAAGATTATCCAATTCGTCTGTCGATATACCAGGCTTTATATGATCAGTTAACATATCTAAAGTTCTAGCAGCTAAATTTCCTGCAGCACGCATCTTTTCAAATTTTTCAGTATAATCACTCATCAATAATTTTTATTTTGTTATCTATTTTTATATGTTTAGGATCAATTTTGCATTTATAAGCAAGAAATTGAACTCCAGATTTTTTAGCAATTAAATAATTTTCATAATAGTCTTTATCTATATCTTTTGCTATTTTAAAATATTTCATATTTTCAATCTGTACTAAAAATAAAACATATGTTTTATAACCTTTTTTCGATGCATCTATTAATGTTTTAATATGTTTTTTTCCCCTAGATGTTGGCGCATCAGGAAATTCAGATACTTGTTTGTCTCTAAATAAAGTCACATTTTTAACTTCTATAAAGATCTTTCTGTTATTTTTAGTTACTAAAAAATCAAATCGGGTTTCTTTATTATAAAATACTTCTGGTTGGATATTGTTTAAATTATTAAATTCCTTAAACAAATTATTTTTTAGTCCTTCAGCGACTATTTTATTTGCCAAATGCGTATTAACTCCAACAAAATTTTTTTTTACTTTAATTATTTCTAACGTGTATTTCAGTTTCCTTTTTGGATCATCATTTTTTGAAACCCAAACATCATTATTTTTGTCTAATAAACCCATCATAGAGCCGGTATTAGGACAGTGAGCTGTTATAATTTCTTTATTTACTTTAATATCTGCAAAAAATCTTTTATATCTTTTTACAAATTTGCCTTTAATCAAAGACTTGGTAAATTCCATATTCAAAATATATATATAAGAAATGTCTAAAAAAACAAATGCTGCAATACTGATTATTGGTAATGAAATTTTATCTGGAAGAACTCAAGATACAAATACAAGCACTTTATCATTATGGCTGAACTCTATTGGAGTTAAGGTTGAAGAAGTAAGAGTAATTCCTGATATAGAAAAAACAATAGTTGATTCTGTAAATTCATTAAGAAAAGTATATGACTATATTTTTACAACTGGAGGCATAGGTCCAACCCACGATGATATTACAGCTCAATCAATAGCTAAAGCATTTAATCTTAAATACGAGATACATAAAGAAGGATATAAAATTCTTGAAAAATATTACAAGCCAGGTGAATTCAATGAAGGTAGACAAAAAATGATTTGGATGCCTAAAGATGCAAAATTAATATTAAATCCAACTAGTGGAGCACCTGGTTTTAACATTGAAAATGTTTTTTGCTTACCCGGGGTTCCATCAATATTAAAATCTATGCTTGGAAGTTTAAAAAATGATATTATAGGGGGCGATCCTATTTTAAGTCATACTATAAGTTTAAGAACTGTTGAAAGTGAAATAGCAAACTCGCTAACTAAAGTACAAGATAATAATAAAGAAGTCGAAATTGGAAGTTACCCATTTTTTCAAGCAGGGAAACTAGGTGTTTCAATTGTAATTAGATCAGAAAATCAAAATAAAATTGATATTTGTACATCTCAAATATTAGACTTTGTTAAACAAAAAAAAATTGAAGTAGTAAACAGAGATTAAAATGCTTTATTTTGCTTACGGAAGTAATCTTAATCATTTTCAAATGAAAAGAAGATGTAAAGACAGTAAGTACTTAAAAAAAATTAATTTAAAAAATTTTAGATTAACGTTTAGAAGCAAATATAGAGCAGCCGATATTGAGCCAAAAAAAAATTCTATTGTGCCAGGAGGGTTATTTGAAATATCAAAAAGTGATGAAAAAAAGCTAGATATTTATGAAGACTATCCAATTCTATATAAAAAAATTTATTTTATTTATAATAATAAAAAAATAATGACATATACAATGTGTAAAAAAACTTCTTTTGCTTTTCCAACTGAAAAATATCTAAATGTTGTTAAAAGAGGTTATAAGGACTGTAAATTAAATAAGAAATATTTGACCAAGGCTTTAAAGTCATAAACAATGATTTTTAAAAATTTTTTTAAGATATCTGGTTATATTTTTTTAATTTTATTTAATTATATATTTATATGCTTCACTATATATATAGTAAGTGCAATACTTTTAATAAAAGATATAAAGCCTCAAAATATTTTAATTAAAGAGTATCAAAGAAATTTTTATCAAAAAGCAGGACTAATGAACATTTGGCAAGCCAACCCTGATTGCATTGAATTTGACAATAAAATAATTTTTAAACCTAAAGAAACAACATGTGAATTCAATAATTTAGAATTTAAAACATCATTAACTTTTGACGAAAATGGAAGATATTCAAATAATTATAGGGATTTAACAAAAAAATCTATTGTTGTCCTTGGTGATTCTCATGCCATGGGTTGGGGAGTAAATGATGATGAAACATTTTCTTATTTACTTGAAAGTGAAATTAATAGGCCGGTTTATAATTTATCAATATCAGGATTTGGCACAGTTCGACAGCTAGTAAGACTAAAAAATTCTAAATTATTAGAAGATACCGATACTATTTTAATTCAATATTGTTTTAATGACTTTGGTGAAAATCTAGATTTTAACATAAATATTTCTCAGCAAGAGGCAAAAGAAAAATTTGATTTAATGCAAAGTATTACAAAATTAAGCTTTTATCAAAAATTAAAGAAAACACTAAGATATTCAGCAACAATCCCAATAGATATAATAAGAAAGAAAAATAAATCAACAACATTTTCACATCACAAAGATCAATTAATTAAAAATTTAAAGATGTTTCCAGAATTTAATAATAAAAAAATAATTGTATTTTACGTAAATGGATTTGATATGTTTTTTTACAACTTTCCAAAAGGACAATCTATACAAATGAAAAATGTTACTTTTTACGATGTTAATCTTAACGAAAGTGATTTTTTTCATATTGATGGGCATTTAAATAATCAAGGTCATAAAAAAATTGCAACAAGATTAAAAAAAATTTTAAAATAAACAAAAACTCATTATTTGTAGACAATAAAAATAAAGTATTAGAGGTTTCTAGATAAGAGAAATTTCTGTCAATTGTGATAATATAAAAATAATGATTAAAAAGTTTTTACAATCATTAGTTGTAATTATATTTTTTATTAATTTTTCAAATTTAGCTTTAGCCGCATCTAAGGAAGAACAATTAAATAAAATTTCTGAAGATTTAATAAATATAAAACGATTATTAGATGATGGCATACTTGATAAAACTACATATGAAAATTCTAGAAACAAACTTTTAAAAAGGAAAGAAAAAATATTAAATAAAGACAAGCCTAAAAAAACTAAAAAAAACAAGGAAAGAACAACCCAACTAGAAAAGGAATTAGAAGTTATTAAAAAATTATTTGATGATGGATTGCTTACCAAAGAACAGTATGAACAAACAAAAGAAGTCCTAATAGAAAAAAATACTACTAGAGAAGAAATAGTTCAGAAGAAATCAAAACCGTATACTTTAAATGTACTTAGAAAAGCAAAAAGCACAAGAACGTGGGAAAAAACACAGATTATTTATGGAAACTATACAATAGAAGTATATCGTGCTGGTGGAATAAAAGTAGTAAGAAATTCAGATGGTAAAAAATTAGCAATAATAATTGATAATTTAAATATAAAATATTTTAATAATGGCCAAAATTTTATTTCAGCAAAAATAAATAAAACAAAAAGAGATAACGTATTTCAATCACTAGACAAAACCGTGTCCAGTGTACTAGACGTAGAAGGAGATGATTTTATTTTAAAGAAAAAAGAAAAAGTAAAGCATGATCCAAATGCCAATAAACTTGAATTATTTATTGAAGGAGATAAAATTTTACATATTGAAGGAAGATATAATAAAAAATTTCATGCAATGTTTTATCAAGTATTGACTAGGGATTTTCAGCCATTTCATTTTTTTATTAATCTCCCAGGCAGACCAAATATTGGTTTAAATATGGGATTATTTAATAAAAAAATAGATAGAGCAATTAGAGCGGCAAAAGAAAAAATAGCAGAAGAATACGATGTATCTATGGAAGAAATAGATAAAATAATTGAAGATAAATTAGGTGAAAGTATTGAAGATTCTATAAACCAAAGCGTTGAAGAAGCTGTTAGTGCTAGTGTTGCAGAAGCAATAGAACAAACGGTAGGTGAAGCTATGGCAGAAGCACTTGTTTCAGCAATAGAACAGGCAACCGGTGAAGCAATTGAGGACGCAGTAACTTCAGAGCTCGCTGCTGCTATAGATGCTGAGATTGCATACGCTGTTTCAATAGGAATAGAGGAAGCAGCAGTAACAGCTGGTTGGCAAGCATATTTTGATGTTTTAGCACAAGGTGGGACAGCAGAAGAAGCTAGTGCTGCAGCTTATAAAGCTTGTGGATCAGCTTGTGATAATTATTAAATGATAAAAAAATTTTTATACCTATTTATAATCTACAATCTTTTAATTAATTATTCTTTTTCCCAAATAACTTTTGATTCACAAAAAGTTTTAATAAAAAATAATATAATTTATGAAGGGATATCATGCGATGAATTAACAAAACTGTTAGGCGGAACTAGACAGGTAAGCACGTTATGGTTAGAGGGAAAGCAAGGTCAAAAAAGAGAATATGTATTAGTAAACTCTGATAACAAAAGTGAATTTAAAATGTTTTATGTTTGTAAAAAATTTAGAAACAACAATGAAAATACTGATAAATTAATTAAAGCTATGAGAGATCAAGATTTAGAAAAAATATTTGAAGACCCAGTAGAATTATTTGCATATATTTTTACAATTACATCTCAATCAACTTCAAAATATATATTATCAAGATTATCCAAAGAAGATTTTAATATTGACCATGAAGGAATGAGTTTGGCCTTACAAAAATCTGTTAGAGAAAAAGTGTCTGAAAAAAAACAAGCTAAAAAGGTTGAAAAAAAGCAAACGAAAAAAGTTGAGAAAACTACCGAAGTCAAACAAGAGGAAGTTAAGCAAGTAGTAACCAAAGTAGATGAAAAATCACCAACTATTATTATAAAAGAAAATATAACAGTTAATGACACCTCCTACACGATTAGTGGTAAAATTGAAGACGAAGGATCTGATATTTTATATGTTAAAGTTGATAACGATATTTTTGCAGCAGAAAACGGAAAATTTTCAATTAAAAGATTTAGTCCTATAGATGAAAAAGTTAGCATTGTTGGTATTGATCAATGGGGGAACGAGTCTAAGCCTAAAATTGTAAATGTTACCGTTAGTTTAGATGAGACTTTGATTGTTGATAAAATAGATAAGCTCAATCCCTCTAAATTAAAATCTGTTCCAAAGAAATATAAAACTGCAATAATATTTGGAATAGAAAATTATGAAAAATCTCCAATGGCCACTTATGCAAATTTAGATGCAAAATACTTTTACGAATATGCAAGAAAAGGCTTTGGTGTAAGTAAACAAAATATTAAATTATTAATAGATAATGATGCGAAACTTACAAATACTTTTGTAACTCTAGAAAAATGGCTACCTCCCAAAATCAAAAAGAATCAAACCGACTTATTAATTTTTTTTGCAGGTCATGGCTTAGCATCTAGTAATGGTGAAGAATTATATATTTTACCTCAAGATAGTGATCCTGATTTGTTAAGAAGAACTGCTTTATCGAGAAAAGAACTTTTTGATATAATTTTAGCTCTTGAACCTAAATCGGTTACAATGTTTTTTGACACTTGTTACAGTGGAGTTTCAAGAGAAGAGCAAACTCTTTTAGCTGATGCTAGACCAATAAGACTAAAGCTCGAAGATCAATCTGATATACCAAAAAACTTTACAATCTTTTCAGCTTCTGGTTTAGACCAAATATCTTCTGGGTTAAAAGAGGCAAAACATGGAATTTTTTCCTATTATGTTATGAAAGGTTTAGAAGGCAATGCAGACATTAATTCAGATAGAAAAATAACTAATGGTGAACTTCTTTCATATCTTAATGATCATGTTCCGTTAAAAGCTTCTGAGCTGGGTAGAAAACAAACACCATCTCTTGCGGGTGATCCCGATAAAATATTAATGAGATATTAATTTAAGCTCCAGAAAATTCTGCAACGTAAGCTTCTAATTCTTTAAAAGTATCTGTATCTTTAATTGCTTGCAAACTATCTTTAATAGCATCTGAATTTTCTAGTCTGTTTAGGAATGCTTTGTATAAATTTCCTGTCGGGTATTCTAATAAAATGAAGCTTCTGTATTTACCATTATCTGTTTTAAACATTTTAGTTTGAGATATTTCATATCCACTTATAGTAACTTCCTTAACCACTATAGTAGAAACTCTATTCATTTCAGATTTTGTTGTTATATCTTCACCTATTCCTGCTTGTCTAACGGTTTCACTAACTTTTGAATTTAGTCTGGTCTCCAGTTTTTTACCAAGTTCTCTCAAAGCAGCATTAGTTGCTGAGTCCATTGATCCTTGTAAAGTATCAACAACCGCTGTTCCTCTTACATAAATAACTTTCTCATTAGCTTTTGGCATCATAATAAACCAATCAGGAATAGCTTCTCTAATTTCTTTTTCTTCTTCTTCTTTAATTTGTTTTATTTTTTCAACTTGTTCCCTTAAAGCATTTATAAACTCATCCTCATTGTTAACCTCAAATTCAGATATTGGAGTTTCTCCTAGTGCTAATATTTCTTGTGTAACGACTTGTATTACTTTTTGTCTGTCTTGTTCAAATATTTCTGCAGCTTTTTTCTTTTCTGCATCTAATCTGAGTTGTTCTAGTTGTTTTCCTAGCGCTTGAATATTTTTATCATCAATAAATTCAATGTTTTTGGTAACAGGCTCAGCTCCAAGAGCAACTATTTCATCTTCTATTTCCTCTTTAAGAGCATTTAGTCTTTCTTCTTTTTCTTTTTCTTCTTTAAGTTTTTTTAATTCTTCTAATTTATCTTTTAAATCTTTGACTTTACGCTTCTTTATTTCTTCTAATTGATTTTCTAAAGCTACAAGTTCTTCATCATCTGCAAATTCATTTTTTTTGGTAATAGGTTCTTCTCCAAATGAAATTATTTCATCTTCTATTTCTTTTTTGATAGCTTTAAGTTTTTTCTCTTTTCGCCCATCAGCTTTAAGTTTTTTTAATTCTTTTAGTTGATTTTGTAGCGCTTCAAGCTCTTCATCACTTTCGATTTCATTTTTTTTTGTAACAGGCTCAGCTCCAAGTGAAATTATTTCATCTTCTATTTCTTTTTTAAGAGCTTTAAGCTTTTCTTTTTTTGGTTGATCTTTTTCAGCTTTAATTATTTTTAGATTTTCTAATTGTTTTCTAAGTGCAACAATTTGTTCATCTCGATCTATATCGGTAACTTTAGTAATAGGTTTTCCACCAAGTTCTTCAATTTCTTTTTCAATACTTGACCTAAGTTCATTAATAGAATTATCTTTTTCAAGTTCACTTAGTTGTTCTTTTAATTGAAGTATGTATTTTTTATCTGATCCAATTAATATTCTTTTTTTAACAGGCTCAGCTCCAAGATTATATATTTTAAGTTTCAATTCTTTTATCACTTGTTTCTCAGCTGTATGATCCGAAGCCATTGCATTTGAAAAAATTGCAATTGCACTTATAACACCGTGGCCGTGAGAATTAGTTTGAGCAAATGTGTTTATAAGAACTACAAATGCAAATGATAATATAATTTTATATAGCTTTTTCATTACTTATAAATAGTGTAACTTTTATACTTATATATTATAAATTTTTCTCTAATATAAGCATTTTTTAAATCTTCTTTTTTTGTATATTTTGGTAGCCATTTAATGTCTTTTTCAGACGCAACTATGAATAAATACTCATCAACACTTCTTTTATTTACATTATTTGGAAAATATGCTTTCCATTTTCCGCTTCTTGGTAAAGTCACAGTCTCATCAGTAAGATAGTTTTTATCATCCAATTCATTTGGAAATATTTTATAAACTTGAAAATCTTTCGTTTCATAAGGTAATATTTGAAAAATAGTTAAGTAAATAGGTTTATTTAATATTAAATCAATTACAAGTTCATCACCCTCTTTAAAGTTTTTTTCATTTATTTTTACATTAAAATCAAAAGAACTATCCATGTTTTGAATTATTTTTGTAACTTCGGTTTGTATTTTTATTTTGCAAATATAAGTTTTTTCATCTGAATTATCGATTTTTTGGTCTACTATTTCTTTTCCTAATTGTTTTAATTTTGTAATCTCACCATCAAATGAGCTGAAAAAAAATTGGTTTCTTTCACAAGAAGTTTTGCCGTCCACTTCTGAACAATTTTCCATTTCTTCTGATGAAATTTTTTGTCCTGTAACTTTTTCCAAAGCTTTAAGCTTGGCTCTTTCTTTAGCAAGCGAACACGCTTCATTTTCACTTATATTACCAGTGTACATATAACTTCCTTCTGTAATAACCTCTTCCGCAGAGGCAGTAAAAGTTAAAAATAAGAAAATAATTAAAAATTTTTTCATTCTAGAGAGATTGCTACGAGCACGATGCTTGGTAATTTATTTTCATAGATTGTAGCTTTGTCAAACTTTACAGATTTAATCGGTACTTTTTTTTTATATTTAAATACTTCATTAATCTTGTTACTGTTAATAGCAAAACCCATATCAGTTGGTATCTGACCTGATTCTAAAAAAAATGCCACTTTATCTAAACCTGCAAAACTAACGCCCACTAATTTTCCATTTAAATTAAAAATTGGTCCACCACTATTTCCTTGGTTAATTGCTGCAGTTGTAAGGAAGATGCCTTCATCTTTTAAAACTTTGCTAACTATACCTTGGGTTATTGTTGGTTGTTCAAAAGTTAATCCAATACCAGGGTACCCTAAAGATATTACGTCCTCGCCAGCTTTTGGATCTGCAAAATCTTTTGAATCAACCGCAAATTCTTTTGGATATGGATCTTTTAATTCTAAAATTGCAAGATCATAATCTTTAGAATAATCTAAAACAATTGCCTTAGTTACATTTCCACTTCCATTTCTTACTGAAATTTTTTTCGCTTTTTCTATTACATGGTAGTTAGTTATAACAAATTTTCCATTACCAACTATAAATCCACTGCCATTACCATCTGGTGCAAATGCAAAATCTTCATAGTTTGGTGTAACTTTATTTTCATCATAACTTTCTATTTCGTCCTCTACATAATCTTTAATTTCATTCTCTTCAATTTTTTCAACTACGACCGGTTCATCAAAATAAGTAGGATCAACTGATATGATCCAAGTTTTTGCTGATCTTGCTTTGTCTTTATTTCTATTGATCTCATGAAACTTAAAAACTTTTAATTTTGCTTCAATTGCATTTTCTTTATTTCCATTCATTAAATATAAAGTTGCTATTTGATCTAGAACTTTGATGTTATTTGGAGTTCTATTTAAATAATCCTCCAGTATTTTTATGGCTTGCTCTACGTCGTCAAATGAAATGTAGTAATCTGAAATTGCTAGGGCCACTTCTGCGTCTTTTCTGGTACTATATAATTCACTTAATACTTTAATTGCTTCTTCACCTTCACCAATTCTGGTTTTTGCAATCGCAAAGATAATTTTTGGCCTAATTCCGTCAGGATTTAGAGAAATTGCTTGTTTTGCAAATTGAATAGCATCATTAAGCTTTCCTTGAATTAATTTTACTTCAGCTAAACCAACTACGCTTAGAGCTTCAATGTCTTGATTTGTTGTAAAAAAAGATTTTTCATAAAATTCTTCAGCTTTATTTGTTTTATTTATTTTTAGATAAATATCTCCAAACAGAATATTAATTTTGTCTTGTTGCAGTTCGTTTCCTACTTTAATTTTTTTTAATAGTTTGATTGCCTCAGTTAAATTATCTCTATTAATTTCTCCTCTAATATCTTTTAACTTTAAATCAAAGTTTTCTGCAAAAGAATTACCAATCCAAAAAAATAATAAAATTACAAGACTAAAAAAATTAGTTTTTCTATGCATAGCGCATACTAGGTCTATATTTATAGTTAATCAATATATGTAAAATTTGCTATATTTTGATAATATAATTCAATGAAACGCTTACTGTTCTATATATTTTTGTTTCTTGGTATGGGATTACTTTTTCAAAGTAAAACCTTCCCTGCAATATTTGATAACGTTGGAAAAGATATTGATATCTCAATTTTTACAAAGAAAGATTTTTCTAAAAAAAAATCAGAATTCTACAAATATATTTTTGCTCCAAGCGTTTTTTCTAATAATGGTCAGGAAATAATTGGTTATTATGTTGGTTATTCCAAACTTAATAAAAAATTACGAAGCACAAGCAGCAAAGGTAAAATTTTCTTTTTTAGCAATTCTCCAATTGAAGGAAATAAAGGAGATAAACCAATTTACAATTGCAATTTTAAAACAACCAAACATAAAGATGTTGGTGTTCATATGTTTGAAACTGGTGATGTTGAAGTAAAATGTAAAAACGCACAATACAAGGGTGAGTATGAAAAAAATACAAGTAAAAATGGACGTGCGCCTGTTTCTTTAATTAAAACAAAATCTGGTTTTGAAAATTCTTTTATAAATAATTTAGAATTTATGTTTTTTCCTGAGATTGATCAAATGAACGAACAAAAAGATACTTTTCTTTTAAGTAAACTTTCTAATGACAGTAAAGAAGATAACAAACAAACAGTAGAAAAAAAACTAAAATGGGATGAAGGACAAAAGTACAGAGATGAAGAAGAAGCAGCTAATTTAAAAAATAAAGAACTAGTACAGTTAGCTCAAAAAAAAGTTGAAGATAAAATTTTATTAGCTCCTGGTATGAGAGTTTATTTTTATTTTGTAGGAGAGCAAAATCGAGCAAAAAAAAGATTAATTTCTATAAGGTATAAAAAATTAAAGGGTAAAGAAAATTTTGAAAATTGGAAGTTATCCGATAATCCAGATTTAATAAGAGTTCCAAAAATATTATATTATAAACTTAAAAGTGCAGTTGATTTTGATATAGACACACCAAGTGATCGCAAAAAAGCTCACGAAAAAAGAAAAAGATTACTCTACAGTTTTAATGCTGAAGAAATTGATATGTCTAAATATGATGGAGTATATCTATTAAAAAATAATACTTGCGAAAAATCTAAACCTAAATCTTATAAGTATTTTGATTTTGTTGAAAAAGATCACATGAATGATTTTTACTTAACAATTAGGGACAGCAAAATGATAAAAAGCAAGTGGTCAAAAAAAAATAAATGGAATTATAAAATAAATGTTCAACCAGAAAAAAATGAAACTAAAGTAAACATAAATATAAGAAGTAAGAAAGGATTATGGGATGGAGAAATCGTTGAAGATAAGATTTTTTTAAAGTTTAAAGGCAAAAATGATAAAGAACAAAAAAAATACGGTGATTGTGAACTACTCTTTACAAATCAATTTTGGTCAGCAAATAACATTGAAACTGCTAAAGTAGATAAAAAAGATAAAATTTTTGAAAAAATTGTAAGCGAATATGCAAAACATACAAAACAAGAGAATAAAATTGATACCCTAATAGCAGATTTATCAAAAACTCAAAAAGAAGCTGAGGAAGAGAAAAAGAAAAAAGAATTACTTTTAGCCCAAAAGGAAGCTGAAGAAGAAAAAAAGAAAGAGGAATTACTTCTAGCCCAGAAAAAAGCTGAAGAAGAAGAACGAAAAATTAAAAAAGCTGAGGAAGAGAGAAAGAAAAAAGAGTTACTTTTAGCCCAAAAAAAAGCTGAGGAAGAAAGAAAAAAGCAAGAAAAAATTTTAGCTCAACAAAAGAAAGAAGAGGAAAAAAGAAAAAAAGAACTTTTGTTAGCTCAAAAAGAAGAGGATGAAAAAAAGAAACAAGAATTACTTCTAGCCCAAAAAAAAGCTGAAGAGGAAAGAAAAAAGCAAGAATTACTTTTAGCTCAAAAAAAGGCTGAAGAAGAAAAAAAGAAAGATGAATTACTTTTAGCTCAAAAAAAAGCTGATGAGGAAAGAAAAAAGAAAGAAGAATTTAAACCTGAGGAAGAAGGTCTTGATAACGAAGCGCCTGTAATTGAGATTGCTGAAACAATAACTGTTAATGATAATTCTTATGAAATTGAAGGAAAGGTTACAGACAAATCAGATAAAATATTTATAAAAATCGCTGGAAAAATTGTAAAAGTTGAGAATGGTAAATTTAATATAAAAAGATTTAGTCCTGTTGATGAAGCAATTAAGATTGTTGCAATTGATCAATGGGGAAATGAGTCAAAACCTAAAACTATTAATATAATAGTAGATGTTGAGGATAGTGAAATAGCTGAAATATTAGAGCCATTAGATCCTTCAAAAATTGAATCTGAAGAATCTAATACTAAAGTTGCTTTAATAATTGGTATAGAAAAATATGACCAATCACCTAAAGCAAGTTTTGCAAATTTAGATGCACAATATTTTTTCGATTATGCAAGAAGAGGCTTTGGTATTAAAAAACAAAACATAAAAATTTTAGTTGATGAAGATGCTTCTCTTTCAAAAACGTATACAGCAATTTTTAAATGGTTGCCTGGAAAAATTAAATCCAATGAGACAGATTTAATCATTTTTTTCTCTGGCCATGGTTTAGCTTCAAGTGATGGTAAATCAAAATATATTTTACCAAGTGATGCTGATCCTGATTTATTATCAAAAACAGCTTTGTCTAGAAGTGAACTATTTGATCAAATAATTAATCTTAACCCTAAGAGTGTCACTATGTTTTTTGATACTTGTTATAGTGGTGTATCAAGAGATGAAGAAACTTTATTGGCATCAGCTAAACCACTTAGAATAGTTGCAGACGAGAGTAATAAAATGCCAGATAATTTTACAATTTTTACAGCATCCAAAGCAGAGCAAATTTCATCAGGACTTGAGGAAGCAAAGCATGGAATATTTTCATATTATCTGATGAAAGGTCTTGAAGGTGAGGCTGATACAAATGAAGATAAAAAAATTACTAATGGAGAAATGCTTGCTTACATTGATGAAAATGTTTCAGAGAGAGCTTTAGACCTTGGTAGACAACAAAATCCTGCTCTTTCCGGAGATCCTGATAAGATTTTAATGAGTTATAGATAATGAAACGCTTACTAGCATATCTGTTCATAGTTCTTGGTCTGATGTTTAGTGTTTCTGCACACAGCAAAACAGTAACTATAGCATCATGGGGTGGTGCATACACTGAAAGTCAAAAGCTTGGAATGGGAAAATATGCAGAAGAAAAAACAGGTATTAAAATTAAATGGGTTAATTACTCAGGAGGCTTAAGCGAAATAAGATCACAAATCAAAAGTGGTAAAATTAAATGGGATATAATTGATATTTTTCCAATGGATGCGGTAATTGGTTGTGATGAAGGTATATTTCAAGAATTTAATTTTGATAAAGACTTTCTACCAGCACCTGATGGAACTCCAGCTAGTAAAGATTTTTTTACAAAGATGCATTCAAAATGTGCTGTAGGAAATATATTTTACTCTTGGAATATTGGGTACAATTATAAAAATTTAAAAAACACGCCAAAAACTATTGAAGATTTTTTTAATACAAAAAAATTTCCTGGCAAAAGAGGTTTATATAAATCAGCATTACACAACTTAGAAATTTCTTCATCTGCATTAGGAATTAAACCAGGCAAAGGTGGAAAAAGTATTTATAAATTTTTACAAAATAAAAAAAATAGAAAAAAGGCATTAAACTTAATTAATGATTTATGCGCAGATCCTAATGGTGGATGTGTATTTTGGTCTGCAGGCGCACAACCCCCTAGTTTACTTACATCAGGAGAAGTTGTTATGTCCACAGGTTGGAATGCTAGGTTCTTTAATGCAGAAATAGGAGAAGGTGCTCCAATCAGACAATTATGGGACTCTCAAATTATTGATTATGAATATTTTGGATTAGTAAAAAAAAGCCCAAGAAAAAAAGAAGCTATGGAAGTTCTTAAACACATGACATCAGCAAGAGGATTGGCGCAAAGTGTTAAATACATTCCTTATGTTTCATGGAGGAAATCTTCTTTGGAAATTATTCAAAAAGAAGAACCATTTTATAAGGATGGAAAAACAAATTTAATGAAATATTTAACAACTTCACCTCAAAATACTAAATCTTATATTTTGATGGACCCATTTTTTTGGTCAGATAACGGGAGCAATGTTGCAAGTTCTTGGGAAAGCATGAAATCAAAAATTTCGAAGGGCAAATATCTTGCTAAAAAAGAATATGATAAAATTCAAAGTACTGAAAAACTAAGTCAAACTAAAGAACCAACTAATATTGTTGAAGAGCTTCAAAATTTAAAAAGATTATATGACGATGGTGTTTTTACTAAATCACAATTTGAAAAAGCAAAAAATAGATTACTCAATATAGATGATACTAAAATTGTTAAAAAAGAACCAAGCAAAAAGAAAAAAGTTGCTAAAAAAAGTGATAATGATTGGAGAAAAAATTTGCAGGTAGAAGGAACTGTGTCAGAAAAAAATAAAGCTTCTTCAAAAAAAAAAATAAAGACAAATCTAAATGTTAATGACTATATTTTTTATGCTTTTGAGTATCCTAATTCTGGTACTATCGCGTCATTTTATAATTCAAGTACAAATAATCTAAATGAAGCAATTTTACTTTTAAAAAATGGAGAATGTAAGTTTGGAACAAGTATAGATAAATTAGTTGAAAACTTAAATTATGAAAGTAGCTTTGATTTTAAATGTAGCTATAGAATGGGGGGAGATAATAATATTTATGCTAGAATTCAAAATAAAGTAAATATTTCTATATATCCAAAAGAAATGAGAGTTAAACCAATTAATTCTATAGGCAAAACTATAAGCAGAGTTGCAGATCCAAATGAGATTTTATCTCTTGCAAAAAATTATAAAGTTTCAAAGTTAATAAAGCAAATCGGGGGTGATAATAGCAAAACTAAAATTGCCAAAGCAGAACCAAGCAAAACGCAGAAAGTAACAGAAAACAAAACTCAATCAGAAAAATTCAATGTTATTTTCAATGCCTACTCAATGAATGCAAATATTTTAAATTTAGGAAATACTACACTTCTTTTTTTAGATAATGGAAAATGTAAGGCTAGTTCAAATATTGGAGGTATTTTCAGAAATTACAAATACAAAGGAAATCAGCAAGTCAAATGTAAATGGAAATATACTAATGAAAATGAAAGAGTAAGTATTAAATTAGGATATGGAATAAATAATGTTGTTGAAGAAAAAGTTACATTTTCAAAAGATCTAAATGGTGACATTTATGCCAAAATATTAAATCGAAGAATTCCTAAAAAAGTTGTTAAAGAAGATCCAAATAATATAATTCGGTTAGCAAAAAAGCATGGTGTTGAAGAATTTTTGTCCTTAATTAATAAAAAACAAAAAACTCAAATTGCCAAAGCAGAACCAAGCCAAACGCAGGAGATAGCCGGAGGTAGCTTGGCTTTTTGTGTACAAGCAGGCTCTACAAGTTCTTTTGGCCATGTAGTAACAAAACTTAAACAAAATTCTATATGTGAAGGTAAAGATTTTGTAGTAACTAAAAATAACAATGAAGTTTTGTTTGATTATTTAAAAAAAAAATACGATTCTAATAAAGGAATTTTTCATATTAACCCTACTTATCTAGCTAGAGTTTTAAATAAAGAAGAAAAAAATAAAACAAAAAAAAAAGTAGTCAAAAAAGAAAAGAAAAAAGTAGCTAAAGTAGCAAAAACTACTCAAGAAGAATTTAAACCAGAGACAGGAGATATTGATAATGAAGCACCTGTAATTGAGATTGCAGAAGCGATAACGGTTAATGATAGTACTTATGAAATTGAAGGAAAAGTTATAGATAGTTCTAAAAAACTATTTGTTGAAATAGATGGTAAGACAATACCTGTTAAAAAAGGTAAGTTTAAAATTAAAAGGTTTAGTCCAGTTGATGAACAGGTAAAAATTGTTGCAATTGATCAATGGGGCAATAGATCAAAGCCAAAACTAGTAAGTATTACAATTGATATAGAAGAAACAGAATTTGTAGAAAAATTAGAACAACTTAATCCTTCTATAATTAGATCTAAATCTAATAAAAATAGAGTTGCTTTAATAATAGGAATTGAAAAGTATGAGCAAACACCAGCAGCTAACTTTGCAAATTTAGATGCTAAATATTTTTATGAATATGCAAGAAAAGGATTTGGTATATCAAAATCAAATATCAAACTACTAGTAGACGAAGATGCAAATTTAGTTCAATCAATTAGTACAATTAATAAATGGTTACCTAGTAAAATTAAGAAAAATCAAACTGAATTGATAATATTTTTTGCAGGACATGGTTTAGCATCAAACAATGGTGAAGAATTATATATTTTGCCTCAAGATAGTGATCCTGACTTGTTGAGTAGAACAGCGCTATCAAGAACCGAATTATTTGAAGAAATTATAAAACTAAGTCCTAAATCAGTAACTATGTTTATGGATACTTGTTATAGCGGTATCTCAAGGGATGAAAAAATGCTACTTGCATCAGCAAGACCTGTGAGAATTGTTACAGATGATCAAGAAGATATCCCAGATAACTTTACAATATTTACCGCATCTAAATTAGATCAAATTTCATCGGGTTTAAAAGAAGCAAAACATGGAATTTTCTCTTATTATTTAATGAAAGGTTTAGAAGGCAAAGCTGATAGTAATAATGATAAGAAAATTACTAATGGAGAACTACTTGCTTATATGGATGAAAATGTTTCACAAAAAGCATCAGAGCTTGGAAGACAGCAAAACCCATCTCTTGCAGGCGATCCTGATAAAATATTAATGAGTTATAGATAATGAAACGCTTACTAGCATATCTGTTTGTGGTCCTTGGTTTGGGATTAGTGTTTAGCGCTAACGCCAACTCAAAAATATACTGCGTAGATGAAAAAATTGGTGAAAGAATTGAAAATTTTAGAGAAGATTATTTGAAAAGAGAAAATGAATTTTTTTATACATCAAAAGCAAAAGGCACAGTGTGCATGACTTCTTATACAGAAGTTAATAAAAAACAATATAACCTTCTAAAAGAGCATTTTAGTAAAGCAAAATCAAAGATAGCAAAAAATCAAAATGATAACAATGACACTTCTTTGAAAGCAGGAATTAAGATTAATAAAAAAGATAAAGTTCCTTACTCAAAGTTTGGTGGCCAAAGAGGATACGATATAGCGTACTTTTATTTAAAAGCACATAAAATTAATGACCTAAGAGGTGATGGAATTGTTTATTATAAATTTGATCAGAAAATAGATAATATAGGTACATATTATAGACTAAACAAAGATCATAAAGTTATTTCAACCGGAGATTTTGAATTTATAAACAATAAAAAAGCATTCGAACTAACCGAAGATAATGAGAAATTTTATTGGAAGATTTCTATGTCAAACGGAATAGCAGATATAAAGTCCAAAGCTTATGATTACAAAGGATACAGAAGATATGAATTTGTAGAAGCGTCAACTAAAGAACAAGATAAAATATATTCTTCAATAAAAAATTACAAAACTAACAGTGAGAAGTATGTAAAAGTTGATACAAAACAAGATGATTTTTTAAAATCAGGTATCGAGATTAATAAAGATGAAAAAGTAAAATATACAAATTTCGATGGATATCAAAGCCAGTCTACTGGAGGGTCATATTTTTTTCAGTTTGCAAGTAAAATTAATGATTTAAGAGGTGACGGAATTGTTTATTATAGGTTTGATCCAACGATCGATAATAAAGGTATTTATTATAGATTAAATAAAGATCATAAAGTTATTTCAACAGGAAGCTTTAAATATAAAAAAGATAAAAAAGTATTTGAATTAAACGAAGACAATCAAAAATTTTTATGGAAAGTTTCTACGGTAGGCTTAATAATAGATATAAAATCTAAAGTTTATGATTACAAAGGATATAGAAGATATCAGTTTGTAACAGCATCACCTGATGAACAACATAAAATAAATTCTTCAGTAAAAAATTACGAAGAAAACAAGTATGCAAAAGTTGAAACAAAACAGAATGATATCGATGATGTTTCATTAAAATCAGCATTAGACATAGATAAGAAACAAAAGATTAAATATGTTCCATATAATGAATTTTATTTTTGGGGATATACTTTTTTAATTGATGACTTAAGAGGAGATGGGCCCGTATATTATAGATTTCAAATAGATGAATATCATCGTTTAGATATAAACTTTAATGTTATTTCAAAAGGAATTTATGAATTCTCTGGCAAAGACCCTAATGTGGTTATTAAATTAAAAGAAGGTGATCTTAAATTTCAATGGAAAATTTCTGTAGTAAATCAAATTGTAGATATAAAATCAAAATTTTATAAGTTCAAAGGTTTTAAAAGATTTCAGATTAAAGAAGCGAACGATAAGCAAAAGAAGATAGCTCTACAGGCAATAAAGGACTTTAAAGAAAATGCATATGCACGAGCAAAAATGTATGAAGAAAACGACGAAACTCTTAACAGATTATATAAAATAATACTGGGTAACAAAAATATTAAAAACAAATATTTAAAATATTCAAAAAAAAATGCAGTTTTTAATGGTGAAAAAATTAAAACATTAGCTCTTGCTGTTTTTATTGATTATAAAAAAGAATTATCAAGATTAACAAAAGATAAAAAATTAAAAGAAATCTCACCTTTTGCTTGGGGATGGGGCTATTCTACTGAAGATAAAACAACAGCAACAGAACTAAAAGCTGTTAAAAAATGCTACCTAAATGCTAGAAAGAAAAAATTCAGTTTAAGAGAAGGTGAATGTGTAATAGTTGATTTAAGAGAGATAACTGGTGATAGCCAAAACCCTATTATTGCAGAAAACTATTTCATTAAAGAAAGAGAAACTAAAATATTATTAGCAAAAAATTTAGAAAAATCAGATCAACAAATAGCTGATGAAAAAAAGAAGAAAAAAGAAGAAGAGGAAAAGAAAAAACAGTTGTTGTTAGCTCAAAAAAAAGCTGAACAAGAAAGAAAAA